>DATARD010000022.1:0-6069 GCA_036264355.1 Thermoanaerobaculia bacterium
CTCGGGACCACCAGCCGCTTGCGGCCTATAGCGGGACCGAGTCTATCTCGGTCCCACGCTCAACCGGAGCCCCCTCGAAACGAAGAACAGGGGGAGGAGGGGGCTACACCTCGTCGGTCTGAGGCGGAGCCTCGTTAGAAGTATGAGCATGCCGAGCGCAAGGCTTTGAAGCCGATTCCGAAATTTGAGTCGGAGGACGAGGAGCGGGAGTTCTGGGCGACCCACGACTCGACGGAATACGTGGATTGGAGCCGCGCCAAGCCCACCACGTTCTCTCTGGGGAAAGGCGAGCGAAGACGCCTCCAAACCCAGGGATAAATCCCTGGGCTAGGTGCAGTTGCCCCTCCGGGGCAGATTCTATTGTATGCGCCTCGGCGACGGCTTGAGCCCCTCCATTCTTCGTCATCGGAAGCCGATGGTGTCTTGAACAACGCCGTTCCGGTTCATCATGAGGCGATGACGTCTCGAGCAGCTCCATTCCGGCGCATTAGAAGCTCAAGACGTCTTGACCAGCCCCATTCCGGAGCATCCGAAGGGCCGGCTGGTCTAGCCAGGACGACTCTGGAGCATCAGAACCGCGGACGGCTTGGCCGGCGCCATTCCGTCGTGACGAGGGCGATCCCAGGCTGTCAGACGCTTCGGACGCTTGAGCAGGTCGATTCTGAAGCAGCGCAGGCCTCTGCTGTGCCGGCGGACGCCGGGGCAAGCTGGAATGGGCCTGGGCAAATCGCCCGCGGCCCATTCCAAGCCGGACGAAGCTTGGGCGAGGCGGAATGACTCTCTTGGAAAGCAGAATCCGGCTGGCAGAGGAGAAATGGTCATCTGCCTGTCCGTATCTTGAGTAGACCGCTTACCGGAAGCTCATTCCGGCGCAGCATGGGGACACTCGGAGCAACACCGTCCTCTTCCTGCCTGGACGGTTCCCGCGCAGTCGAAAGCCGCCGCCGGTGGAATGGCAAGCATGGGATCCGATCGATTGTACGCCGCGTCCAGGAACTTCTCCGCCTCTCCACCCGTCTGATCCGGTATGAGATCTCTCGGCCGTGGGCTCGCTTCGACCGTCTCTGCTCTCGCCCTGTTCCTGTTCCTGCCCTGGACCGCTTCTGCCTGTAGCTGTAGCTTTGGACCCGGGGCTGATCAGCCTTGCGCGGCCTATCAGGAAGCCGATGCGGTCTTCGCGGGCAAGGTGACAGGTTCGTCGATCGTCCGTGGAAAGCCCCCTCACCGCGTCGTCCACTTCGCGGTCCTCGAGGGGTTCGCCGGCGCCACCGGGACTACCATCGAGATCAATACCGGCCTGGGCAACGGCGACTGCGGGTATGAGTTCGAGACCGGCCGGAGCTACTTCGTCTACGCCTGGCACATCGAGAACAGGGCGCTGTGGACCGGTCTCTGCAGCGCCACGAAAAAGCTCGCGGAGGCACAGTCCGACCTGGCGTTCGCGGGGCAGGTGGTCCATGACGGCGACCGGACGCGTCTCTACGGCCGCGTCGTCCGTTCTGTCCGCGACGATCTCCAGGAACGGCTGGAGCAGAGCGGCCTCGGCGGTGTCACGGTGACCGCCGAGGGGCCGGCCCATCAGCAACTCACGACGGTGACGGATTCCAACGGCGGCTTCTCCTTCGCGGGCCGTTTCGAAGGGGACTTCACAGTCCGCGCCGCCGCGCCGGAGGGCCTTCCCGCGATCGCTCCGCGGCAGGTGACGGTCCCCGCCGGCCGGTGCAGCGGCGTGGAGCTCGAGTCCAGCGGGCTGGCGTCCCTGGCAGGCCGGGTGGTCGGCCGCGAGGGCCGTCCGGTCTCCGGCGTGCAGATCACGCTGTTGCCGTTGCGCGACGCGGAGCCCCGCGATGGTGAGGAGATCCGCACGTCGGACGACGGGCGCTACCTTTTCGATCACGTTCCGCCGGGCTCCTACGTCCTCGCCGTCAATCCGAAGGGGACGGCCGACGCGCTGAAGCCTCCCTATCCCAAAACGTTTTTTCCCCGGGCCGGCAGTTCGAAGGAGGCGGAGCGCATCGTTCTCCGGCCGGAGGAGGCCCGGGAATTGCCCGACTTCGCGATCCCGCCACCCGCCGCGGCGCGCACCATCACCGGCGTGGTCCGCTGGCCCGACGGCCGCCCGGCAGCCGGAATCCAGGTTGTGCTCCGCGCCGATCGGCTCTCCTCCAATCATGTCAGTCTGGGTGACAAGACCGATGCGAAAGGGCGGTTCAAGCTGACCGGCTATGAAGGCTACACCTACACGCTCACGGCGATGACGAAAGACGCCTCTGCGCAGGCCGAGCCCGCAGAGGTGGCCGTCGGCGGCAAGGATCTGCACTTCGAGCTCGTCCTCGACCCCCACTGACGGATCAGCGCGGCGGCTCAATCGCGGCTTTAGACCCCTTATAGGGGAGGGCTTCCAGATCGACGGCGCCGTTCAACGCCTCGAGCTCCGGGTCCTTGTGGACCAGAACCGCGTTCAACCGGCGGGCAATCCCGGCGATCAACGCATCAGCCAAGGACAACCGGTGCTGCGCCTTGAAGCCTGACGCCAACAGGAGAGCAGGCTCGTCATGCTGCCAGACAATCTCGGCAGACAACTTCTTGAGGAGCGCAAGGCGGAAATTCGCGATGTCCTCGCCCCGCTCCTGTTGACTTATGTAGTGCACTTCGAGGAGAGTGACCCAGGGGAGGTAGACCTTCTCTTTTCGCAAGATTCTTTCCACCCGATCCGCCCCCGCCTCTTCTTCCAGGAGAGAGAAAAGAGCGGAGGTATCCAGCACGAACGGCTTAGGATCCACGCTGCCGATCCTCGTGGCGCTGCTGAAGCAGGCGCTCTAGGAGGCGTTCTCCTCGGGCAGATCCCCGCAGAGCGGCAATAGGATCTGCCGGCACCGGGATCACGCGGATGACCTCACCTTCATCGAGCCAGACGAGACGGTCTCCCTCGTGGATCTGGTACCGCTTGCGGATCGCGGCCGGAATGTTCGTCTGGCCTTTCTTGGTGACAGCAGTTTCCATACCCTCCTCCTCTCCGAAAGTCTAGCAAGGAGAGAGGAGGCAATGCAAGGAAGATGCATCGATTGCAAGGCGATTAGAGGCACCGGATCGGAGGAGGCTGGTAGGATAAGCACCTACGAAAGGGGGACGGCTCCATGAGCGGAGAGACACAGCTTTCGGGACCGGATCTGAGCCAGGGAATTGCGTTGGCGGACCTGCCGGACGGCGGACAGATGGTGGGGCATACAGGCGGTGAGGCAGTCCTGGTGGTGCGCCGCGGCGAGGAGATCTTTGCGGTCGGCGCGACGTGCACCCATTACGGCGGACCCTTGGGCGAAGGGTTGGTGGTGCACGATACGGTGCGCTGTCCATGGCATCACGCCTGTTTCAGCCTGCGCACGGGGGAGGCGGTGCGCGCTCCGGCGCTCAATCCGGTGGCCTGCTACCGGGTGGATCGCGAGGGCGACCGGATTTTCGTCCGCGACAAGGTCGATCGGGTGCCTCGGCGTACAGCGGAGGGTCCCGATCCGGTCGTGATCGTCGGCGCCGGGGCGGCCGGGAACGCGGTGGCGGAGACGCTGCGGCGGGAAGGCTATGGCGGCCGGATCGTCATGATCGGACCGGAGCCGGATCTCCCCTACGACCGGCCGAATCTGTCGAAAGATTATCTCGCCGGCAATGCGCCCGAGGAGTGGATTCCTCTCCATCCAAAAGATTTTTATGACGAGCACCGGATCGAGCTGCGGCTGGGATCGGCGGTGACGGCGATCGATCCGCAGGGCAAGACAGTGACGCTGGCCGACGGCACGAGCGTGGCCTGGGGCGCGCTGGTGCTCGCCACCGGCGCCGAGCCGATCCGCCTGCCGATCCCCGGTTTCGATCTGCCGCACGTTCATGTGCTGCGCTCGCTGGCCGACAGCCGAGCGATCATTGAAAAAGCCAAGGGTGCCAAGCGGGCCGTCGTGCTGGGCGCGAGCTTCATCGGTCTCGAAGCGGCGTCGTCTCTGCGCCACCGCGAGATCGAAGTCACGATCGCGGCGCCGGAAGATCGTCCGCTCGGCAAGGTGCTGGGGCCGGATCTCGGCGATTTCGTCCGCAAGCTGCACGAAGAGAAAGGCGTCGTGTTCAAGCTCGGCACCAAGCCGGCGGAGATCACCGCCGACGCCGTGCGTCTGGATAATGGCGAATCGCTGCCCGCGGATCTGGTGGTGGCCGGCATCGGAGTGCGTCCGCGCGTGGCTCTCGCCGAAGCCGCGGGTCTCAAGGTCGACAACGGTGTGCTGGTGGACGAGCATCTGCGCACCAGCGCGCCGGGGATCTGGGCGGTGGGAGACATCGCCCGCTGGCCCGATCCGCATTCCGGCGAACGCATCCGCGTCGAGCACTGGGTGGTGGCCGAGCGGCAGGGGCAGGCCGCGGCGCTCGATATCCTTGGCAAAGATCAACCGTTCGACGCGGTGCCATTCTTCTGGAGCCAGCACTACGACGTCAGCATCAACTACGTCGGCCACGCCGTGAAGTGGGATTCCGCCGACGTGACCGGCTCGCTGGCCGACCGCGACGCCACGGTGACGTTCCGCGCCGGCGGCCGTGTCGCGGCGGCCGCGACGGTCTTCCGCGACAAGGAGAGCCTGGAGGCGGAGGCGGCGATGGAGGGCGGCGAGAGCAGGTAAGGACCGCCCCTACGGAAGTCCCGGCACCGCCGGCATGCGCGCCATTAACAGCAGCGTCAGGTCATCGCGGAGCGGCTCCTCGCCCACGTGGCGGTCGAAAGCAGCGAGGATGCGGTCGTGGACGATCTGCGGCGGACCGCCGTGGCGGATCACTTCACGGATGCCGTCGTAGCCGAAGGCCCGCCCCTCGGAATCCACCGCCTCGGCGAGACCGTCGGTGTACATCACCAGCAGATCGCCGGGCCGCATCGCGACCTTGTGGCATTTCACCGGCAGCGCGTCGTGGAGCCCGAGAGGCAGCCCGCCTTCGCCCAACTCCTCGATCTCGCCGTTCTCCCGGCGCAGGAACGGGAACGGGTGACCGGCGCAGACGTACTCCAGAATGCCGAGCTCCGGCAGCAGCAAGGCATAGAACACGCTCATGAACGTCCGCTTCGTGCCGGTGCGGCAGAGTGTGCGGTTGAGCAGCGTCACCACCCGCTCCGGGCTGGGATCGAGATCGAGACCGGTCTTGAGCGTGGCATTGGCGATCGCCATCACCAGCCCGGCCGCCATCCCGTGCCCGCTCGCGTCGCCCATCATCAGAGCCACCCGCCCATCGGGGAGAGGCGTCACGTCGTAATAGTCGCCGCCCACCTCGTTGGCTGTGCGATACGAATGGGCGAACGAGTGTCCGGGCACCATCGAGATCTCGTTCGGCAGCAGGTCCGACTGCAACTCGCGGGCGACGACCAGCTCATCGCGGATACGGACGCGGTCCACCAGCTCCAAGGCCAGCAGGTAGATCAGCGAGAGCAGGCTGGCCCAGAACCAGAACGGAGAGAAGTCGAGCATGATCCGCACCGCGGCGCCTCGATACACCGCGGTCGGCTTCTGCAAAAGGCCGGTGAGGAAGAAGAACAGCGACAAGGCGAACAGCAAGCGGCGGACGGGGGTCAGCTTGGACGACAGCCCGAGAAAGACCACCCGGAGACGGAACAACCACTTCCGTATCATCCCTTTTGGCTCTGGCCCCAGGGTCTGATCGCGGGTAAGCACCTCATACACATGCGCCGCATCGCGGTCGAACAGCCGGCGGAAGTCCCGCGTGCTCAGCCCATCCGTATAATCACGGACGAACTGTCCAAGGCGCTGGAAGGGGTGGCGGCGGGTGCGCTTCATGTCACCTGTCGATACGGAGGAGCCCTTGGGGAGTTTCTGGGGCACGGCTCTATTGTAGCCGCAGGTGAGAGGCCGCCCGATCCCTCACCCCTCTATAAGACGGAAAACGCCTCTCCAATCTCACAACTTTTTTGGGTTCGGATGCATTTCATCTCTATAGATAGAGATAGAGAAAGGGAAACCCGGGACGCCGTCTACGCTCGGGAGACGCTCTCGCTAGGGCGACCTACGGCGTCCGCCGGCGACCAGGACG
>DATARD010000038.1:0-9959 GCA_036264355.1 Thermoanaerobaculia bacterium
CATCATCGCCAACCTGCCCTACCACCCGGACTGCGACATGTGGTTCGACCACCACCTGCACACCGCGACGCCGCACGTCCCCATGGGCACCATCAAGGGTCGTTTCGCCGAGGCGCCCTCGGCGGCGCGGCTGGTCTACGAGTTCTACGGCGGCGAGTCGGCGATGCCGCAATTCGCCGAGCTGGTGCGGGAGACCGACCGCCTCGACTCCGCCAACCTCTCCCCCGCCGACGTCCTGATGCCGGACGGCTACATCAAGCTCGGCTTCACCATCGACGGCCGCACCGGCCTGGGCACCTTCGAGAAGTACTTCCTGCACCTCGTCGACCTGCTCAAGAAGGGCACCCCGATCAAAGAAGTGCTGGCCGACGTGAGCGTCAAAAGGCGCTGCGAGATGCTGGACAGCGAAGGCGAGCTGTTCGCCGCCGAGCTGCGCACCCACAGCCGGGTGGACGACAACGTCGTGATCACCGACTTCCGCGACCTCGACCACACGCCGATCGGCAACCGCTTCCTGATCTACGCCCTCTTCCCCACCGTCAACGTCTCGGTGCGCATCCACTGGGGTCCGAACAAGAGCTTCCCCATGCTCCTCCTCGGCCACAGCATCTTCAACCGCACCTGCAAGACCAACGTCGGAGAGCTCGCCGCCCGCTACGGCGGAGGCGGCCACAAGGGAGCGGGAAGCATCCCGCTGATGGACGAGCCGGACCAGCAGATCGCGATGGTGGTGCGGGAGCTGAAGGCGAACGGGTAGGGCGTCAGGGCTGCCGGATTAGAAAAACTTCGTTACCGTGCGCCGGGACACGTTTTTGGCCTTTTAGCCCTTCTATCCGGAGGGCGCCGCCTTTTTGCCATTCCTTGATCCAGCCCTTGAGATCGCTTTCCCAAACGAGCGGCCATTCGAGGGCCAAAGCCCACGCATCGTCGTACGGGACGCGGTTACGGCGCTTCAGGAGATCTAGGACGCCTTGCCTCGCCTTGCCGAGATAGCGTTCTCGAAGCTGGTTGTAGTACCGGCTCTCCGGAATCTCCTCGATCTCACTGAATAGCCAACTTTGGCCGTCCCGCTCTTCTCTCTTCCGCTGCTGGGCACCCGCTCGCAACTTCTCCATTTCCGGCATCGCTCGCTTCTCGGCCTCTTTGAAAACTTCGACTCCCTTGGGATGGCGAGTGGCGTAGATCAAGTGGAAGTGAGTGCGGTTGATCTCCGGATGTGTGATACGGGCTTTCCGGAGTTCGTCAAGCGCGAGTGCGAACGAGCTGTCCTTCAGATCGTGGGATTTGACATTCCAAGGGCCAGAAAATCCGTCGACGTATGTAATCGAGCTCCACCCAAAGCCGACGATACGAGCGAATCGCTCAAGGTAATGTTGAAGAATATAGTGCTTGACGGCGGTCTGCTCGCGCCTCTCGTAGAGATCGTCGCTTGGCATGAACGTCTTCGCTCAGCAAAACGCCTCGACTTCGGCCAGAGCGCTCCGTACCGCCTCAGTCCCGGCAGTCTTCCGAGAGGCTCTCCGGGGTGTTTCGTCGTACGTCCGACCGCCAAGCTCGCGTCCGGTGCGCGACTTCTGCTTCCCTCCCCATTGTTTGAAGAAGAAGGGGACGTTCGCATCTCGACATTGGTCGCGGATCTCCACAACCCACGGCTCCCGGATCGGCCTGGCGCCTGGTCCGCTTTCGCCGCCAACGATGACCCAACCGATTCCCGAAAGGTCAATCGAACCGAGCGGCTCCAACAGGGGCTCGATGGACAGAAACCGGATTGCTGAAGGAGCGGCCCGAAGATGGTCGATCCGCGGGAGTCCTTGCTTGCGGTTTTCGACGCTCACTCCCCACCAGATGTGCGGCTCCTCTGCTGCGAACCGCAGCTTCGTCTTCAGCAGGTCACGCAGCCGCTCGGAGCGTTTGGTGAGGACTTGGTAGGTATGCCAGCTCGCGAGTTGCATGACGCGGACCACACGGACGATGTAGTCGTCGGAGACTCCCTCATGAAACAGGTCGCTCATCGAGTTGACGAAGATCATCTTCGGTTGCCGCCAGAGCAGTGGTTGGGTCAGCTTCTCGGGGACCAGACGTAGATCGAATCCCTGTTCATATGGATGGCCGGGAACGCCGCGGAAGCGCTCCGCAAAGGTCTCTGCATAGCAATGAGCGCACCCTGCGGTGATCTTGGTGCAGCCTCGGACTGGATTCCAGGTGGCGTCCGTCCACTCGATCGATGAATGCTCGCTCATGATGACAGGATAGCCGGCAACAGGGCGTAAGACAAGCGAAACGCTTCAGGGGAGATCATTCATGACAGGCGTCGATCTCTCCTGAGATCCAAACCCGAGCCGACCAGAGGGGATTCCAGGAAGAAACGGGCGAGATTTGCGTGGGGTCCCTGAAGAGCAGAGCCCTCTGCATGGGAAAGCACTACGGCGACCGGGGCTCCCTGCTCCGTGACCACCTGTGGACCGTTCTGGAGCGCCTCCTCAACCACCTCAGCTCCCGGCGCCTGCAGCTCCCAAGTTCTCTCCATCGGACACCTCGCTTATCGTAGCGATAGTAGCCTGAAGGCGTTAGCCGAGACAATCAGGAGGTTCACGGGGTGAGGGTCGCCACTCCAACGAGTGGGTAGACCGCCACACCGAGCCGGTACCCTCGCTCCACCGAGCCGGTGGACACCTCTACCGGCTCGGTAGAGTGCCCGATCGAGTCGGTAGCTTTAGCCACCCAGCAGGTACGCTGTCCCACCGAGCGGATGGGCGATGCTACCGAGCCGGTGGAGCGCTCCACCCAGTGGGTGGACGTCTCTACCCACTCGGTGCCGGCTTCCAACGGCTCGGTATAGGGGGCCACCAGCTCGGCGTTGACGACCCGCGGCTTGGCGATGGGCCGCAACGACTGGGAGTCGGAGTCAAGGAGGCGGCCAGCTCAGTCGCCGAAGACGTCGCGCAGGCGGCTGGCCTTGATGAGACGCGCCCCCCAGTCGAGGAGCCGTTCCGCATCCGCCTTGCGCACCCGCTCCTGACTTTCGGCATCGACGGCGCCGAACTTCTCCTCAAGCTGGCGCGCTTTTCGGGAACTTCGCCTTTCCGGTACCCGGTCTGTGATATGAAACCGCCGCGATGACACGGCAAGAGAAAGCGGACCGCATCCGCGCGATCCTCGACGAGATCTATCCGGCGACCGCGATTCCGATTCCGCTCGCCCATGTCGACCCGTTCACGCTGCTGGTGGCGGTGGTGCTGTCGGCGCAGACGACGGACAAGAAGGTGAATGAGGTCACTCCCGCTCTTTTCGCCCGCGCCGCGGCTCCGGCGGCGATGGCCGCTCTGTCGGTGGAGGAGATCCGCCATCTGATCCGCCAGATCGGGCTCGCCGGGCAGAAGGCGAAGAGTCTCCAGGGGTTGTCCCGGATCCTGGTCGAGAAGCACGGCGGCCAGGTGCCGCGGACGCTGGAGGAACTCGAGGAGCTTCCGGGCGTCGGCCACAAGACGGCGTCGGTCGTTCTCACCCAGGCTTTCGGCCTCTCCGCGTTCCCGGTGGACACCCACATCCACCGCCTGGCGATGCGTTGGGGGCTGTCGGACGGCAAGAGCGTGGAAAAGACCGAGCGCGATCTCAAACGGGTGTTTCCGGAGGAGACCTGGGGCAAGGTCCACCTGCAGATCATCTACTTCGGCCGCGAATATTGCCCAGCTCTCTGGCACGATCTCGACGCCTGCCCGATCTGCTCGTGGGCTGCGTCGAAGCAGACCAAAGAAGCCGAGAAGCGTAAAAACAAGACTTTACGGATTCGGGGGACAAAAAAAGACGGCCCCTTGCTGGGACCGTGATGGAGGGAAGAGGGTAGGTCAGGCGGGGCGCCGCCGACCTTGTCCTCTCTGCCTGGACTCCATCCTAGCGAAGGAACCTTACGGCCTACATTACGATCCGGTGGCAATTTCACATCACGCGGGAGTCAATTCAGCAGTCGGCAGGAAACGCGGCGCCCGGCGGTGCTTGGTGGCCTGCTCGAACGCATAGGCGAGACGGATCAGCACCGGCTCGCTCCAGGCCGCGCCGAAGAATGAGATCCCGACCGGCAGGCCGGCGAACGAGCCCGCCGGCACGGTGATGCTCGGGTAGCCGGCCACCGCGGCAGGAGTCGAGCTGCCGGTTCCCTCCGAGTCGCCGTTCACCAGGTCGATCAGCCAGACCGGCCCCTGCGTGGGCGCCACCAGCGCGTCGAGCTTGTGCTTGGCGAGCGTCGCGTCGATCCCCTCTTGCCGGGAGAGCCGGCGGCACTTCGCCAGCGCGTCGAGATACGCCTTGTCGGTCAACGGACCCTTGGCCTCGGCCTGCTCGAAGATCTCCTGGCCGAAATACGGCATCTCCTCCGCCCGGTGCTTCTCGTTCCAGGCGATGGTCTCGGCCAGGGTGTGCACCGGCGCATCCGGTCCCAGCTCGGCGAGGTAGCGGTTCAAGCCCGCCTTGAACTCGTAGAGGAGGACGAGGAATTCGGGGCCACTGAGATCTCCCGCGGTGGTGATGTCCGCCGGATCGACGATCACGGCGCCCTGCTTTTTCATCGCATCGAGCGCCGCCGCGAAGAGGTGGTCCGTGGCCGGGTTGTAGCCGGTGTAGCGTTTGCGGGGCACGCCGATGCGGGCGCCCTTGAGGCCGTTCGGATCGAGAAATTTCGTGTAGTCGGCGAGGCTCTTGCCGCGGCTGCCGCGGGTGGCTTCGTCGCGCTCGTCGAGGCCGGCCATCGCGCCGAGCAGGAGCGCGGCGTCGGCGACGCTGCGGGTCATCGGACCCGCGGTGTCCTGGGTGTGCGAGATCGGAATGATGCCGGAGCGGCTGAGCAGGCCGACGGTCGGCTTGATGCCCACCAGGCAGCAGGCGGCGGCGGGCGAGACGATGGAGCCGTCGGTCTCGCTGCCCACGGTGGCGGCGGCGAAGTTGGCTGCGCCGGCCGCGCCGGAGCCGGAGCTGGAGCCCGAGGGCGTGCGGTCGAGGACGTAGGGATTGCGGCACTGGCCGCCGCGTCCGCTCCAGCCGCTCGACGAATGAGTGGACCGGAAGTTCGCCCACTCGCTCAGATTGGTCTTGCCGAGCAGGACGGCGCCGGCCGCGCGCAGGCGGGCGGCGATGAAGGCGTCGCGCGGGACCTTGGAGCCGGCGAGGGCGAGCGATCCGGCGGCGGTCTGCATGCGGTCCGCGGTGGCGATGTTGTCCTTGATCAGCACCGGAATGCCGTGCAGCGGCCCGCGCGGTCCCTTGGCCTTGCGCTCGGCGTCCAGGGCGTCGGCGATCGCCAGCGCTTCCGGGTTGGTCTCCAGCACGGCGTGCAGCGCGGGACCCTGACGGTCGAGGGCCGCGATGCGGGCGAGATAGGCCTCGGCGAGAGAGCGTGCCGTCCAGCGGCCGGCGGTGAGGCCGGCTTGCAGCTCGGCGATCGACTGCTCCTCCAGCTCGAAGGCGACGCCCGCCGGGGCCGGCGCTTCCGCTGAGGCTGGTGCGGCACTCGCCGCGAGCGGCCGCAGGGGGCCGGCCGCGCCGAGAGCGCCGGCCAGGGCACCGGCTTTGAGCAGGTCACGGCGGGTGAACGGAGACGGGGAGCCTTCGTCGCGTCGGCGCATCGCGATCCTCCTGATCGTGGAGAGCTGTGAAAACCTGAAGCAGCCTATGCGGGGATGGACCGCCGGTCAAATGCTGGCGAGGAGCTCCGGGGCGACGCGCTCCGCTTCGGCTTCGATGTCGTGCAGGCGAGGCGTCAGCCCCTCCAGGGAGCCCTCGCGGCCGACGGCCTCCGCTTCGCCGCACAGCGCGGCCAGGCGGGTCGCGCCGAGTTGGGCGCTGCTCCCCTTGAGCGAGTGGATGGCGAAGACGAAAGCCTCGGTGTCGCCGCGCTCCAGGGCTTCCCGCGCTCGCGCCAGCCGGCGCGGCGTCTCGGCCAGGAAGCCATGGACCACGGTGGCGATCAGCTCGCGGCCGGTGACCGCTTCGAGACGCCGCAGGGATTCCAGATACGACGGATCGAAGGTGGAGGACGGCAGGTTGCGCGAGATCGCGGCGTACAGCTCATCCAGGCGGATCGGTTTGCTCAGATAGTCGTCCATCCCCACGGCGAGACAGGCCTCGCGGTCGCCGGCGAGGGCGTTGGCGGTCAATGCGATGATGCGCGGCCGGTGCTCCGGCGGATGCTCGGCCGCGATCCGGCGCGCCGCCTCCAGGCCGTCCATGCCGGGCATCTGGACATCCATCAGGATGATGTCGTACGACTGCCGGCGCAGGGCTTCCAGAACCTCCAGGCCGTCCGCGGCGACGTCGGCGGACCAGCCGAGCCGCTCCAGCATGAGCAGAGCGACCTTCTGGTTCGTCGAGTTGTCCTCGGCGAGCAGGATGCGGCACGGAGGCGCCACCACCGAGGAAGACGGCGAGGAGGAGGACACCGGCGCGCTCTCCGGCCGGCTCTCCGCAAAGGCCGACGACGACGGATGGGCGACGATGGTGAACGAGAACTCCGAGCCGCGGCCCGGCTCGCTCTCCACCCAGATCCTGCCGCCCAGCCCTTCCGCGAGGCGGCGGCTGATGGCGAGCCCCAAGCCGCTGCCGCCGTAGACCCGGTTGGTCGACGAGTCGGCCTGGCTGAACGGCTTGAACAGCCGGCTCATGCGCTCGGGATCGATGCCGATGCCTGTATCGCGGACGGAGAAACAGAGCTCCAGACGCCCGGCGGCGCCAGGGCGCGACGAGACGCTCACCTCGACACTGCCGGCGGAGGTGAATTTGACCGCGTTGGCCAGCAGGTTGACCAGGATCTGGCGCAGGCGGCTGGCATCGCTGACCACCTGGGCGGGCACGTCCGGCTCGATCCGCGTGGCCAGCTCCAGCCCCTTGCGCGCCGCTTCGGCCGCCAGCAGCTCGATGGCGTCGGCGACGCAGCGGCGGACGTCGAACAGCACCGCCTCGATCTCGATCCTCCCGGCTTCGATCTTGGAGAAGTCCAGGATGTCGTTGAGCAGTCCGAGGAGCGCCTCGCCGCTGCTGCGGATGGTCTCCACCTGGTCGCGCTGCTCCGGCGACAGCGGAGTGCCGAGCAGGATGCTGGTCATGCCGATCACGGCGTTCATCGGAGTGCGGATCTCATGGCTCATGTTGGCCAGGAAGTCGCTCTTCGCGCGGTCGGCCCGTTCCGCCTCTTCCTTGGCGGCGGTGGCCTTCGCGGTCCGCTCGCGCACCTGCTCTTCCAGCCAGGCGTTGCGCCGGCGCAGGGAGAGCAGGAGCAGGAAATACGCGCCCCACACCGCCAGGGCGGCGAGCACGGCGTAGAGCGCCAGCGCCCAGCCGGTCCGCCAAGGGGAAGGGTCGACCGTGAACGGCACCTCCAGAGGCCCTGCCACGCTGCCTTCGGCATCGCGTGCCCAGGCGCGGAAGACGTAGTCCCCCGGCGGCAGGCGCGGATAGGTCCGCCGCCAGTCGGACGTCCACTCCGAGGGAGTGACGTCGAGGCCCGCCAGTTGCACCCGGTAGCGCGTCTCGGCCTCGCGGAAGAAGCTGAGCAATGCCAGCTCGAAGGTCACCTCCCGGTTGCGGTGGCCCAGCTCGAGAGAACGCCCGGGCGGCCGCTCGGCGCCGTCCACTGTGATGCGTTGCAGCAGCAGCCGTTTCGGCTCCGGCGGAACCGATGGCGTTTCCGGATCGAAGAAGCCGGCGCCGCCCAGGGTGCCGACCCAGATCCGCCCCGTGCGGTCGATCATCGACGCGCCCTGGTTGCCTTCGTCATGCGGCAGGCCGTCCTCGGTGGTGAAGGTGTAGAGGCTGTAGGACGGCACTTCGCCGGCCGCCGCGGAGCCGGGGGTCAGCCGGCTGACCCCGTGGTTGGTGAGCAGATAGATCCTCCCCCGGCTGTCGCCCTGGATCTGATACACCATGTCGTTCGGCAGCGCCGGCCGGGTGGTGTCGGTGAGCACCAGCCAGCGCGGTTGCGGCGTGGCGAGGTCGAGCCGCGCCACACCTCCGTCGGTGCCGATCCACAACGCGTGCCGGCCTGCCGTGCGCTCCTCGAAAAGACTGTTGACCCAGAGATTGGGCAGCGGCGAGCGGCCGGGCACGAACGAGGCCCACGCGCCGCCGGCGAAGCGGAGAAGACCGCCGCGCCGCGTGCCGGCCCAGAGGATGCGCTGGCCCGCTTCAACCGTCTGCAGCAGGCAATAGATCTGATCGTCGGGCAACCCCACGGTGGTGGGGGAGCTCCATGCTTGCCAGCGCCGTCCGGCATAGCGTGCCAGGCCGTGCCGCGTACCGATCCAGAGGACCTCTCCCTCCGGCCCTGCCTCCGCGAGCAGGCTGAGCACCTCGTCGTGCGGCAGGCCGGACGTCCGCGTCGTGAACACCTGCCAGCGCCCCGCCTCCCAGCGCGCCAGGCCGCCGCTGGTGCCGATCCACAGCACCGGCCGGTCGGGTCCGCCGGTGGCGGCCAGAGCGTTCACGGAGTTGTTCGGCAGCGGCGACGTCGCGGTGTCGAAGCGCCGCCACGCCCCCGCCTCCCAGCGGCTGAGACCGGCGGTCTCCGTGCCCAGCCAGAGAGCGGGCCGGTCCGGCGGGCCGGTTTCGGCGAGGCCGTAGACCGGCGCGTGCGCCGCCTCGGAGTCGGACGCATCGAGCGCCGTCCAGTCTCCCTGCCGGTAGCGCGCCACGCCGCCGTCCCGGATGCCGATCCACAGGCTCTCCTGTCCCGCCGGACCGCTCACCGCGAGACTGAGCACCCGCTGCCCGGGCAGGCCACGCGCCGCGTCGAGCACCGTCCAGACGCCCGCGTCGAAACGGGCGAGCCCACGCTCGGTGCCGGCCCAGAGGACCGTCCTGCCGGGCAATCCGGTCCGCGCCAGGGCGTAGATCTGTCCGGACGGCAGCTCGGGCGGAGCGGCGATCCCCTGCCAGCGCGTGCCGTCGAAGCTCGCCACGCTGCCGCCGTCGGTGGCCGCCCAGACCTCCGTGCCCGGCCCCGGTCCGGCGAGCAGCGCGGTCACCGCTCCGGCGGGAAATCCGGGCGTCGCGGCCCCGTAGACCGTCCACCGGCCCGCGGCGTAGCGGGCCAGGCCACGCCCGGTGCCGACCCAGAGAACCTCTCCGCCTCCCTCGCGGGTCACCAGCAAGCTGGTCACCCGCGGATCGGGCAGATCCTTGCCGCGGTAGCGGACCCAGCGGCCGCCGGCAAAGCGGGCGAGGCCGTTCTCGGTGCCTGCCCACACCACCGGCTGGCCGGCCTCCGCCGTGGCGAACAGGCACAGCACCGTATTGCTGGGCAGGCCCGACCGCGTCGCCTGGAACAGCGTCCACTGCCGCTCGGCGAAACGGAGCACACCGGCGTTGGTGCC
Source organism: Thermoanaerobaculia bacterium (assembly GCA_036264355.1). Classification (GTDB taxonomy): domain Bacteria; phylum Acidobacteriota; class Thermoanaerobaculia; order Multivoradales; family UBA5704; genus UBA5704. The sequence goes on from DATARD010000038.1 coordinate 9,357, forward strand.
GAGCCAGACCGCCCCGTCGACGGAGGCGGCGATGGTGGCCACATAGTTCGACGCGGCGCGGTTCGGCTGATCGACCGGCTGCCAGCGCCGGCCCAGGTACATGGCGGCGCCGTCGTCGGTGCCGGCCCACAGCACGCCACGGCGGTCGAAAGCCAGAGAACGGACGGTGTTGAGGGGCAGGCCGTCCGCCGAGCTGAACGCGCGCAACACCGGCCGCCCCTCCGGCGGCCACGGTGGTTGCAGCGGGGGCGCGGCGGCAAGCGTCCCGGCCGCGAGCACCCACCCAGCCGCTCCCATGAGCAGCCAGCGCCGGAGCGATGCATCCCTGCTCAGCATCCCCTCCATGCTGACACAAAAAAGGGCTCCACCATGAGATGGAGCCAAATGGGTGACCTGTTTCCGAGACAGATCCTAGACAACGAAGATTACGGAGCGAATTACATGCAGAAACGCGTGAAACGCCCAGCGATTCCGCAGTCGGAGGTAAGTGCCCTTCGGAAAGCGAGTAGCGGCGGGGAGTGGGACTAAATTTCTCCCTGAAGAGACCGGGGAGCAGATTCGTATTCGCCGGAGAGGTTCCCGGCGCACCGGATTCTGGTATAT
>DATARD010000042.1:0-5949 GCA_036264355.1 Thermoanaerobaculia bacterium
TTCCTCCGATCTCCCGAAGTGGACATGGATCCGCGCCTCGTCGATCAGGGAGTTGCCTTGGCCGACTTTATCGCCCGCCGATTGATAGAGAAGCCGGGCTTGTTTGAGGGTCTCGAGCGCTTGGTCAGAGGAACCGGAAAAATGAAGTGGCCGGCTGTAGGCTCGCAGCAGGCGGGCTCGTCCCCGGAGGGCGGCCGGGCAGGGTAGGGCACTCCATGTGCGCCCAATGCCGAGAGGCGGTTGAATTCCTGTCTGCTGCAGGATCACATCGATTCCGAAGCTGGCTGCTGTGAGAAGCATGTCGCAACGCCCCAACGCCTCGGCCAGTTGCAGCCACGCCTCCACCGATAAGGCGGCCAGTGGGAGATCGCTCATTCTTTCCTTGGTAATGATCTCCGGCATCCTTAGGTCCGCCTCGGTGATCGGCCGCCGGTTGATCTCGGTCTGCACAAGGTTTTCGCGCAAGGCCAAAGAACTCGAAGCCAGGCTGGAAAAGAAAGCCCGGGCCTCGCGAGAGGGATCTTCCGGAAGCGGGGCCGCCGACCATTCAGGCGTGGCGATCACGGGGCTGGCGATCGCGGACCAGCGGTGTGGGATTGCTTGGAGCAGTGCCTGGAGTCGCTCGAACACGTGGTTTCGGAGTTGCCTCTCGCCATCGGTTGGCGGAGGCACACTGAGAGTCTCCGGGTCGCCGTGCTCCGCTGCCGGAGGCAAAGCCTGATTCATGCAGAGAGGCCGGTCCGTTTCGGCCAGGAAGGCAATCTCGCTACCGTCGGGCCGCCAGGAGGGCAACAGATCGTCTTTTTTCCGGCGGCGCTGCAAGTCCCACTTCCAGACCCCGCGCCGGTCGACCAGGACGAGATCCCAACCATACTCCCCGGAACCGTCTTCGTAGGAGATTACGGAATCGTCGCCGACAGGGGACCGGAAGGCCGTCTGGAAGAGAGCGTTGTCGAAGCCCAGATTACGAATTTCGTGCTTCGCGAGATCGATCTCCAGAAAGCTCGGATGGTCGGCACCGATGCCCAGGGTCAGGGCGAGAATCCGTCTCCCCTCCGCGTCGCTTGCGATCAATTGGTGGATCTTGTCGGGAAGAGCGATCTCGATGGCAGGGTCGATCGTTCCTTCTCTCCAGACGCTCAATAGCGGAGGGATGCCTGAGGGGGAAGCGACCTGGACCTGCGCCTGTTGGCGGACGAACGCGACGCGGCCGCCAGGCAGCACAAGCGGAGCGGTCGGAAGTCTCGACTCTCCGGCCGGGGACTCCCAGAGGAGCAGAGGAGAGCCCTCTCCCAGGGGGATGCGCCATAGCCCGGATCGATTGGGTTGGACTGGGGCGTTTGAGGCGGGATCGGGAGTTACCGGGCATGGAGATTCTCCCTCCGGCGTCTGCGGTCGCTGGAGCGTGACAGCCAGCGTCTGGTTGTCAATCCAGGCGACCCCTGAAGCGCCTTTCGTCCCGGGCACCGGGAGTGGGGCCGCTCCTTCGCGAGTCACGTCGAGGCGGCGGATCTCAAAACCTGCCGTCTTGAGCTCCGTGGGCCCCCGATGGTGGCGCAGGGCCTGGGATAGCCCGGGATTGCAGGAACCATGGAAAAAAATGTCGACGACGCTCTGCCAGACGGTGCAGGGGTTTGAGACCAACCCAAAACGGGAGATCACACCTTGCGGAGAGCCCTTGCGGGAAGCTCGGATCCACAGAAGCCGTTCTTTGGGTAAGGGGTGTCCTGCGGCCTCCAGGGCACCGAAGTCGAGCCGGTCATGGATCGTCCTCTCGTTGGCGGCTGGTGCGCTTTCCCAGGAATAGAGGGGAGTGACGCAACCATCGCGCCCTTCCAGGTCGGGTTCTCCATCCCCGTCACAATCCTGCAGTACCTGCAACTGCACGGGCTCATCTCCTGCGAGCCCCGTGATTTCAATAACCATCGGCCGGACGGGATCCTGAATGGCGTTCGGGTCGAGCTGAATCCGCAGTGGCGGGCCGGGAGTTGGAGATTGCGAGACGAGGCTCAACAGGAGGGGAAGCAGAGCGATACCGGATTGGAAGAGCATCTATCCACACCCCAGGAAAATGATCTGTGGCCCACCTTGCCGAACGAAACATTGAGAATTGGAGAACGTCACGACTCCAGGGCCCTCAGGGCAGCCTTTGCCGCGGAGCAGCAAAAGGTTCTGTGCAGCCCCTTCGGAGATATCAAAGGCGCAGCAGGAGCCATTGCCAATCGCGGCGGCCAACGCCTCGCCACAACCCGCCTTGAGCTTGACGGGTGGGTAGCGAAGGCCCCAAGTGCTATACGCGTAGGCGAGAGGCAGGAAACGAAGCAGGAAGACGGCGAGCAGGATGTGGACGGCGACCAGGAACCACCGCAGCCGCGAGGCCAGTGAAGGTAGAGGGCCCAGGCGCACACCGGACCAGGCTGCCCACGAGCAGGTGGCGACGAGCCACCCAAGCAGTCCGGAAAGACTCTGGCGGTGCTCTTCATTGGTCGGAGAGTCGTTGGTCATCCACGAGCAGGTCTCGAATGCCACCAGATCGGCGAGGTTGCGGCCCGGCTGTCCGCCACAATAGAGGCCGCGCCCCGAATCTCCGGCATTCAGATTAGTCGCGCGAAGGGCGATCACGTAGAAACCTCCGCCCAGGCTGAAAGCCATCGCTCCGGCTGCAAGCACAGCAAGCACCGCCGGGCGGCGGAGACGCCCGAAGTGTCGAGAGACCGTCAGGCAGAAGATAGTGCCCAGGCAGACGAGAGCGCTCCCCCGGAGCAGCGAGTGCTGTGAGAAGATCGTCAGGAGACCGCGCCAGAAGGAGGACCACGCGGCGTCGACGCCGGTTATCAGGACGTGCTGCGTCGAATAGGTTTGCGCTTCAATGCCGAGAAGCGACTCCCGAGCTTGGAGGCTTTTTTGCCCACAGAGCCAGAGGACGGGGAAGAGGGCGAACGAAGCAACTCCTGCTGCGATCAGAAGGGCTTGGCGCGAGAGAAGGGATCTTGCGCTGCCGCCTCTTTCCGGGACAACTTGCGGCGGGAGCGCTCGGATCGATCCGAGATCCGGCGGGACGACCGCCGGCTGGTTTGTCAATCGGCGATAGAGAGTGTCATAGCCGTCGTCCAGGTAGAGCCGGTACACGGTGTAAGGGCGGAGCGGCCTGCTCATCAAACCCAGGTCGAGATCTTCGAGCACCACCGGCAGGATGCGCCCATTGTTCATGCCGCCATCCGAGAGCTCCTGGACGAGGAGGGTCATTTCGAAGCGGACACCGCTCTTGCCGGGCTCTTTGGCTTTGAGGAAATAGCCGGCAGTGCAGACGATCAAAACAAAATCAGCCTTATCGAGTTGGCGGTCCACCCAATGAGGCCAGCCTTCCGAGGGGTCTGGCTCATATTGGTCGATCATGCAATCGATACCGTCTCTGCGAAGACGGTCGGCGAGCTTCCGGACCTTGACGGCATGGTCTTTGGAATCGTGGCTGTAGCTGATGAAGACACGAGGCATAGACTTGCTCTGCAAGTGAGACCCGGGACGGTCGGTCGGTTCACTGCCTGAAGTATAACAACGGAGCGGACGGTTTCCCGTATACGATTCTCTCCATCATGCGCCCCGGTCACTCCTTCCTGCTCGTCCCCCTCTTCGCCCTGCTCGCCGCCACCCTCGCCCGCGCCGAGCCGCCGCGCCCGCTCGACCGGCACGGCATCGAGAACCTCACCGCCTTCACACGGCTCCTCGCGCTGATCCGCTTCTTCCATCCCAGCGACGCCGCCGCGTTGGCGGATTGGAACCGGGTGGCGGTGGCCGGCGTCGGAGCGGTGGAGGGCGCGGCGGATTCCGGGGCTCTGGCCGAGACGCTCCAGCAGTACTTCCACCCCCTGGCGCCGACGGTGCGTGTCTATCCGACGGGCAAGCGCCCGGCGCTTCCGGCCGAGTTACTGCAGCCGTCCACCGGCGGTCCGTTCAAGGTGGTGGCGTGGCGGCACTATGGCGGCCACTTCGACGGCACGTCGAAGGTCTTCCACAGCGACCGCATCGACGACCGCACGCCGCCGGGCTTCGGCACGCTGGTGCAGGCGATCGCCGCCGGGTCTCTGCGCGGCAAGCGGGTGCATCTGCGCGCCGACGTGCGCACCGCCGTGGAGCCGGGGGGATTCGCCCGTCTCGGCCTGCGCGTCGACCGGGCCGGCGGCAAGGCCGTGTTCCTCGACACCATGGCGGACCGGCCGATCCGCGACGCGTCCTGGAAGACCTATGAAATGGAAGGGGAGGTGCCGGACGACGCCGAGCGGATCGTCGTCCTGCTGGTGATGACCGGTGGCGGCAAGGTGTGGCTCGACGACGTGGCGCTCCAGCCGGTGGGTGCACCGGGAGCGGCGCTTCTGGCGAATGGCGATCTCGAAACGGGAGAGCTCGGACGCCAGCCGCCGGGCTGGTATTTCCCCTATGAGTCGGTGAGCGCCGGCTACCACCTCCTGCTGCGCCGCGGCGAGCCGTGCCGGCATGGCGGCTGCGCCGAGTTGGCGAGCGACGATCTCGCCACACCGCACATCCCGCGGCCGGACGAGGTCCTGGACGTCGACCTCGGAGCCGGGGTCTCCGCTCTCCTGCCGGTCGCTCTGTGGGCGGATTCGAGCCCCGGCGGCACCGTGCCGCACGCGCGGGCCGGCGAGCCTCCGGCGCCGTGGACGGGCACCGATCCGGAGCCGGACACCCGCGCCGCCCGGCTGGCCACCGTCGCGCTGGTCTGGGGAATTCAACAGCATCTCAACCCCGAGCTCGATCCGGCCGATCCGGACTGGATCGCCGCCCTGCCGGCCGCGCTCGACGGCGCCGCCCGTGCGGAGGACCGCGAAGCGTTCCGCCGTGTGTTGAGCCGGATGCTGCTGCCGCTCCACGACGTGCGCACCGCGGGAGTCGTCCAGCATGACTCTCCCGACGAGAAGACCCTTCCTCTCACCTGGGCCTGGGTGGAAGACCGCCTGGTGGTGACCGGCGTCATCGGTCCCGCCGGAGCCGGGGCCGCCGCGCTGCGGCCTGGAGACATCGTCTCCACCCTCGACGGCCGTCCGGCCGCAGCGGCCCTTGCCGAGATCGAAGCGATCACCCCCGGCGCTTCGGCTGCCACCCGCCGCGCCCTGGCGCTCGAATTCCTGACCGCGGGACCGGCCGGCTCCCGGGTGACGCTGGGCATCGAGCGCGCCGGCCAACCCGCCGGCACCGTCATCCTCGCGCACGACACCGACGACCAGGTGCCCGACACGCCGCTGCCGCCGTTCGCCGAAGTCAAGCCGGGTGTCTTCTACCTCGACCTGCGGCGGACCTCGGACGACGAATTCAAGAAGCTCATCCCCCGTCTCGCCAAAGCGCGCGGCCTCGTGCTCGACCTGCGCGGCCGGCCCGACGTCTCGACCGTCATCCTCTCCCATCTCGCGGCGAAGACGGTGCGGAGCGCGAGCTGGCAGGTGCCGGTCGTCATGCAACCGGACCACCGCGACATGAAATGGCTCACCACCTTCTGGTCCATCGAGCCGAAAGAGCCGCGCTTCCGCGCCAGAACCGCCTTCCTCACCGACGCCCGCGCCACCGGCTTCGCCGAGACCCTGCTCACCATGGTGGAGAGCGACCACCTGGGCCAGATCGTCGGCGAGACTTCGGGCGGCGACGACGGCAATCCGACCTGGGCCAACCTCCCCGGCGGCTGGACCGTCCGCTGGAGCGCAGGCCGCACCCTGAAGCAGGACGGCACCCCGCTGCACGGCGTCGGCGTCCCGCCCACCGTCCCCGCCGTCCGCACCCTCGCCGGCATCGCGGCCGGGCGCAGCGATTCCGCAGTCGCGAGTAGGCGACCTGCGGAAAGCGAGTAACGGCGGGGAGTGGGACTAAATTTCTCTCGGACGAGACGAGAGAGCAGATTCGTATTCGCCGGAGACGTTCCAGGAGCGCTGGATTCTGGTATAT
>DATARD010000048.1:0-70282 GCA_036264355.1 Thermoanaerobaculia bacterium
CGCCTGCATCTCCTGGCTCTCCCGCTCGATGTCGTCGCGGAAGAGGTTGTGCATGAAGAAGGCGAGGTTGAAGGTGGTGGGGCTGAACTGGCCGTCGATCATCAGCTTGGAGAGCGTCTTGTGCCAGGTCGCCGCATCGGCGATCCGCTGGTCGCGCGGCACCAGGCTCTTCTTGAGCAGGCCGACGATGGTGGGCGGCAGCGGCGTGCCTTCGTTGGGCAAGCTCGCGGCGTCGATGACGGCGCCGTAGCCGTCGGGCGGCAGGGCGGGGAGGCTCTCCCCGGTGAGCAGCTCGAACAGGATGGCGCCGAGGGACCACACGTCGTCGGCCTTCGCCAGAGGCGCGCCGTCGAACGTCTCGGGCGCCAGGTATTGGCGGATCTCGGGAGCGTTCCAGCCACCCGCCGCGAGGGTGCGCAGCCCGGGTGCCACCTCGAAGCCGAGCAGGCGCGTTTCGCCCTCGTTCGAGATCATGACCAGGTGCGGCACCACGAAGCCGTGCTGGATCCGTTCATCCTGGACCCGCGTCTCAGCGGCCGCGGCGAGCGCGAGGGAAATCCGCTCGGCGATCAGCAGCGCGTGGTCGGTGGGGATGGGGGACATCTGCTTCGCCGCCTGGGCGAGGACGGCCGCGAGACTCTTGCCCGAGATGTAGTCGTACGCGGCGTACGGGAAGCTGCGCACCTTCCCCAGGTCGGTGCCGCTGCCGATGTTCGGGCTGCGCAGGGCCTGCTGGACGGGAGCGCGGCCAGAGACCTTCTGCCACAGCTTCTCGCCGTCCATGCCCTTGCCGTTGAAGACGCGGAGCAGGACCACCTGGTCGATGCTCTCCTTCCCCATCCTGCCGGCGCGGAACGTCTCTCCGAGCGGGTCCTCTGTCAGTTTCTTGAGAAGTAGGTACTTCCCAAACTCCTCCGGGATGTTCATCAAGCCTCCTCTCGGACCGACACGCCACCGGCCAGCGGCTCTCGACACAATGGAACGGCACGTTGACGGGTGGCTCCGTTTGAGCCTTGATACACCAGCGCCTCGCAACTGTCAACGAAAAGTTGATCCGAGCCGGGGGAGCTCGGCCGCTCCCCCGGCTCTCATTTCCTCAGGCGAGGCCGCGCAAGGTCTCCTTGCTGAGCTTCAGTTTCTTCAGGTTCTTCTTCTTTTTCATCCCGTTCTCCTCAGGGCTCCACACTCCATGCGGCCCCAAGATCGGCTTGCGCGATGCTTCCGACCTCGAGACTGCCCTTTAAGAGTGCACCGGCAGAGGGTTTCCGGGGACAGTGACGATTTTCATCTTCGCCTGGGCAGGCTTCCCTCGATCAGCGCCAGGGTGGTCTCGACCACTGCGGCGAGGGGGCCGGCGTCGGCCATGCCGGTGCCGGCGAGGGCGAAGGCGGTGCCGTGGTCGACCGAAGTGCGGAGGAAGGGGAGGCCGAGAGTCCAGTTGGTGGCCAGGCCGAACGAAGCGGTCTTGACCGCGATGAGACCCTGATCGTGGTAGAGGGCGAGGACCCAGTCGAATTCGCCGCGGCGGGCACGCGCGAAGAGGGAGTCGGCGCTTTCAGGACCATGGACGTCGAGGCCACGGCCGCGGGCGGCGGCCACGGCGGGCGTCAGAAAACGGCCTTCCTCGTCGCCCAGCAGGCCGCCTTCGCCGGCATGGGGGTTGAGCCCGGCGAGAGCGATCTTCCCACCGGCGTGCCGGTGCAGGCAGTCGAGGGCCTCGGCCAGCGCGACGCCGTCGACCGCGGTGGCGATGGCCTCGCGCATCGGCACGTGCACGGTGAGCAGCGCCACCTGGAGGTCGGGCGCGAGAAAGGCCATCAGGTAGTCGCGGCCGTAGCGCTCCAGGCCGCAGGCCGCGGCCAGGTAGTCGGTGTGGCCTTTGAAGCCGGGCAGGTGCTGGCGGGCGATCGACTCCTTGCTCACCGGCGCGGTGACCAGGGCGTCGGCGGAGCCGGAGCGCACGAGAGCGATGCCGGCGTCCAGGGCCGCCATGGCCCCGGCGGCGTCGGCCGGTCCGGACAGCCCGAAGGCGATCTGCCGCCACACGCCCACCGGATCGAGGACGGGGATGAGGTCCGCGGCGAGCAGGATGTCGAGGTCGGCGCGGGCCGGCGGGCCGCTCAACCAGTGCAGCCGGTCCCAGGGAGCCGCGGGGAGGACGGAGCGCAGCCCCTCGAGAGCGGCGCGCTCGGCGATGACCACGGGCTCCCAGGGAAGAAAGGGAATGCCGGCAGGATCGGACAGCAGCTTGAGCAGGATCTCCGGCCCGATTCCCGCCGGGTCACCCTGGGTGAGGGCGAGGCGGGGACGGCGGCTCAGGCGGGGATGCTCCAAGGGCGCCGAGAAGACCACGGAGCCCGGCACATCCGGGGTGAGTGGGTGCGGCGCGGGATCAGACCCGGTCCGAATCGCCATCGGCCCCCGCTCCCGCGGCGGCCTTCCGGCTGCTGCGGAGGGCGCGCTTCAGCTCTTCTTCCTTGAACATGTAGCGGATGAACTGCTTCTGGATCAGAAGATTGGGGCCGGAATGACGATTGAGCTTGATCGCCCCCTTGTCATACCACTCGATCCACCCGCGCAGCTCTTCGCCGCCGTCGAGGATCACCACCATCGGGGTCTTCGCCGCCATCTGCTTGAGGTAATAGAACTCCTCGGCGTTCGTCTGCTCCGGGGGCGACTGTTTGCGGCGGACGCTCCGCGCGGGAAGCTCTTTCTTGAGCTCGTTCATATCTGGACGAATCAGTTTACGGTTGGCCATGGGGATCAGATCCGCTGGATCGTCTCTATTCCGGGATCACCGGCAGCATCGGCGCCGCCGGGCGGCTGTCCGGATTCCGGTTCTTGTACTGGTCGTCCTCGTAGGCCAGGCAGCAGAGCAGCCGCCCGCACTGGCCGGAGATCTTCGAGGGGTTGAGGCTCAGGTTCTGCCGCTTCGCCATCTGGATGGAGATGGGCCGGAAGTCCTTCAGCCAGGAGGAGCAGCAGAGGGTGCGGCCGCAGATGCCGATGCCGCCGATCAGGCCGGCCTCGTCGCGGGCGCCCACCTGCACCATCTTCACCCGCACGGAGAAACGGGTGGAGAGGTCGCGCACCAGTTGCCGGAAGTCCACCCTGCCGTCGGAGGTGAAGTAGAAGGTCGCCTTCTTGCCGTTGAGGGAGAAATCGACCAGCGACACCTTCATGTCGAGCCCGAGGGCACGCACCCGCTCCTGGGCGTAGAGCTTGCCCGACTGCTCGTTCTGGCGCTGGCGGTCGAAGGCCGCCAGGTCCGACTCGTCCGCCGGACGCAGAATCGGGCGCGCGCTCGACTTCTGGCACGGCTTGAACACCGGCATCGGCGACTGCTCGACGTGACCGTAGGCCGGCCCCGACTCGAGGTCGACGATGACCCTCTCACCGCGCGCGAAGAGGATACCGCGTGTCGAGCACAGTGTCAGGTTCGTCTCCTCACGAAAACGCACACCGACGAAGGCGTCCTCGACGGCCGTCGACATGCCTTTGAATGCGCAACCGTTACATCCGCTCATGGTGACTTCCATTCCCGTCTTCGGGACAGCGCCCCAGACCTATGCACGACAGATACCAGCCAGCCGCTCTGTGGGTCAACAACATTCGCGTGACATTATCATTGATCGAGCACCCGCCGGCCGATGTCATGGCGGAAGACCTTGCCCGGCCAGTCGATTTCGGCGACGGCCGCGTAGGCCCGCTTGAGAGCGCCGCGCAAATCGGCGTCGAGGGCGCAGACGGAGAGCACGCGCCCGCCGGCGCTCACGATGTCGTCCTCCGGTGTGGCCTGGGCGGTGCCGGCGTGGAAGATCTCGACGCCGGGCAGCAGGGCGGCGCGGTCGAGGCCGCGGATGACCTCGCCGGTCACCGGCTTCCCCGGATAGCCGGGGCTCGCCAGGACGATGCAGGCGGCGGCCTCTTTGCGGAACGCCAAGCGGCGGACGTCGAAGCTGCCGGCCGCTCCGGCCGCCAGGAGCGGCAGCAGGTCGTCTTCCAGGCGCATGAGGATCACCTGCGCTTCCGGGTCGCCGAAGCGGGCGTTGAATTCGAGCACGCGCGGCCCCTCCGCGGTCAGCACCAGGCCGGCGTAGAGGACGCCGGTGAACGGCCGCCCCTCGGCCGCCAGGCCGGCCACGGCGGTCTGCATGACGCTGTCGACGATCGCCGCCGCGGTCTCGGCCGGCAGGACGCCCGCCGGGCTGTGGCTGCCCATGCCGCCGGTGTTGGGCCCGGTGTCGCCGTCGCCGATCCGTTTGTAATCTTTGGCCAGCGGCAGGGGGAGGACGCGGGTGCCGTCGCAGAGCGCCATGAAGGAGACTTCCTCGCCGTCCAGAAAGGCCTCGATGATCAGCCGCTCACCGCTGGTGCCAAAACGGCGCTCTTCGAAGGCCGCCTGCACGGCGGCGTCGAATTCGGCGGCGTCCTGGGCGATGACCACACCTTTGCCCGCCGCGAGGCCGTCCGCCTTGAGCACGGCGGGCCAGCCGAACCGGCCGCGCGCCGCGGACGCCTCCCGCGCGCTGTGGGCGACGACGAACGGCGCGGTCGGAATGCCGTGGCGTTCCATGAACTGCTTGGCGAACACCTTGCTCCCCTCGATTTCGGCGGCGCGTTGCGTCGGGCCGAAGACGGCGAGACCGCGGGCGGCCAGCTCGTCGGCGAGGCCCAGGGTCAGCGGCAGCTCCGGCCCGATGACGGTCAGGTCGATCCGCATCTCCGACGCGAAGTCGGCCAGCCGGTGGACCTCGTCGGCCGCCAGCGGCACGAGGTCGGCGATCTCGCCGATCCCCGGATTGCCGGGCGCGCAGTAGAGATCGCGCAGCAGGGGGCTCTCGCGCAGCTTCCAGCACAGGGCGTGCTCACGGGCGCCGCCCCCGATGACCAGGACTTTCATGGGTTCCTCCGCTCGGCCGCCGCCAGGGCCGTCACCGCCATGACATCCAGGATGTCGTCGGCGGAGCAGCCCCGGGAGAGGTCGTTGACCGGCCGGTCCAGCCCCTGCAGGAGCGGTCCGACCGCCCGCGCGCCGGCGAGGCGCTCGGTCAGCTTGTAGCCGATGTTGCCGGCATCGAGATCCGGAAAGACGAGGACGTTGGCCCGCCCGGCCACCGGGCTGCCCGGCGCCTTGCGCCCGGCGACGGCGGGCACCAGGGCGGCGTCGGCCTGCAGCTCGCCGTCGACGGCGAAGCCGACGCCTCTCTGGCGCAGCAGCTCCAGGGCCGCACGCACCTTGGCCACCCGCGGATGGTCGGCGCTCCCGTGGGTGGAAAAGGAGAGGAGGGCGACCCGCGGCTCTTCGGCGAGGAGGGTGCGGCAGCTCTCCGCGGCGGCCTCGGCGATGTCGGCGAGCTGCTCCGGCGCCGGATCGGGAACCACCGCGCAGTCGCTGTAGATCAGGCCGCGGCCGTCCGCCAGGACCATGAGGAAGCAGGACGAGACGGTGCGCAGGCCGGGCCGCGGGCCGATCACCCGTAAGGCCGCGCGCAGCGTGTCGGCGGTGGTCGCCAGCGCGCCCATCACCGCTCCGTCGGCGCGCAGGGTGGCGACGCGCAGAGCGGCGTAGTACAGCGGATCGAGGGCGAGGCGCGCTGCCGCTTCGGTGGACACGCCGCGGGAGGCCAGGCGTTCCGCCAGCCGCGCCGCGAGATGCGGCTGGTCGGGCTCGCGGAGCGGATCGAGCACCGGGACGGTGAGCGGCACGCCGGCCGCCCGGGCCGCCGCCTCGACCCGCTCGCGCACGCCGATCAGCACGGGCCGGCAGAGGCGGCCGGCGGACGCGCGCTCGGCCGCCGCCACGACGCGCGGATCCTCGCCTTCCGCGAGGAGGATCGAAGCCGCGGTCTCGCGAGCCCGCAGGCGCAATCGTTCGAGCGGATTTTCGAGTGGAGCGGCCACGCCCGGCGAGCTTACCAGATCGCTTGCTTGCTCAGAGGATGGGTCAACCCTTGAGCACGATCGGCCCGGAGGGCTGCGGCAATCCTCCCGCCGGCTCGAGGGTGACGGCCCAGGTCTTGGGCTCGGCGGCGTCGGCCACCTTGTCGACCTCCAGCCGGGCGGCGCCGTGCGCGTCGACGTCGAAAGTGCCGGCGGGGACCGGCGGCCGGCCGGCGGGAATCCACCAGAGCTGGTAGGTCTTGCCCGCCGCCGGAGCGGGTAGGTCGAAGGCATAGACGATCGCCTGGCCGGTCGTGGGATTGACGAAGGCATGGCCGACGGCGCCCTGGGCCGGACCGAGGCCGGCGAGCTGGATGGCGCGCGCGCCCGGAGCGGTGATCAGCGACAGGGTCTTGGCCAGGCGCCGGTTGTCGGCCTGCGTCTGTTCGAGCCGCCGTTCGAGGCTGGCCACCTGACGCTCCAGGTTGTCGCGTTCGGCGCTCAGGCGAGCCTGCCGCCAGACACCCCACACCGCGACGACGAGCAGGAGGGTCGCGGCGATCGCCAGCCAGCGCGATGATCTGATCGGTCTCCTCGGACGGATCGGATCGATCGGACCGACCGGACTGATCCGTCCGATCGGTGGCCGGTCATCCACGGCACGGAGCACCCGCTCGCGCAGCTCGGCCGACGGCATGACCGGCTCGACCGTGGTGGCCAGCGCTTCGAGATCGCCCTGCCAGAGATCGATCTGCCGCCAGCACTCCGCGCAGCCGGCGGCGATGTGCGCTTCCAGCTCGCGCAGGTCGTCGCCGTCGAGCGCGCCCAAGGCGTACGCCGGCAGCAGCTCGTCGAAGCGGGCGGAGTGCTCGTGCGCGCCGGCCATCATGAGCCCAACGCCTGCCGGAGCTTGTTCATGCCGAGCAGGATACGGGATTTGACCGTTCCGAGCGGCGCTTGCAGGCGCTCGGCGATCTGGGTGTGGGTGAGGCCCTCGAAGAAGGCCAGCTCGATACAGCGGCGCTGCTCCGGCGCCAGCAGATCGAGGGCGGAATGGACCCGGCTCTTGCGTTCGACCGCTTCCAGGCGTTCGGTGCCGACCGGATGGACCGCGGCGAGCAGCGGATCGCCCGCGACCTCTTCTTCCCGGCGCCGCGAGGAGTCCCGGCGGCGGATGCGGTCGAGCGCCCGCGAGCGCGCCAGCATGAGGATCCAGCCGCGCGGCGAGGCGCGGTCCGGATCGTAGCGGCCGGCCTGCGTCCACACCTGGAGGAAGACCTCCTGCAGGATCTCCTCGGCCTCGCTCCGCCGTCCCAGGATGCGGAACAGCAGACCGAGCACCAGCGGCGAATGCAGGTCGAAGATCTCGGCCAAAGCTTCGCCCTCACCTGCTCCAATCCTTCTCATGAGGTCGATCTCGTGGCTTGGCCTGGAATCCATAGAGGTCATCCGACCGCTGCGTCAGGTCGGGGCGAGTCTAGCAAGAGATGCTCAATCCCGCTATCACGAGGATTTGACGGTCTCGAACGTCAGGGAGGCCCAGAAGCTCTCCCAATCGGCGCCGGCGTCCGCGGGCGCCGGAATCATGTGCACCGCCTTGACCAGCCAGACCCCCGGCCGGTCGAGCCTCAGCCGTGCCCGGCCCGCGGCGTCGGTGCGCGCCGTCACCCGGGCGTCGGGTTGATCGCGGGTGAAAGCGGCGACCAGGACGCCCGGCAGCGGCTTGCCGAGGTAGAGGAGCCGCACCGGCAGCTCGGTGCCCTGAGGGAGCGGAGCGAGCGCCGTCGGATCTTTCTCCGGCACCAGCTCCAGGGTGAGCCCGAGCACGCGGTCGTACCCCGGTCCGCCGGCGCCGCCCACGGCGAGGTAGGACTTGGCATAGCGCGAGAAGACCTCCTTGGCGGGAGCCGCGGTCTGCCCCTTTCTGGCGCGCTGGGCCTTGATGGTCTCCAGCCCCTCGTCCGCCAGGTAGGCTTCGAACTTGGCGGCGTCGAGCTCGACGGAGGAGCGGGCGCTGGCGTAGGTGATCAGGTGGAGGCCCGGGGCCGTCACGGTCGCGAAGCCGGCCGGCTCCGCGCCCGCGACGCCCGGGACAGGGGTTTCACCGCCGCCCGCACCATTCCCCGAGAATAGCGAGAAGCGGCGCAGGAGCTTCGGGTCGCGGGGCATCGGATCGCCCTTGAATTTCTGCCCCACCCGCAGCCGGACCAGCACGCGCTGGCCCGGCGCCGGGCGGAAGCTCGAAGGATCGATCCAGAAGTCGTGCGCCTGGACGCCGGCCGAGACCAGCAGAGCCAGAGCGACGATCTTCAGCGAGAGGGCGGCGCGGCGGCTCATGATCGTCTCCTACGGAGTGATTCCGTTCGGGCCGTTGGGCGAGCCCGGAAACGGCGCCTTCAGATAGGGGAACGTGTTGTCGAACTGGCTCACGTCCTGGAGCGTTCCGTCGGTGAACGGCAGGGCGCCGGAAGGTGCGTCCGCCGCGGTGCAGCCGACGGCCGACGGCACGGCATGGCAGAGCACGCCCATGGCGACGCGCAGCTCGATGTCGACCACGTCGTCGCCCGGCCGGCGGCCGTTGGGGAAGCCGGCGTTGTCACCGCCCAGCACGCCGAGGTTGTTCTGCGCGCCCGGCGCCGTCGGCGCGATGCTGGTGTTGAGGCGCAGCATCTCGGAGGGCACGCCGAACTTGTTCACCCCCTGGACGCCGGTCAGGAAGGCGGCGATCAGGTCGGTGCGCGGGAAGTTGGTCGGCGCCTTGACGCCGGCGCCGCCGAACAGGATCTCGAGCAGCGCGGGCAGGGTCGGATTGGTCACGTAGTCGATGAACTGGCCGTCGTCCTTCGGCTGGCTGGCGTTGAACTTGTCCTTGTCCTTGAGGCCGATGACGATCTCGTTGACCAGCGGCATGCCGAGGCGGGAGACCTGCATGTAGGGGCCGGACTGATCGGTGGGATTCTTGAACGTCGGGTTGCTCTTGAGGTTCTGGGTCTTGGGCAGGGCGGCGGTGGTCCAGCCGCCGATGGTGGTGTTGCTGCCGCTGGTGAGGCAGGCGATGGGGACTTCGAGAGCGATGCTGGTGACGTTCTTGTCCGCCAGCGCGTTGGGCTCGACGTCCCGGGCGCCGATCGGATTGGCGATGTTCACCAGGTCGAAGATCTCGCCGAGGTTGACCGCGAATCCGTCGTGCCGCTGGCCGACGAAGACGCGCCCCTGGCCGGCGTTGCAACCCGGAAAGTCGAAGTCCCAGATGAAGCCGTTGGCGTAGGTCGCGTAGTCCGGAATCGACTTCTCGCCGATGTTGTCGACCGGCTTGTCGAACCGCTTGGTGTTGGCGGCCGAGTTCCCGGCATAGTCGATGCTGGTCGGGTGGTCGACCGGTCCGCGGACGATGGCCAGGGTGAAGCTCTCGAGGACGTTCAGGTTCCCCGAGCGGTGCTGCGGCGACTCGGAGATCTGGCCGATGTTGACCAGCGGCACGGAGACGTTCTTGCCGCCGACCGGCACCGCGAGGTCGCGCAGGGTCTTGGCGACGCGGAACTGGAAGGTGAGGTCCTCGACGCCGTCGCCGGTGTTGTCGATGTGGATGCGATAGAAGGCGTTGGGATCGAGAGTGAAGTAGTTGGGGCCGCCGTAAGCATCCTGCAGCGGCAGGTAGTTGGCGATCAGCGTGACGTAGCCCTGGCGGCCGCTCTCATAGCTGCGGAACATGTAGAAATCGCTCCCGTCGACCTTCGGCATGCCGGCGATGGCCGGCGCCTCGCGGTGACTGGACGCCTGCGCCGGAAGCCCTGCCAGGACCGCCAGGACGACGGCCAGGAATCCAACGAGCACAGCACGATGCTTCATACGTTCCTCCTCCTTCTCGGTGTTCGCTGCGTTGATGGTGTCGGGGAGCCGGTTCGGGTCTGCGGTACTGCGGGAGACTCCGGCAGCCTTCTGAGTGTCTCTACGGAGCCGCGGCAGTTCCGGATGAATGAGAGGAATCGCCATACAATGCGGCTATGACCGATTCGACCTCTTCCGTCCGCCGTCCAGGTGGCCGTGCCGCCCACGCCCTCCGCCCCCTCCGCCTGCAGACGGGCGCTCTCAAGTTCGCCGAAGGCTCGGTGCTCATCGAGCTCGGCGAGACCCGCGTCCTGGTGGCGGCGAGCGTCGACAACCGGGTGCCGCCCTTCATGAAGGACAGCGGACGCGGTTGGCTGACCGCCGAATACTCCATGCTGCCGAGGGCCACGCACACCCGCAGCCAACGCGAGGTCAATCAGGGGAAGCCGTCCGGCCGCACCGCCGAGATCCAGCGCCTGATCGGCCGCAGCCTGCGCGCCGCCTTCGACCTGACCGCCTTCCCGGACCGCACGCTGACCCTGGACTGCGACGTGCTGCAAGCCGACGGCGGCACCCGCACCGCCGCCGTCACCGGCGCCTGGATCGCGGCCAACCTGGCTTTTGCGCAGCTCTTGTTGCAGGGGGACATCATAACCTGGCCGGTGCGCGACCAGATCGCGGCGGTCTCGGTCGGGATCCTCGACGGCGTGCCGCTGCTCGACCTCGAATACGTCGAGGATCAGGCCGCCGAGGTGGACATGAACGTGGTGGCGACGGCCGGCGGCGCGCTGGTCGAGATCCAGGGGACGGGAGAGAAGCGGAGCTTTCAGCGCGCCGAGATGGACGCCCTGCTGGACCTCGCCTTCGCCGGCATCGCCGAGCTGGTGACCGCCCAGAACGAAGCGCTGGCGCCCACGCTGGCCGAGGTCAAGCAGGTGCTCGCCAAGGGAAACCGCCGGCAGGCCCCACCGAAGCCGGAAAAGGACATGTGGGGCCGGCCGTAGGCGCCGTAGGCAAGCTTCCGTTGCGCTTCGGCACGCCCTATGGTCTAATCAGAGAACTCGCGGGAGAAAGGATGGCTCCGATGCACGCGATCCCCCTCCGAAATGACGATGTCTTTTATCCGGAGTCCGACGGCCTGCCGATGGGTGAGACCGAGCTGCACCGCGATGAGATCATCTACCTGATCGAGGCATTCCAGGAGCGTTTCCGGGCCGATCCGAACGTCTACGTCGGAGGCAATCTCTTCCTCTATTACCGGCCCGGCGACGCGCGCGACGTCATCTGTCCGGACGTCATGGTCGTGCAAGGCGTTCCCAAGCTGCCGCAACGCCGCACCTTCCGGCTGTGGGAAGAAGGCGAAGCTCCCTGCCTGGCCGCCGAGGTCCGCTCGGACAGCACGGTGGGGAACGATTTCAACAGCAAGAAGGCGCTCTACGAGAGTCTCGGCATCGAAGAGTACGTCCTCTATGATCCGCTCGCCCTCCGCAAGCCCAAGCTCCAAGCCTTCCGTCTCGCGGACGACGGGCTCTACCAGGCGGTGGACCTGGAGCCGGACGGCTCCCTGGTCAGCCACACCACCGGCGTGATCCTCCGCCTGGAAGGGCAGCGCATCCGGATGGTCGAAACCGCCACCGGCCGGAGGTTCCTGCGGAACGAGGAGAAAGACGCTGCGCTTCGTGAGACCAAGGAGGCCGCCGCGCGGGAGAGGCAGATCGCCGCTCAGGAGCGGGAAGCGCGCTTGGCCCTCGAAGACGAGATCGCTTGTCTGCGCCGTGAGCTGGAGGGGCGATCGAAGTCGTAGCGGTCCCTCGGCGAGACATCTCTGTCCGTCGATAACTCACCCGTGTCCGTAGGGCCGCCAAACGACTGGGTGGGGCCGTCCACCGAGCCGGTGCTGTCCGGCAAATGGATTCTGGTGGACGGATCTTTCCTTCCTTCAAGATCCTTTGAGTCGCTCGAAGGCTCCCCGCAGTATGACTGCAGGGAGGTGTGGTTCCAGATCAGACGACGGAGCCCTTGATCTCCACTTCCACCAGCGGCTTCTTCGGGCTGTCGGTGTGGATGCTGAGCTTGCCGGCGAAGGGGCCCTTGCCGATGTCGGAGGGCTTCAGGGTGACGTGGATCAGGTACTCACGCCCGTCCGTCTTCGGCTCCAGCTTGGCCTCCATGCCCTTGACGCTGGTGTCGACGGAGGTCACCTTGATCGGCTCGCTCGAGAAGGCGCGCACCGTGAAGGTCCGCCGGAACGGCTCCTTGAGCTCGAGGTTGGCGAAGTCGGCCGACGGCGGCGTCACCGCGATCACCGGACGCACGAAGCCGGACACCGGGATCTCCACCATCTTCTGTCTGGGATGGGTGGTGGTGAGCCGCACGTAGTCGGCCAGCGCGCCCACCGGAGCGTCGCGGTCGAGCCGGGTGATGACTTTCCACTGCTTGCCCTTCCCCTCGGGGAGCAGCTCGTCGGGCTTCGACTCGTGAAATTCGACGTGCAGGAACGGATAGGGAGAGTCGGCCTTGACGATGTCCATCGGCGCGCCGTCCGAGGGCCACAGGGTCTGCTCGATCTTTCCTTCCTTCTCTTCACCCTGCACGATGATGTAGCGCGCGTACCCGGGCTCCACCAGGATGATGGGCTGGACCGCGGCGCGGATGGTCAGCTCGATCTGGGGGTTGTCGGTGTCGTTGGTGAAGACGCTCACCCCTTTGGCGATGGCGCCGGTGAACGACGCCGTGTCGATGGTGACGTGAACCTTGCCGCTCTGGCCGATCGGGATCCGCTTGTCGAAGTCGACGACGGTGCAGCCACAGGCCGGGCGGACTTCGGTGATCACCAGAGGAGCGGTCCCTTCGTTCTTGATCATGAAGTCGTAGTTGATCTTGTCGCCCTTCGCCACCGTGCCCACGTCCTTGATCGGCTCGGCGGCCACGGCTTTGGGCTTGCTGCCGGTGCTGGGGGCGTCGGCGGCCAGCGCGAAGGCCGTGACGAGCACAATGGCGCACAGTGCCAAAATGGCGGTTCCTAGATGGCGTTTCATTCGACCTGCTCCTTTGACGATTGGGTTGTCCCCTGCACCATGAAAACCAGCGGGAATGCTACACTCCCCGCCCCGAAAGACCAAAGACGCCACGAGACCCGCCGCGACCGCTGAGACAGCCGAGAAAGACCCCGACGTGACACCGCGACCTCTGCACATCTATTTCCTGGCCATCGGGGGGACGGGCATGGCGCCTCTCGCCTGTCTGCTGCAAGAGAGGGGCCACCAGGTCACCGGCGTGGACGGCCCGCTCTATCCGCCGATGAGCACGCTGCTCGCCGCGGCCGGCATCACCCCCTTCACCGGTTACGATCCGGCCCACCTGGAGCCGCGGCCGGACCTGATCGTCCTCGGCAACGCCATCCACCGCAACAATCCGGAAGCGGTCGAAGCGGAGCGGCTGGGCATTCCGATCCTCTCGATGCCGCAGGCCCTCTCCCGCTTCTTCCTGGAAGACCGCCGCCCGCTGGTAGTGGCCGGGACGCACGGCAAGACGACGACGACCGCGATGGCGGCGTGGATCTACACCGCCTGCGGGCGCGATCCGGGATATCTGATCGGCGGCGCGCCGCACGACCTGCCGGCCAGCTTCCACGGCGGTACCGGCGAGCGCTTCGTCATCGAAGGCGACGAGTACAACGCGGCCTACTTCGACCGCAGCGCCAAGTTCCTCCACTACCGGCCGGAGACGCTGATCCTCACCAGCGCCGAGTACGACCACGCCGACCTCTATCCGACCCCCGAGTCGCTGTTCGAAGCCTTCGCCAAGCTGATCGCCCTCCTGCCGCCGACCGGTCTTCTGGTCGCCTGCGGCGACATCCCGAAGGTCCGCGAGCTGGCGCAGGTCGCTCCCTGTCCGGTCGTCTTCTACGGCTTGGAGACGGATAACGATCTCCATCCGCTGGAACCTTTCGAAGCGGTGCCGGAAGGAAGCCAGTTCCGCCTTCGCGATGAGTCTGGAGATGTGGAGGTCACCCTGCCGCTGGCCGGCGGGTACAACGTCTCGAACGCTCTCGCGGTGTGGGCGGCGGCGCGCCGGGACGGTCTGCCGACGGCGGAGGTGGCGGACGCCTTCGCCCGCTTCCACGGCGTCAAGCGGCGGCTCGAAGAGCTGGGCACGAAAAACGGGATCACCGTGGTCGACGACTTCGCGCACCATCCTACCGCGGTGGACAAGACGCTCGGAGCGCTCCGCCAGCGCTATCCGGGGCGGCGGATCGTGGTGCTCTTCGAGCCGCGCAGCCTGACCGCCGGTCGGGTCTTCTTCTTCGAGCCCTACCGCGCCGCCTTCGCCGGCGCCGACCGGGTGCTCTTCTCGCCGACCTTCCACGCCGTCCGCCTGACCGACGAAGAGCGGCTCGACTTCGGCCAGCTCGCGGCCACCCTCAAGGCCGACGGCATCGCCGCCGATCTCTGCTCCAGCACCGGCGATCTGCTGCACACCGCCGTCCGCGAGGCCCGGGACGGCGACGTGCTGGTGACCATGTCCTCCGGCTCGTTCGACGGCATGCCGCACAAGCTGGTGAGTGCCCTGACGCGCACGTAGCCGCCCTGGTCGACGATGCCCTAGGGTAAGTCGACGATACCATGGGATTGGCGGGCCAGTCACAAACCACTTGCAGGCTCAACTTCCGCCGAGTGTGCGCGCAAGCGTGCGATCTCTTCCTCCAGCGCTCGACTTCTCTCCTCGGCTTGGCGTCGCGCCATTGTCTCGGAGGCGGCTTTCTCCTCGGCTCGGCGTCGCGCAACCGTCTCGGCGGCGGCGCTTTCCTCGGCGGCGGCAGCTTTCTCTTCAGCCTGGCGCCGCGCCTTCTGGATTTCCTTCCTGCGGAGCAGAGGAACGCCGGTCGCGGCGTCGGTGAGGCGCAGCTTGTTCCCGTCGGCGCGGAAGATGACGCCGAGGGTGTGGCTCAGGAGAGAGCCGCCAGGATTCGGGCGCATCGGCTCATACTGGCCCTTCACCAAGCGGAAGCCCTGCAACGGCGGGTTCAGGTATTCGCCGAACGGATCGAACTGGAAGTACTCGGCGACGCCGAGCTGAGCGTAGATCCTCCGCTTGTCCTTGTCCCTTTCGGAGGTGCTTTCCGAAGTCGTCTCGAGGACGAAGCAGGGGACCTGGCCGCCCTCAAGCCAGAGCATGTACTTGCGGCGCTGCACACCGCCGGGGAGCTTCGGCACGCCTTTGACGACGAAGCCATCCGGAGCCACCACGCCCCTGGGGTCGCCCTTGCGATAGAAGAGGAACATGTTGGCCCCCACGAAGACGTTGGGGTCGTCCTCAAACCGCTCGTCCAGGACTTCCCAGACGTAGACCATCTCTTCCAAATGGACCGGGGATTCCGCCACGGGTTCGCCGTCAGAGTCGGGATAGTAGGTTTCGTCCTCGCGGAGAGGGATCGCGTGCATGCGTGCCATCCTTTCCCACAGGGTTGCTGGATCAAACCACAGAAGCCCTGCGGAGGCAACTGTCTCCTGGGAGATGGTACCACGAGGGTGCCTCACACCCGCTTGGCCAGCGGGGGCGCCGCGGGGCGCACTACTTGTGCGGGCTGGCGCTCTTGCGGGGCGCTCAGTGGTCGCCGCCTTGCCGCGCCCTTTTCGCTTGACACCCCCCGCCCCCTGGGATAGAGAGGGGGTCTCCATGCTCCGCGTCGCCCGTCAGCTTTTCCGCTTCCGTGGTCTCCTCGGCACGTTGACTGCGCGCGAGCTCAAGGCCCGCTACCGCGGCTCGGTGCTCGGCTTTCTCTGGTCGCTCGCCAATCCGCTCCTCCTGCTTGCCGTCTACAGCTTCGTCTTCGGCGTCCTTTTCCGGCCGGCGCGCAGCCAGGGGGTCGGCGACGGGCCGTATGCTCTCTTCATCGTCAGCGGCCTCTTCCCCTGGGTCTGGCTGTCGACCTCGACGCTCGAAGGGTCGATGTCGCTGATCGCCAACTCGGGGCTGATCCGCAAGGCGGTATTCCCGGCGGAGCTGCTGCCGATGGTGGTGGTGCTGTCGAATCTGGTCCATCTGCTCCTGGCGATGCCGGTGGTGCTGTCGGCGGTGCTCGCGACGTCGCTCCTCACCCACACGGTGGGCGGCACGGGTGTCGTGATGCTGCCGCTCGTCCTGCTTCTCCATCTGCCGATGGTCGCCGGGTTGGCGCTCGGGGCCTCCGCGCTCACCGTCCATTTCAAGGACGTGCGCGACCTGCTGGCCAATCTCCTGACTCTGCTGTTCTTCCTCACCCCGATCCTCTACAGCCTCGACTTTTTCTCAGGCGGGCAGAACCGGATGATGCAGCTCATGGGCTGGGTGGTGCGGCTCAACCCGTTCACCCCGTTCACCCGCGCCTATCAGGACGTGCTGTTCTTCGGCCGCGCTCCGGAGGGGCTTCTTTGGGCGCAGATGGCGCTGGTCAGCCTGGTCTTCTGGGCTGCTGGCGCCTGGCTGTTCGACCGCTTGCGCGAAACTCTCGTGGAGGCGGCATGAGCGATCCCGCCATCCAGGTCGAGGGATTGGAGAAGCTCTACCGGCGCACCCTTCCCGGCGACCGGCTGCGCACGTTGAAGAGCGTCCTGGTCGAAGGATCGCTGACCGGCAACCTGCGGCGCGAGGACGCCATCGTGGCGCTCACCGGCATCGACTTCACGGTCGCCCGCGGCGAGGCGTTCGGGGTGGTCGGCGGCAACGGCTCCGGCAAGTCCACCTTGTTGAAGCTGATCGCCGGCATGCTCAAGCCCACCGCCGGGCGGATCACGGTGTCGGGGCGCGTGGCCGCGATGATCGAGCTGGGCGCCGGTTTCCATCCCGAGATCTCGGGGCGCGAGAACGTCTTCATCAACGGCGCCGTGCTCGGGCTCTCGAAGCGCGAGATCGCCCGGCGCTATGACGAGATCGTGGAGTTCTCCGGCCTCGGCGGCTTCATGGAGGAGCCGGTCAAGAACTACTCCTCCGGCATGTACGTCCGTCTCGGCTTCGCGGTCGCCATCCACACCGATCCCGACGTGCTGCTGGTCGACGAGGTGCTGGCGGTCGGCGACGAGGCGTTCGCGCACCGATGCATCCGGCGCATCGAGGAGTTCCTCGCCGCCGGCCGCACGCTCCTGCTGGTCAGCCACTCGCTCGACCTCGTCTCCGGTCTCTGCGACCGCGTGCTGTGGCTGGAGAACGGCAAGCAGCGGCTGATCGAGTCGCCGCGGCGGGCGATCGACGCCTACCGGCAGGAGGTGGCGGAGAAGGAGGCCGAGGAGCATCAGGCCGCCAAGGATCAGCGCGATGCCGCCGGCGAAACGGTCGCATCCACGTCCACCACGGCGTCCACGGGAGCCGACCGCTGGGGCTCGCGGGAGGCGGAGATCACCGCCGTCCGCCTGCTCAACGCCGCCGGCGCCGAGCACTATCATCTGCAATCCGGCGAGGACGCCGCGTTCGAGATCGAGGTGCGGGCCGCGGCGCCGCTCGCCGACTTCGTCTTCGGTGTCGCCATTGCCACTCCGCGCGGCACTGAGGTGTGGGGCACGAACACCGATCTCGAAGGCTACGTGCCCGCTTCCTTCGCCGGCGCGGCGACGGTGCGCCTCACCTGTCCGGCGTTCCGCCTGGCGGCGGGGGAGTATACGGTCGACGTCGCCGTGCACGCCCGCGACGGCGCGCCGTACGACTACCATCGCCGGGCGCTCAGCTTCACGGTGACCGAGCGCCGGGGAGGCGTCGGCGTCTACAGCCCCGAGCACCGCTGGGGCTTCACGGGCGACGTCCGCTGGGGGCCCGAAGAGACAGAAGAGCAGAAGGAGATCCGGGGAACCTGACATGGCGACGACCATTCACGACCTGGCCCACAAGATGTCCGCCCTGGCGGTCGCCGCGGTCGATCCGGAGCGTCTGGTGCGCGACGAGCTGCAACGGCGCCTCGCCGGCCGTCTGCACGCCGAGTCGGTGCTCGCCCTCGGCAAGGCGGCGGCCGGGCTGGCCCGCGGCGTGCGCGGCATCTTCTCCGGCTCGCCGCGCCAGCTCCTCATCCGCCCGCACTCCAGCCCGGGGCTCCTCGATCCGGGCTGGGAGCAGGTGAGCGGCGGTCATCCGCTCCCTGACCGGCAGAGCGCCGCGGCCGGCGCCCGCCTGCACGACTGGCTGGCGCAGATCGAGCCCGGCCACACGCTCCTCGCCCTGATCTCCGGCGGAGCATCCTCTTGCGTCGAGCTGCCCGCCGCCGGGCTGACGATGGACGACCTCGCCGCGGCGCACAAGGCGCTGCTCGGCTCCGGGCTGCCGATCGGCCGCGTCAACGCGGTGCGCAAGCACCTCTCCGCGCTCAAGGGCGGCGGCGCCCTGCGGCTGGTCCGCGGCAAAGTGGTCGCGCTCCTGCTCTCCGACGTGCCGGGCGACGATCCGTCGACCATCGCCTCGGGACCGTTCGCGGCCGATCCCACCACCTACGCCGAGGCTCTGGAGGCGGTCGAGTCGCTCGGCGCCGCTCACCGGGGCGGCGGCCTCGACGCGGTGCGCCGCCATCTCGCGGCGGGCGCGCGCGGCGAGCTTGCGGAGACGCTCAAGCCCGGCGATCCCGCTCTCGAACGGGTCGAGACGGCCTTGATCGGCAGTGTGAAGAACGCCGTCGCCGCGGTGTCCGGGGAAGCCTGGCGCAAGTGGCTGCGCGCCGAGGAAGGGCCCCTGGACGGCGAGGCGGCGGAGACCGGCCGCCGGCTGGTGGCGCGCGGCAGGAGCATGACCGGCGACCGGGTGGTGCTGGTGTGGGGCGGCGAGACGACGGTCACTGTCGAACCGCGGAGCGGGCGTGGTGGCCGCAACACGGAGCTCGCTCTCGCCGCCGCGGACGCGTTGCGCGGCGGGGCGCCGGCCGGCGCGCAGGAGCTGGTGCTCGCTCTCGCCACCGACGGCGAGGACGGCCCCACCCGCAAGGCGGGAGCCCTGGTGGACGGCGCCACCTGGGAGGCGGTGCGCAAGGCCGGCCTCGATCCGGCGGAGGCGCTCGCCCGGCACGACTCGCTGACCGCGCTCGCCGCCGTGCCCGGCGCTCTGCTCGAAACCGGTCCCACCGGGACCAACGTGGGAGACCTCGCGATCTATCTCCGCCTCCCCGTCTGATGGTGTCCGATCGCAGCGGATGACGCCGGATTGGGATAGCATCGGCCGGCAGCAGCCCCACAGCAAGGAGGCCGGCCATGGATGAGCCCGCGCAGGGACTCAACGTAAAGATCGAGGACGAGGAGCTGAAAGGGCGCTATTCGAACCTGCTCCGCATCACCCACACGCGCGAGGAGTTCATCCTCGACTTCATCAACCTGGTGCCGCCGCAAGGCATCGTCACCTCGCGGATCGTGACCAGCCCCGGCCACCTGAAGCGGATCATCCGGGCGCTCGCCGCGAATCTGGAGCGGTACGAGCAGACCTTCGGATCCATCCAGGAAGCGCCCGAGCCGGCCGGAGACGGCAGCATTCACTGACATGACCAGGCGCCCTCGCGCGGCGGGATGGTCTGTGCTGCCCCTGCTGGCGTGGCTGGTCCTGGCATGCCGCTCCGGGGGCGACCGTCCGCCGCTGGCCGGTCCCGGCGGGCTGACCGAAGGTCCCACCCGCTGGCTGATGCTGCCCGACGAGCGCCGCCGCGCCGAGCACCTGCACACCTCCCGCGACGCGATCGACTTCGTGGAGGCGTTCTGGCGCCGCCGCGATCCCGATCCCGCCACGCCGGGCAACGAGTTCGCCCAGACTTTCTACCAGCGGGTGAAGGCCGCCGACGACCTCTACGGCGAAGGCGGCCTGCGCGGCAGCCTGACCGACCGCGGCCGGGCGCTCGTCCTCCTCGGTCCGCCGCCGATCCTGCGCTACAGTCAGAAGCGCGCTCCCGCCCTGGAGCCCGGCCAGCCGAACGCGCGGCCCACCATCCACGCGCGCAATCTGGAGCTGGAGATCTGGGCCTACCCGCTGAAGGACCTGTCCCCCGCGCTCGTGCGCCTGCTCGACGAGAGCGACGCCCACAGCCAGGAGATCACCCTCACGTTCCACGTCTCCGCCCGCCGCACCGAGCTGATCGAAGGGGAAAAATATCTGGAGACCGCGGCGCGGGCGGCGGTCCGTGATGAGAAATAGAGCCTTGGCTCGAACATTCAAAGGAGACCCGATGCATCTGCTTCGTACACTTCTCCTCGCGGGATCCGTCGCCATGCTGGCGGCGCCTGTCGCGTTTGCTGGAGACCCCATGAAGAACGTTCCCATCGTTCCAGACATTGAAAAGAGAGTCGCGCAATTCGCTCCCACGCCGTTCCAGGTCGACCTCTCCGCCCTCTCGCCCAGCGACCGCAAAGTGCTCGACAAGCTCTCCGCGGCGGCCCGGCTGCTCGACGAAATCTTCCTCCGCCAGACGTGGACCGGCAATCCGGCGCTGCGCAAAGAGATCGCCACCTGGAAAGGCCCGCACGCCGCCGCCGCCCGCCAGTACTTCGACCTCAACTTCGGTCCCTGGGACCGGCTGGCGGAGAACACGCCCTTCCTCGGCGACAAGCCGCACCTGCCCGGCGGCGGCTTCTATCCCGAAGACATGACCAAGGAAGAATTCGAAGGCTGGCTGAAGCAGCATCCGGAGGACAAGGAGCGCTTCACCTCCACCTTCACCGTCATCCGCCGTAAAGACGGAAAGCTGGCCGCGGTCCCTTACAGCCAGGAGTACGCCGAGCAGTTGAAGCCGGCGGCGCAGCTCCTCCGCGAAGCGGCCAAGGAGACGCAGAACGCCTCGCTCCGCAAATTCCTCGAAAGCCGCGCCGACGCCTTCCTGAACGACGACTACTATCAGAGCGACGTCGCCTGGATGGACCTCGACGCGCCGGTCGAAATCACCATCGGCCCCTACGAGACCTACGAGGACGAGCTGTTCGGCTACAAGGCGTCCTACGAGGCGTTCGTCACCGTCAACCTGCCCAAGGAGTCGGCCGCCCTGGCGCTCTACAAGGAGCGTCTCCCCTGGCTGGAGCGCAACCTGCCGATTCCGGACGCGGACAAAAACCTCAACCGCGGCACCGAGAGCCCCATCCGTGTCGTCGACGTCTACTTTGAAGGGGGAGAGGCCCGCGCCGGCGTGCAGACCCTCGCCTACAACCTGCCGAACGACGAACGGGTGCGCGAGGCCAAGGGCTCCAAGAAGGTCCTGCTGCACAACACCATGCGCGCCAAGTACGACCAGATCCTGGTCCCCATCAGCAAACAGGTGTTGGCGCCGGACCAGCAGAAAGACGTCTCCTTCGACGCCTACTTCAACGAAACGCTCCACCACGAGCTGTCGCACGGCCTCGGTCCCGGCACCATCACCGTCAACGGCCGCAAGACCGAAGCCCGCCTGGAGCTCAAGGAGCTGTACTCGACGCTCGAAGAGGCCAAAGCCGACGTGATGGGCATCTACAACGTCCTCGCCTTGATCGAAAAAGGCGACATGCCGGCCGCTCTGCGCAAATCGCTGGAGCCCACCTACGTCGCCGGCCTTTTCCGCGCCGCCCGCTTCGGCGTCGACGAAGCGCACGGCCAGGGCGTCGTCGCCCAGTTCAACTACCTCACCGAAAAAGGCGCCCTGCAAGTCGACACCTCCGCCCACTACCGCGTCATCTCCGAAAAGTTCCCCGGCGCCATCCGCGACCTGCTGCACGACATGCTGATGCTCCAGGCCAAGGGAGACTACGCGGGAACCAAAGCCTTTCTCGATAAATACGGCAAGGCGACGCCACCACTGCGCGAAGCCCTCAAGCGGCTCACCGCGGTGCCGGTGGACATCAAGCCGATCTATCCGGGCGACAAGAAGTAGAGAGCCGATGGAACGGCGCGGCCGGAGCCGATCAGGCTTGGCCGCGCCGCTTTCGTCCTGTCACGGAGAGCCAACCCTTTTCATACTCCTCAAAGGCCTGAATGTCGGAATAGCCGGCGCTCACGAACAGCTCCGTGTGCTGGCTCACCGTCAGGTGCGAATACTTCAGGATCCCTTGCTCTTGTAGCGTCTCGAGCCGTTGCAGCATCCGATCGTATTTGCCGCCCTTGTAGGCTTCCGCGATGATCAGAAGCGTCCCGCCAGGTTTCAAGACGCGGAGGATCTCCTGCAGATCCGCGACCAGGTCCGGCCAGTAGTAATGAGTCTCCACCGCCGTCACCAGATCGAACATTCCCTCCGGAAACGGCAGATGTGACACCGAGGCGTGCAGGATCTCCACCCGTCCGGCCGCGACCAACGGCTGATTGGTGCGCCGCGACGTGGCGACGCTCTCCGCGGAGTAATCGACGCCATAAACCTTGCCATCCGTCGCGAGCGCAGCCAGCCGTGCAATCGTCTTCCCGCCACCGCACCCGACATCGAGAATCGTGTCGCGGCTCTCCACCGAAACATGCTGCAAGCCCCACGCCGTGACGCTCGAATGACGGCGGTTCATGCTCCACAGATTGAGCCGGCCGAGCCAGCCACTCGGCTCACTGCACTGCTTCAGCAACGCTTTCGCGAGGCTCACGATCCCGGTTCCTCAACGATTCGAACGGGCCGCGACAATCTCCGCGGCGGACAGCGCACCGACTCCCTGGACGTCGCCGGTGACGACGCGGCGGTGGTAGCTGATCTGGCCCAGGTGATAGGCGAGATGCACCGCGAGCTGAGTCAGCATCTCCCCCGTCTGCAGATGATGCTCCCGAATCGCCTCGGGAAACGGTTGCGCCATCTGCTCATCGCTCAGCCGGGGGAGCGTCGAAGCGACGGCCGCCTCCGCCGCGGCGATCTGCTCGAGGAGCACCGCGCGAGGAACGTCCCGCGCGGCGAACTCCTCATCGCGGTTCCGGGCATAGCCGTTGCCGCCGAGAAGAGCCCCCACATAGTGCCGCAGGTTGCCGGCCAGATGCAGGATCAACGTTCCGGCCGAATTCGGAAGCCCTGGCGGGAGAGCCCAGATGAGCGTCTCGTCAGGATACGCCTCGAGCTCCAGGCGAACGCTGCGCAACTCGCGGAGAAGGAAGGGGCCGATCAGCGACGGGAGGTGGGTTGCCATGCAAGAAATTGTAGTCTACCGAGGTGCCAGCCCGTCTCACCCTCGACAGTCCACCTGCGGCGGGAATGCCCGACAACGAACCGGCTATGTTCCACACTCGGTGTTCAGGAATTGGTCCAGGGATCGTCCTCAGACCTTCTCCACCATGACGCCGTGCGTGTATTGAGCGAGGGCCTCGAGATCGCCTGGGTCCGAGGTGAGCACTGTTCCACCCGGTTCCGCCAAGGCGACGACGAGCGCATCGACTGCCGAGCCACGCCGTGCCAACCTCCGCAACGCCGCAGCTCGCCGTGCCAGAGGTTCGCCAACCTCCTCCACGATCTCGCACGTCTTGAGAAATCTGTTCGCGAGAGCATCGCGGCCCGGGTGGCCGTGTAAACACTCCACGAGCACGACGGAGGGAACAAAAGGAGGCCACAGATCCTCATCCCGAAGAGCCAAGATCAGCGCGACCGTCTGCTGAGACCGCTCGGCCAGCCGGGTGACTCCGCCCGAATCGAGAACCAGCACGCTGGTCAGCCCACCTGACGGGCGGGTCGTCGCGCAAGCCGCTGTGCAACGGCGGCGGCGCGTGTGCGCTGAGCTGCGGTGGGTGGCCCCACCTCGGCGACCAGATCCGCAACGTAGCGGTCGGTTTCAGCGAGCAGCTCCAGTCGGCGTAGCTCCGCACGCACGGCCTTTTGAAGCAGCTCCGAGGCAGGGAGTCCGTGAGCCTTCACCAGCTCGTACAAATCGTCGGGGAGGTAAACTTGCATGCGGGGCATACGTCTAAGTATACACCCTCAGCGTCGCAGCGAGGCCAGCATTCAAGCTGCTTCGTCGATGACCCGCACCGCGAGCCGCTTGCCCAGCACGGCGAGTGCCTCCTGGATCCTGGAGAGCTTTGAATGATGCGTCGGGTCGAGGAGCCGCCGGACTTCCTTCTCATCGCATCGCAGCCTCGCAGCCAACTCTGATTTGGTGATCCCCGAATCCCGGAGAGCCAGGTAGAGGGCGGCCTTGGCGGCAGTCAGTGCGGGGACTGGAACGATGAGTTGCGCTGCTGCCTCAGATGGCTCAGGGATTGGGTCGCCCCGGCGGATGCGGCCGGCGATGGCCTCTTCCAAGGCGTCGGACGCCTGGCCGAGGGAGCCTGCGAGATCCTCTCCCTGGGTGATGGCCTCAGGCACATCCTGGAAGGTGACCACGAAACCTCCGTCGATCTCGTCGGGAGTCAGGGTTACGGGATAAGCGAGCTCGAGACTCATAGAGACCTCCTAGTTGCCGAGATCCTCAAGGCTCAGTCCGAGTTGATGCAGCATCGCATGCAACGTGCCTGTCTTGAGCTCGTCCTTGAGATTCCTGACCACCGTAAAGCTGGAACCAAAGTAGAGAGTCGAATGGCTGCCTTTGCCTCGCTCGGGCCGAAGCTCGACGCGCACCCCTCTCTTCTTGCCCAGCTTTTGCATCCGTCGAACAAACTCGGCCCCCTTCACACCGACTAGTGTCGGACAAATTTGTCCGACAAGCAAGCCCCTGACCGGACCGGGCCCAAAGTGGAGCGGCGACCGGTTGCTGGAGATGGGAGTACGACGAAGAGCCTGGCGGCACCGGTGATCCCCACCAGCTCCTTGCCATGGTAGCGGAGCAGAATACCGTCATCCGTGGAGCGGGTGTCCGTCGCCTTTTGCGGGTGACGAAAGCTGATATAGAG
This sequence comes from Thermoanaerobaculia bacterium, assembly GCA_036264355.1. Taxonomy (GTDB): domain Bacteria; phylum Acidobacteriota; class Thermoanaerobaculia; order Multivoradales; family UBA5704; genus UBA5704. The sequence continues at coordinate 24,451 of DATARD010000048.1, forward strand.
AACATCAGCCTCTTTGTCGTAATTCACCCTGTACCTCTCCATCGGGATTTTCAGGAGAAGTGGAATGGCTACCACCACGGCTTGGATTGTGCGCGGCTCCACGAGCGTATCCATTTAGCAAGCATCCGCTCGCTCATCGTAGGGGGACCAACTCTTCTTCCCGGGCGAGCGCTGCGGCGTAGGCGACCGCGGCTCGGACGTCTTCCAGGGTGAGGGGAGGATAGTCGGCGACGATCTCCTCGGGCGGGAGCCCTTCGGCCAGATTATCCAGCACAACCGAGACCATAATCCGAGTCCCCCGGATGCACGGCTTCCCATGACAGACATCCGGTCTGCTCTCAATCCGCTGCTGCCAGTCCACCATTGCAAACTCCTCTTGACACAGCAGTGAGAGTACCACGCCCGCTGGCCCTGAGCATCCGAACCGTCTCGGGGTCTCGGGGGCAAGGATCAGATCTGCCTGTGCACTGTGCGAGCCCGGCGTCGAAGGACCGTCGAAGGACAGACATGGCACCATGTCCGGGAGCAACCTACTTGGAGCATTAGTTTGGCGCCGGTCCGAGTTCCTGAAAAGACAGCTGCCCTGCAACAGATTGATACGCCAGAAGACTTACGGACCGTCCTTCAATCCTGTAGCGACTCTGAACGTAGGCCAAAACATTTGGGTGGAACGAGCGCGCAATGGCAACCGTTCGGATTGCGCGCGAGTCGCCAAGGGCGCGCTTTTTCAGAAACCAGTCCTCGTACCGCAAGAGCTGAGCCAATCCGTCCTCGCCGAAGCTGTCGCGCTTCATCTCCACGAGTGTATGGGCTACGATGTCATGCCTTCGGCCAGGTAGGGAGTGAAAGAGGACAGCATCGATTTCCTTTTGGAAAGTAGTTGGGACGTAACCGAGATAGTCGGAGTATTGCCCGAACATCTCAACATGGGCTCCATGGGAAAGCGCTTGCAAGAAAAGGCAAGCGAGGCCGGATTCGTATTTGGGACGACCTTCGCTGTCCAGTTTGATACGAGAAATGAGATTCGGTTCTATATGGCGGTAGGGCTCTTGGATATGGCGCGGTTCTGGAACGTTCCGGTTGGCCTGTAAAAACAGCCGCAGTATTTCTTCGAACTCGACGTCCGAGATTGAAAAGATCGCGTTCGCTCCACCTCCCGGACGCGTGAGATTAAATGTCCATATTTTCCCGCTGTCGCGAAGGTCATAGATATCGCTTAGGGATATTGGCTGGCGAAACACGTGATCTGAATTCTCGAATCGAACACGGAGTGGATAACTGCCCCCGCTTTCCGGAGACGGCCATACCGGAGCATCATCGAAAAATGGCCGATCAAGAGCCTGGTAGACACCCTGAATTGCCTTTTCCCCAATGAGGTAAAAGAGAATCCGATCTTTCGGGCGGATCATGACCATTCTGGAAATAAGCTGGTCGGTGCTGTCTGGTTTTGTTCCACCTGGGACCGCTGCCAGGCCGTGACGAACGCAGATCTCGAAGTTCTCACGCGACGTCACGAAGATGTGGACCGCCATTATGGGAGGCTCTCCATGCGAGTTGCAGCGCTAAATATGTGACCACCAGCCTACACCGTCTCAGAATGATCGTCAACGCAAGAACCACTGTCGTCTAGGCGAAACAGGATGCCGCTGGTACCAGCGGATCGAAACCACTCAAGGAACAAGCGCACACTCTCCCTCATCGAGCAGGCACGGCCTGCCACCGAAGGCCAGCCTGTGCCCTGCTTGGAAAGGGGTTCTGTGCTCATGAACCGCACGTCTCTTGGTTCCGCCGTGGCCGCCTCGGTCGGTGCTCTTTGGAGTTTCCTCGGCGTCGTGTTTCTTGGAGACACGACGGACAACCGGTGGCAGATCGACCCGGATGGCTAGTCAGAGCTGGGGGGCGGTCCAAGTCGGACCGCCCCTCTCTTCTTGATTTCCGCATCTCTGGTGTGCGAGGATTTGCCTGCTGCGGGAACTTATTCTTGAGCGAGGGACTGCCGATGTCTCCAATGCGTCCTGCGGATGGGCCGTCACGCAGAGAGCTGGATCGGGTCACGGAGGAGGTGCGGCCGGATCTCGATGATCTGTTCCGGCGGCACGAGATCTCTCAAGTGGATGCCGAGAGGCTCCTTCGCGAGGCTTTGATGCGCCTCGCCTATCAGTGGAACCGCATCCGCAACCGGAGTTGGTGGTTGCTGGACTCGATCGAAACCGCGGTCCGCGAGTTGTCGCAACCTTCTACTCCGGAGGACTTTGACGATGTCTGATCGTGTCAGGAGAGATGAGGACGGAGCGGATGAGCTGACGGAGGCGCTCTTCCGGGAGATCGACGAAGCCGCGGCGCTTCTCGGTGAGATCCTCGCCCAGCCGCCGGCCGAACGCTTGGAGTTGGTGCAGGAGGTGCGCTTCCATGGCGTCAAGCTCTGCCAGCTTCTGGAGGCGCGGAGCGAGGAAGCCTGGTGCGAGGATCCGGTGGCCGGCGTTGAGTGGGCCCGGCTGGCCGTGGAGATCTCTGGCCGGCTCGACGAGAACCGCTATGGGCCAGGCTTGGTGGCGGACACCCAGGCGACGGCATGGGCCTGTCTCGGAAATGCGTACCGGGTCGCTTCGGACCTGCGACGCTCCGAAGAGGCGCTGGACGAGGCCGAGGTGCGCCTCCAGCGGAGTGGCGGTGAGGCCTATGCGGAGGCGCAGATCTTCAGCTTCCGCGCTTCTCTGCGCAACTCTCAGGGACGGTTCCGCGAGGCCGCCAAGCTCCTCGATCGCTCTCTCGCCATCTACCGCGAGGCCAGGGACCGCCATCTGGAAGGCAAAACGCTCATCAAAAAGGCCGCCGCGCTCGCCTACGACGAGAAGGTCGAGCGCGCAGCCCGGATGGCGCGGAAGGGTCTGTCGTTGATCGATCCCGCGGAAGATCCCCGGCTGTTCATCACCGCGCGGCACAATCTGATCGGCTATCTCAACGAGATCGGCAGCCCGGACGAAGCGCTGGAGACGTTGCGCAGCACGCGCCGGCTCTATCAAGACTTCGGCGAACCGAGTCATCTGGCTCGGCTGAGCTGGCTGGAAGGGCGGATCACCCGCGATCTGGGTCGGCTGGCCGAGGCCGAGGCCGCGTTGAAGGAAGCTCGGGATTTCTTCGTCCGGCACGAGATCGGGTTCGACGCCGCCATGGTCCTGCTCGATCTCGCGACCGTGTATGACCGGCGCGGAGACAGTGCTGAGCTCAAGCGGCTCGCTGCGGAGATGGTGCCGATCTTCGCGTCGCGGGATGTTCACCCCGAAGCGCTGGCGGCGCTAGCGCTCTTTCAAAAGGCCGCCGCAGCGGAGCAGGTCGACCGCGCGCTGCTCGACCGGATCGCGTCGGAGTTCCACCGGGCGCCAAAGCCGTCTCGCTGAGCGAGATCTCCCCATGGCGGAGACCCGAAGAGCTCGGATCTCCGCGGAGGAGTGGAGGGCGGGCGGAGAGGTGCCCGATGCCTGTCCGCCCGTTCCTGTTTCAATTGTCAAAGAGCTCTCCCGCCACCCCGGCCACCGGTCATCCGTCAACCTCGACGGATAGGCCGTCAGCCTCAACCGGTCGTTCGTCAGCTCTGACGGGTGATCCGTCAGCCTCAACCAGTCATCCGTCAGCCCTGACGGATACGCCGTCAGCCTCAACCAGTCACCCGCCAACCCTGACGGATACGCCGTCAGCCTCAACCAGTCATCCGCCAGCTCTGACGGACAACCCGTCAGCCTCAACCAGTCATCCGCCAGCCCTGACGGATGACCCGTCAGCCTCAACCGGTCATCCGCCAACCCTGACGGATGATCCGCCAGCCTCAACCGGTCACCCGCCAACCCTGACGGATGATCCGCCAGCCTCGACCGGTAACCCGTCCGGCGCGTCTTGGCTGAGCCGGACCGGGTTTTCAGCTCAGAAGGTCTAGCTTCTTCCTGAAGACAGCGGTACTATACACACGCTTTCTGCCGCATGTCTAGACTGAAATGCACAGAAAGGAAGCGATTGGCAGCATGAGGACCGCAACTGGAGATCTGCCTCTCTCTGCGAGGGAGAGCCTCTCCGGGAGCGGGAGATGACTTGGCGATCAGCTCAGAGAGGCATCTGGCCGGCCGAGAGACTTTCTCGGCGGCGCAGATGACTTGACGGGCCGGTCAGAGGGTCATTCTGCCGGTCGAGAGACTCTCCGGAGGAGGACGGGACGGTCCGAGACACGGAAACCGTCTCGCCCTGCTCCGAGAGAGTCTCCGCGCTCTTTGAAAACCTAATCGTGTGAGAGGGCTGACCGCGGCACCGCCGGAGATGGGCGCCGGGTCCGCGTCAGCCCGGGGAAAAGGTGCGTCTGGATAGGGCGCCCTTACCCCCGGCCTCTTTCCTGGAGAGCCAGGAGAGGTGCCGGGAGTGAGGGTGTCGTCGTATTGGCCGGCTATGCCACTCGGATCTTCTCGATTTGCTCGACGACGCTGTTGAGATCGGGATAGCCGGCGCCAAGTCTTCGGGTCAACCAGTTGCCGCCGCGTTCGGCGATTTTCTTGCCGTCCGCGAGGACTTCGAACTGACCGGTCTGGCCAGGGGTTGTCACGGCATCGATACCGAGGCGCTTTTTGATCAGGGCCACGAGACTCGTGACCTTGGATTTGTTGTTCCCTCACGTGGGGCAGTAAATGATCTCGATTTTCATTCTGGTCTCCCTTATCCCGTGTATGAGTCGTCCTGCTCGATCTTCGACAGCACCCAGTCGAACTCGCCGCTGGTGATTTTGGCTCCGCAGTGGGCGCATTCTCCGGCCATGTTGGTGTCGAGCGCGGCGCCGCAGTTGGGGCAGGTCTTGTCGGTGTGCGGCGCGCCGCGGACTCCGGCGCCGCGGATCAATGTCCAATATTCTGAATACGCACGATCGGTTCCAGGATTGCCTCCGACCACCTCTCCGGTGGCGACGCGAATGGTGGAGTCGCGGCCGGTGCCCCAGATGCGGTAGGTGAGTGCGTCGTACCAACGGTCGCGGACGATCTTGGTCAGGGTCACCTCGGTCATCCGCATGCCCTCCAGCACGTTGCGGAGACCTTGCGATTTGTAGGCGGCGATCCAGTATTGGAGGTAGTCGAAGAGGCCGTCGGAGACGTAGGGCCGGACGGGCGTCAGATCGAGGTTGGTCCAGGACTTGTTGAGGTCGTCGTAGATCAGACGCAGACGGGCGGCGAGCGCCTCGTCGGTGGCGGTCGGATCGTCGCGCAGCAGGTCGGCACGGCGAGCCGGGAGCGCGGGGTGGAAAATGGTCGGCCAGTCCGTGCCGACTTCCTGGACGGTGCCGGTGAGAGCGGGCGGACGCGCTTCGGCGCGCACGCCATCGATCGTTTCGACGGTCCAGTCGAATCGGCCGTTGGAGACGGCTTCGCCGCAATACTGACAGCGATCGCTGCCGGTGGGCTCGAACGGGGCGCCGCAGTTGGGGCAGTGGAAGCTCTGCACCTGCTGCGGCGGCTTGGTGCGCACGTTGGCGCCCCGGGCGAGTCGCCAGCGCTCTTTGACGTACTGGGTGATCTCCCGGCCCGCGGCTCCCAGGGTCAGGTTGGATTCGATCTCCAGGGTGACGCAGACGCGCGAATCGGGCGTCGGGCCGGCCGGCGGGCCGGGGAGCCTCACGTCGAGGACGCGCAGGGCTCCGACGACGACGGCGGTGACCGGGGTGCCGGCCGGCTGGCGCTGCGCTAGGCCGGCGCGCGCCGATTCGCTCAGATATGGGGCCAAGGCGTCGAGGTCGCGCTTGTTCGCCCGCGCCTGGTGGGCCCGGGCGTAGAGGGCGAAGACGAAGTCGTCGAAGAGGACGATGGAGAAGTCCGGATCGAGGGTGCGGATGGCTTCCAGATCCTGCGCCGGCTGGCGTTGTGGTGGCGGAGTCGCGCGGGTGGGCATCGAATCCCAGCCCATCTGTCTCTTCCCGTTGTTTTTGTTCCAGCGCACGAAGGCCACGATGACGCAGATCGTCAGCGGGATGCCGATCACCGGATGGTTGAAGATCAGCCAGATGAGCAGGCGGATGAGCAGAAAGATGAGGCCGCCGCCGTCACCGCCGCCTCCTCCGCCACCGCTGCCACCGCCTCCCGAATAGCCTTGACCGCCGCCGGGCCGCGCTTCGGCGAGCGCGGGGAGGAGAAGGAGGCAGGACGCGGCCAGGCTCGCCGTGGCGGGCTTCGCGAGAAGTTGGCGGAGGATCCTCGTCATCTTCAGCGTCTTCATCGTTGCTAGCCCGTGTACGACTCGTCCTGCTCGATCCGCGACAGCACCCAGTCGAAGTCGCCGCGGGTGATGCGGGCGCCGCAGTGCGCGCACTGGCCGGCCTGGTTGACGTCGGCGGCCTCGAGCGCGGCGCCGCAGTTCGGGCAGGATTTGTCGGCCCGCGGGGCGCCTTTGACCCCGGCGCCGCGGATCAGCGTCCAGTATTCCGAGTATTGGCGGTCGCGGTCCGGCCGGCCTCCCACCAGCTCGCCGGTCGCCTGGCGCACGGTGGTGTCGCGGCCGGTCGCCCGGATGCGGAAGGTGACGGCGTCGAACCAGCGGTCGCGGACGACTTTGACCATTTCCAGGCCGGTCAGCCGCATGCCCTGGAGGACGTTGCGCAGGCCCTGGCGGTTGTAGGCGTCGATCCAGTACTGGAGGTAGTCGAAGAGGCTGTCCGACACGTAGGGCCGGATCGGCCGCAGATCCAGGTTGGTCCACGCCGTGTTGAGCTCGTTGTAGATGAGCTGCAGGCGTGCCGCCAGGGCCTGGTCCGTGGTGGCCGGATCATCCTTCAGCAGCTCGGCGCGGCGGGCCAGCGCTTGCGGATGGAAGATCGTGGGGAGATTGGTCCCTTCTTCCTCGACCGTGCCAGTGAGCGCCGGCGGGGCGTCTTCGACGCCGTCGAGATCGGCGGCGACCACGGTCCAGTCGAAGCGGCCGTTGGAGACCACCTCGCCGCAGTACTCGCAGCGGTCGCTGCCCGAGGAGGCGAACGGCGCGCCGCAGTTCGGACAGTGGAAGCTCTGCACGTCCTGCGGCGGCTTGGTGCGCACGCCGGCGTCGCGGACCAGGGTCCAGCTCTCGGCGGCGTACTGGGTGCGCTCCGAGCCGGCGTCGCCGAGAGTCAAGTTGGACTCGATCTCCAGACGCACCCGCACCTGTGCCGGCTGGGTGGCTTGAGACGGTGGCGACGGCAGATGGATACCGACCACTCGCAAAGCGCCGACCACCACCTCGGCGACCGGCACGCCGGCCGGCTCGCGGGCGGCCAGCGCGGCGCGGACCGCCGGGCTCAGATACGGGGAGAGCGCGTCGAGGGCCTGGCTGTTTGCCCGCGCCTGATGCGCCCGAGCATAGAGGGCGTAGGCGAAATCCAGGAAGAGGACGGCCGAGAAATCCGGATCGAGGGTGCGGATGACGTCGAGATCCAGCGGCTGCGGCGGTGGCGCGCCCGGCGGCGGCGCGGCTGCCTTCGACCGTTTGATCATCCAGATGATCAGGACGATCAGGCCGATGAAGACCAGCAGCATGATCAGCATGCAGCCGCAGCCGAGACCCGTCGATCCCGGGCTGCTCGGGCGGGACGGTTGGCTCGGCCTGATCGGAACGACCGGAACGACTGGACCGAGAGACGGACGGGAGACGGACGGCGTGGAGTGATAGCCGCTCCCCGAGCTGCTGTGGCTCCCTGAGCTGTGACTGGGCGAGCTGTGGCTTCCCGAGCTGTGGCTGGAGTGGCTGCCCGAGTAGCTGTGGCCGCCGCCGGGGCGCGCCTGCGCCGGACCGGCGAGCGCCAGGAGGAGAGTCAACAGCAGAACGGAAACCGCGGAGCGCCGGAACGTCGTCATCACGTGTCCACCTCGTTCGCCAGCTCGTCGACGTCGTCCTCGCGATGGACGAGGACCGGCGCGAGCACCGCCGCCAGCGCTTCCACCCGGCGGGCCACGGCGGCGCCGTCCTCGCCGCGGCGCACGGCCTGTTCAATCCCCGCCACGGCTTCTTTCCAGCTCTCCGCCGTCGTGCCCGGCTCGACGCTGAGGTCCACCACCACGGCGGCGTCGCGTTCGAGCAGGGAGATGTAGAGCAGGATGCCGGTCCGTCCGCTGGTGCGATGAATGTGCTTCTCGACGAACGCCGAGCGCGCCGCCGTCTCCACCTGGCGTCGGCGGACCGTGGCCGGCGTCAGCAGCCGGCGCAGACCCGGGGTCCGCGCTGAGATCAGGGCCGCCAGCACGCCGGCGATCAGCGGATCGAGAATGAACCAGGCGAGACCGAAAGCCCAGGGAGACCACAACAGAAACGCCAGGACGGCGAACGCGGCGGCGAGCGCGGCCAGCAGATCGGCATGGAGGTAATAGCCGGAGCTCGGGCGGACCGCGATCACCAGCTCGGCGCTGCTGGCCGCTTCCACGGTGCTCACGGCGCCGGACAGGGCGTGTTTCGTCGCGTCGGTGAGGAACGGGCGTGCCATCGCAAGATCCTGGAGAAGACAGCCCAGAGTCTATCGCACCTGCGTACAATCCCCTCGCGATGGCCACGATGGAGATGCCGGAACGGCTTCACTGGACTCTTCCGTACGCCGCGGAGCCGATCCGCTGGGCGGACATCCCCGGCCGGCCGCTCGTGGCCACCACCGACGGCGGCCCGGCTGAGCAGGCGACCGTGGTCCGCGCGGCCTGGGACGACGAGGCGCTCCGCGTCCGCTTCGAGTGCGAGGACCGCCATGCCTGGGGCACGCTGACCCGGCGCGACGATCCGCTATATCGAGAGGAAGCGGTCGAGGTCTTTCTCGCGCCGGGCATCGAGGATCCGGCCGTCTATTTCGAATTCGAGGTCAGCCCGCGCGGCGTGCTCTGGGATGGGCGCGTCCACAATCCCACGTCGCAGCGTGTCGACATGGTGTCCAATGCGACCTGGGACTGCCCGGGCATCCGCTGGCAGGCGGGACCGGGGACGGAACGGCAGGACTGGTGGGCCGAGCTGGTGATCCCCTGGGAAGGAATCGCGCCGGGTGTCTCTCCATTGCCGGTGCTCTGGCGGGGCAATTTCTACCGCATCGAGCGGCCGGCCGGAAGCGCGCCGGAATTCACCGCCTGGTCACCGACTCTCGTCACGCCCGCCGACTTCCACAAGCCGGCCCGCTTCGGCGTCCTGGAGCTCCGGCGCTGAATCCTGGCAGTCGGCCTCGGAGGAGCTCTCCGCGCCGGCGTAGATCCCTTCACAGATCCGCGACAGCTCCAGGCAGTCGTCCGGCGAGAGCCGTTCGCTCAGGATCCGGTACGCCTGCCGCAGATGGGGCTCCAGGCGCTCCACCAGCTCCAGACCGGCGGCGGTGATGCGACTGATCGACAGGCGGCGGTCGCGCTCCGTGCGGTCGCGCTCCACCAGCCCCTGCTTCTCCAGCCGGTCGATCAGGCGGGTGACGTCGGGCGCCCGCTCGATCATGCGGCGGGCGATTTCGCAGCGCGGATGCCCGGCCGGGTGGACGCCGCGCAGGATGCGGAGGACGTTGTACTGGCTGCCGCTGATCCCGGCTTCGGTGCAGGTCCTCTCCATGAGATCGCGGACGTGCTCGGCCGCCACCATCAGATTGAGCACGGCCTCCTGCAGCGGGCTCTCGAAGCGATCCTGGCGGATGCGCTGGCGCAGTCCATCTCCCATGCGTCCCTTATACCACGGTGGTCGTGTGTGAAAACACGAAATCTGGATCGGGTGGGCTCTCTCGCGGGACTGGCGTAGCATGGCCAACTCATGAGGAACCCGTTCCACGAACCGACCGGCCATCTCGACACCTTCTGCCGGGACTTCCTGCCGCCGCGTGAGCTGTGGCCGCGCTTCCACTACGACAGCCTGCCGGAGCTGGCCTATCCGCCGCGTCTCAACTGCGCCGCCGAGCTGCTCGACAGCCGGATCTCTCAAGGAGACGGCGAGCGCACCGCGATCCTCTTTCCCGGCGGCCGCTGGAGCTACCGCGAGCTGCACGAGGCGGTCAACCGCGTCGCCCGCGTGCTGGTCGAGGATCTGGGCGTCGTGCCGGGCAACCGCGTGCTGCTGCGCTCGCCCAACACGCCGCTCCTCGCCGCCTGCTGGCTGGCGGTGGTCAAGGCGGGCGGCGTGGTCGTCTGCACCATGCCGATGCTGCGCCGGCGGGAGCTCTCCTACATCGCCGGCAAGGCGCGCATCCGGCTGGCGCTGACCGACGCGCGCCTAGCGCCGGAGTGCGAGGAGGCGATGGCGGCCGCCGAAGGCGCACGGGTGGTGCGTTTCCAGGACGATCTGGAACCCTGGATGCGCGCCAAGCCGGCCGATTTCGCTCCCTGCGACACCGCGGCCGACGACGTGGCGGCGATCCTCTTCACCTCCGGCACCACCGGCCAGGCCAAGGGCACGCTGCACTTCCACCGCGACGTCCTGGCGGTGACCGACTGCTTTCCGCGCTACGTCCTGAAGCCCACGGCGGACGACATCTTCTGCGGCTCGCCGTCGCTCGCCTTCGCCTACGGCATCGGCGGCCTGTTGCTCTTTCCGCTGCGCTTCGGGGCTACCACGCTGCTCCTCGAGCAGGTCACGCCGCCGCACCTGTTGCAGGGCATCCAGGACCACCGCGCGACCATCTGCTTCTCCGTGCCGGCCGCCTACCGCGTCCTCACCGGCCTTGCCGGAAACTACGACCTGACGAGTTTGCGCCGCTGCATCTCGGCCGGCGAGACGCTGCCGGCCGCGACCTGGGAAGCGTTCCGCCAGGCGACCGGCCTCCGCATCATCGACGGCATCGGCTCGACCGAGATGCTGCACCAGTTCATCAGCTCGGCAGACGACGACATCCGGCCCGGGGCCACCGGCAAAGTCGTCCCCGGCTACCAGGCGAAAGTGGTGGACGAGACCGGCGAAGAGATCCCGCGTGGCGAAACCGGCCGGCTCGCCGTCCGCGGCCCGACCGGCTGCCGCTACCTCGACGATCCGGAGCGCCAGCAGGGGTATGTGCAGAACGGCTGGAACCTGACCGGCGACGCCTACCGCCAGGATGCGGACGGCTACTTCTGGTACCAGGCGCGGACCGACGACATGATTGTCTCCTCCGGCCACAACATCGCCGGCCCGGAGGTCGAGGGCGTGCTGCTGGAGCATCCCAAGGTGCGGGAGTGCGGTGTCGTCGGCCTGCCGGACGAGGAGCGCGGCCAGGTGGTCAAAGCCTTCATCGTGCTGAGCCCCGGCGCCGAGCCGGACGAGGCGACGGTCAAAGAGCTGCAGGGCTTCGTGAAGGCGCAGATCGCGCCCTACAAATACCCGCGCCAGATCGAATTCGTGGCCAGCCTGCCGCGCACCGAGACCGGCAAGCTCCAGCGCTTCCGCCTGCGCCAGGGATTCGCCCCGTCGTCATGACCCGTCGTAATCCGGTTCGTAAGGAACCATCACGCATACTGAAGCTCAGCTCCGCGGCCCAAGACCGCACCGCGGTGCCAGCTTCTTCTTACACGGGCGCCAACGGCGCCCGCTTTTTATGCGCTCAAAGAGGGGGTCTGTCAAATCCCACCGTATAATGGTGGATTATGACAGCCTATCGCGAGCGTGAGCTTTCCCCCCTGATCCGTGAGGCCTTGGGCACCCTTCCGGTGGTCGTCGTCACCGGGCTCCGGCAGGTGGGAAAGACGACCTTCCTGCGCGAGGACGCCGCGCTGAAAGGTCGGCGCTACCTCACGCTGGACGACTTCGCGACGTTCGAGGCGGCCCAGCGCGATCCGCAAGCGCTGATCGCGGGCGACGAGCCGCTCACGCTGGACGAGGTCCAGCGGTGCCCCGACCTGCTTTTGGCGGTCAAGAGAGAGGTGGACCAGCGGCGCACGCCCGGCCGTTTCCTCTTGAGCGGCTCGGCGAACCTGGCTTTGTTGAGCGGAGTCAGCGAATCACTGGCCGGGCGTGCGATCTACCTGACCATGCATCCGTTCACCCTGCGGGAGAGGAAGGGCCGGCTGGCCGAGCCGCCTTTTCTCCTCCGTTTCCTGGAGCAGCCGGGCCTTCCCGCCGAGCGGGGAGCGGAGCCCGTGACCGAGAACGACGTGCTCGACGGCGGCCTGCCGCCGGTCGCTCTGGGAGACGCCGCAAGCCGCGGGCTCTGGTTCCTCGGTTACGAGCAGACCTATCTCGAGCGGGACGTCCGGGACCTCTCGCAAGTCGCCGACCTCGTGTCGTTCCGTACCGTCCTGCATCTCGCGGCCCTGCGTACCGCCCGCCTCCTGAACCAGAGCGAGCTCGCCCGCGACGCCCGGCTGCCGGCCACCACAATCGGCCGCTACCTCGGGCTGCTGGAGACCTCTTTCGTCCTAGCGCGCCTGACGCCGTACCTCCAGAGCCGGGCCGCGCGGTTGATCAAATCGCCCAAGCTGATGATCTCCGACTCTGGTCTCGCCGCACATCTGACGACGGTGACCGATCTCGGCGTCGGAGCGGACGAGCCGATGCGCGGCTCTCTCTTCGAGACCTACGTCTGGCAGAACCTCGCCGCCTTGCTCGGCGCCCACCAGCCGCGTACCCGGCTCGACTTCTGGAGCGTCCAGGGCCGCTACGAGGTGGATTTCGTGATCGACACCGGCCGCACCTGCATTGGCATCGAGGTCAAGGCCGCCGGCCGCTTCAGCGACAGGGATCTTGCCGGCCTCAAGGCCTTCATGGAGTCGACCCCGACCGCTCGCGCGGGAATCCTCGCCTACAACGGAACCGAGGCGCTGTCGGTGGGGAAGGATTTGTACGCGATTCCGTTGGGATTGCTACTGTCGTAAGAAGTCGTTTCCAAGCGGGCTGATCGGCCCGACGGACCATCACCCCCGGTACGTCTTGATCATCTCCTCCAGCCGGTCCAGTCCTTTCCGCACCTCATCAAGGCTCGGGCCGAAGGAGAGGCGGACGTGCTGGTGGAAGCGGGAGAGGCGCTGCGAGCGGCGGTGGCCGGGGTTGACGTCGAAGAAGAGGCCGGGGACGCAGATGACTTTGTGCTCGAGGGCGGCGCGGAAGAAGGCCATTCCGTCGGAGATCGGCTCGGGGAGGTCGCGCACGGAGACGAAGGCGTAGAAGGTGCCGGCCGGCTCGGGGTAGATGCGCATGCCCATCTCGTGGACACGGCGCAGGATCAGCTCCCGCTTCGGCAGGAAGGCGTCGCGGATCGCCTTGGTCTCGGCGTGCACCAGGTCGGGGTCCATGAGCGGCACGGCGGCGCGCTGCTGCGGCCGGGAGCCGCCGCCGTCGAGAAACGAGCCGGCGCTCTCCACCGCTTCGATGACTTGCCTGGGACCGATCGTCCAGGTGACGCGCCAGCCCGGATAGCGCCAGTTCTTGGTCATGCCGTCGACCAGGACGACCGGATCGCGGTCGACATCTTCCACGTAACGCGCGGCGCTCACCATCGGACCGGGCTCGCCTTCGCCGGGGCTCCACACGTAGTGGGAGTAGAACTCGTCGATCAGCAGCGTGCAGTCCTGCTCGCGGGCGACGCCCACCCAGTCGGCCAGCTCGCCGCCGGAGACCAGCTTGCCCATCGGGTTGCAGGGGTTCGAGAAGAGGATGCAGGAGAGGCCGCGGCCCTGCACCTCGCGGCGGAGGTCTTCGACGCCGAAGCTGTAGCCCTGCTCACGGCGGAGCAGGATGGGGATCGGAGACACCAGGCGGAAGATGTCCAGCAGCTCTTCGTAGGCGGTGTAGTCGGGCAGGAAATGGCCGAGGTTGACCTGGTCGAGCGAGGCGACGGCACGGGTCAGCGCGGCGCGGCCGCCGCCGGAGATCGCCACGTTCTCGGCCGTGTACTGCGAGCCCATGCCGCGGCGGTAGAGGTGGTTGTAGAGCGAGGCCACCGCCTCGCGCAGCTCCCAGATCCCGGCGACCGGCGCGTAGTAGTGGTCGGACGGGTCGATCGACAGCTCGGCGACCCGCGGCGGCGCGCCGGGGAGCGGACCGGTCTCCGGCTGGCCCTGACCGAGGTTGCTCCATGCCGGATCGCCCGTTTTGTAGCCGTGGGCCGAAGCCTCCTGTGTGACATAGACCACGCCGGTGCGCGGCACGGAACGGAACGCCTGCAGGGTCGAGGAAAGCGGAGCGGAAGTGGTCATGGCGAGGAATCCTAACGGATTCCTCCATGTTCCTCGATCTTCCTCAGAAGCCGAGCACGCCGGCGAGCGCGCCGGCCAGGTTGCGGTTGGACGACAGCGTCGGCCCCTTGAAGCCGCGGCCGAGCGGCGCGCCGCCGCGGGTGAGGAAGACGCCGCCAGCTTCTTCCAGGATCGGCTTGATCGCGGCGACGTCATGATAGTGGACGGTCCCCTCGATCATGGCGTCGCAGCGCCCTTCGGCCACCAGCATGTGGCCCCACCAGTCGCCGAAGCCGCGGGTGCGGCCGGCCCGTGCGACGAGATCGCCGAAAGCGGGCCACAGGCCGCTGCGCTGGAAGTGCACCAATCCGCCATGCTGCACGAAGGCGTCTTCGACGACCGCGGTCTCGCTGACCCGGAGCCGCCGCTCGCGGCAAGTCGCCGGATCGGTCCCTTGGCCAGCCCAGGAGCCGGCGCCGCGGACGGCACACCAGGTCGCGTCCAGGATGACGGCGTGGACGACGCCGAGGACCAGCTCGCCGTCGAGCTCCAGGCCGATCAGGGTGGCGAAGTAGGGGAGACCGGCGACGAAGTTGCGCGTGCCGTCGAGCGGATCGATCACCCAGCGGTCGCGCTCATCGCCTTCCTGGCCGTACTCTTCGCCCAGCAGCCCGAGATCCGGGGTCGCCCGGCGGAGCGCCTCGCGGATCGCCTCCTCGGAGCCGCGGTCCGCCTGGGTCACCAGCGAGGTGTCCGCCTTGCGCTCCACGGCGAGGCCGGCGGAGCGGAAATGCTCGCGGTGGATGGCACCGGCGCGGCGGCAGGCGTCGAGAGCCGCGGCGAGGAGGCGCTCGGAGTCGGAGAGTGAGGTCATCATCGGCAGGCCACCGCGACTCTACTCTGACTGGCTCGGCACCGCCATGCCCATCGCGCGGAGCGGACCGGCGAGATCGTCCGGGACCGGCGCGAAGATGCGGAGCGGACGGCGGTCGAAAGGATGCTCGAACCCGATCTCCAGAGCGTGTAGCGCCAAGCGGTGCAGGCCGAAGCGTTCCCGGAACAGCCGGTTGTGCTCTCCCTTGCCGTAGCGCACGTCGCCGATCAGCGGATGGCTCAAGTGCTTGAGGTGGCGGCGGATCTGGTGCAGGCGGCCGGTCTGCGGGCGGACCTCCAGGAGGGCGTAGCGCTCGAAGGTGGCGAGGCGGCGGAATTCGGTCACCGCCGGCACGCGCGGTCCGTGCGGCGAATTGGGTAACCTCGGGACGGGATGATCGATGACGCCTTCTTCCGGCGGAATGCCGCGCACCAGGGCCAGATAGCGCTTGCGGACAGTGCCGGCGATCCACTGCTCCTGCAGTCGGCGGGCGGTCCCGGAGTCGAGCGCGAAGACGAGGACGCCGCTCGTCGCGCGGTCGAGGCGGTGGACGGGAAAAACTCTCCGGCCGAGCCGGTCGCGCACCACGGTGAGGGCCACGATCCGTTCCCGCGACCAGCCGCGATGGACGGCGATTCCCGACGGCTTGCCCACGGCGACCAGGGAGTCGTCGCGATAGAGCAGCGGAAAGGCGTCACAGTCAGGCATTCAGCAGTTACAATCCCCACCACATGATGCAGCGCAAGACGGATGGCTCCACCGTCGGGTTGTCGGGCACCGACATGAGCGCCGAGGCGCTGAGGCAGGAGCGCCCGCAACAGCCGCTGCCCACCCTGACCGTCCTCTATCATCCGGACCTGCGCCGGATCGGCGATCTCGTCCCCCTGGCCGAGCTCTCCTTCGGCCGCGAAGCTCTCATCAGCCGCTACCAGCCGGAGCTCAAGGCGCCCGGCCGGCTCGTCGGCGAGCCCCTGGCCGATCCTTATATCAGCCGCCGCCCCTTGCGCCTGCGGGCGACCGCCGACGGCGGGGTCGAGATCCTCCTCGGCGAGAGCCGCACCGGTGTGGTGGCGCAGGGGACCTCGATCCTCCAGGCCTCGACGTTCTCCCGCCAGGAGGTCGACCGCGGTGTCACCCTGGAGCTCGCCGCGCGCGTCGTCCTGCTCCTGCACCGGGCGATGGGCGTGCCGGTGCGGCTGTCGCAGCCTTTCGGGCTGATCGGCGACAGCGCCGGCCTGGTCCGGGTTCGCGCGGACATTCAGCGCGTCGCCGATCTCGAGGTGCCGGTGCTCCTGCGCGGCGAGACCGGAACCGGCAAGGAGCTCGTCGCTCGCGCCATTCACGGCGCCAGCTCGCGCAGCCGCGCGACGTTCCTGGCCGTCAATCTGGGCGCGATCCCGCCGGCGCTGTCGGCGTCTGAGCTGTTCGGCAGCCTCAAGGGGGCGTTCACCGGCTCGGTGGCGCATCAGGACGGCTACTTCCGCCGCGCCCACGGCGGCACCCTGTTCCTCGACGAGATCGGCGAGGCGCCGCCGGAGGTGCAGGTGATGCTCCTGCGCGCTCTGGAGACCGGCGAAATCTTTCCGGTCGGCTCGCAGACGCCGCAGCACGTCGACGTGCGGGTCATCGCCGCCACCGACGCCGACCTGGAAGACCGGGTGCGCTCCGGCAGCTTCCGCGGTCCTCTGCTGCACCGCCTGTCCGGCTACGAGATCTGGCTGCCGCCGCTGCGCGAGCGCCGCGACGACGTCGGCCGCCTCCTCCTCCACTTCCTGCGCGAAGAGCTCGCGCGGATCGACGAGCCGTGGCGGCTCAATCCGGACGATCCGGACTGCAATCCCCTCTGGCTGCGCCCGCACCTGGTGGCCCGGCTGGCCCGCTACGACTGGCCGGGCAACGTCCGCCAGCTCCGCAACGTGGCGCGGCAACTCGTCATCGGCAGCCGCGGCCTGCCGGTGCTCGAAACCGGTCCGCAGGTCGAGCGCCTGCTGCGCGAGCACGCCGGCGCCTCTTCGGACACCCACCTCTCCGTCGACACGCCGGCGTCGGGCGTGGCGAAGGCGACACGGGAGTGGCGCAAGCCCTCGGAGATCGGCGAGGACGAGCTCCTCTCCGCCCTGCGCCTCAACCGTTGGGATCTCAAAGCGACCTCCGCCTACCTGCACGTCTCGCGGACCTCCCTCTACGCCCTGGTCGAGAGCTGCCCGAAAGTGCGGACGGTGACCGAGCTCGGCACCGACGAGATCACGCGCTGCCACGCCGAATGCGGCGGTGACCTCGACGTCATGGCCGAGCGTCTGGAAGTGTCGAAACGGGGATTGGCCCGGAGGCTGCGCGAGCTGGGGCTCGCGTGAAAGGGAACCGGCGCCCGCCGGAGCGGGCGCCTTGGGTAATCCTGCCTACTTGCGCAGCCGGTTGAACCGGTTCGGATTGAACGTCGAAGCGATCTGCGAGGCGCGGTCGGCCGGATTGATCTGGGCGATCCGGTCGTTGAGCGGTTGCGTCTGGGGATCGCGGGCAGGACCGGCCGCCGCCGCCGCGGGACGGTGCGAGGCGGGCCGGCCGCCGCCGCCGGACCGCGGTCCGGACGGCCGCCGGTCCGAGCTGCGCCCACCGGCATTCGGCCACGGGTTCGTGCCGCCGTGCGCCGGCTGCTGCTGGGAGGAGGGGTGAGCCGAGTGGCCGGTCCGCGCCGGCCGCTGCTGCCCCTTGCCGCGATTGGCCTGCGGTCCCCGCGGCCCTTGCGCCTGCCCCTGGGGCTGCGCCTGAGCTTGGGGCTGACCGGAGCGCTGCGCCTTGCGCTCCGCCTTTTCACGGGCGCGGGCCCGCTCTTCGGACTTGCGGGCGCGAATGGCCGCGATCCGCTCGGCGATCGGGATCTCGAAGCGCTCCTCCGGCTTCTTCTCATAGTCGAAGCCGGCCAGAGTCAGCCGCTCCAGCCGCTTGCCCACCGCGCGCTCGATCGCCGCGAGGTCGCCCTGCTCCTGCGGCGCCACGAAGGTGAAGGCGTCGCCGGTCATCTCCGCCCGGGCCGTGCGGCCGACGCGGTGGATGTAGTCCTCCGGGATGTTGGGCACGTCGAAGTTGACCACGTGCGACAGCGCCTCGACGTCGATGCCGCGGGCCGCGATGTCGGTCGCCACCAGCACCCGGTTGCGTCCATCCTTGAAGCGGGCCAGGGCCTCGGTGCGCTGCGCCTGGCTGCGGTTGCCGTGGATGCGGTCGCAGGGCATGCCGTGGCGCTCCAGGAACTCGGCCAGACGGTTGGCGCGGTGCTTGGTGCGGGTGAAGACGAGGACGTTTTTGATCTCGTCGCGCCGCAGCAGCTCGAGCAGAAGCCAGGCCTTCAGATCCTCGCGCACCTGATAGACCGCCTGGGTGACCCCGGTGGCCGGCGCCGACGTGCGCTCGATGTTGAGCGCGGCCGGGGTGCGCAGCATCTCGCGCGACAGCACCACGATCGGCGGCGGCAGGGTGGCCGAGAAGAAGAACGTCTGCTGCGGCTTCGGAATGTGCTTGAGCACGCGGCGGATGTCGGGCAGGAAGCCCATGTCGAGCATGCGGTCGGCCTCGTCGAGGACGAGGTATTCGATCCCGTCGAGCTGCGCGTAGGGATACTGGAAGTGGTCGAGCAGGCGGCCGGGGGTGGCCACCAGGATGTCGACGCCGCGGCGGAACGCCTTCTCCTGCGGCCCCATCGCAACGCCGCCGAAAACGGCCGCGCCGGTCAGGGAGGTGTGCTTGGCGAGCCCCTCGAAGCTCTCGAGGATCTGCGCCGCCAGCTCACGGGTGGGAGCGAGGACCAGAACCCGGGTGGTGCCGCGCGGCTTGTCCAGCAGCTTTTGCATGATCGGCAGCAGGAACGCCGCCGTCTTGCCGCTGCCGGTCATGGCGCAGGCGAGGACGTCGCGCCCCTCGAGTCCGGGGGGGATGGCGTCGGTCTGGATGGGGGTGGGTTTGACGAATCCGAGGTCCTCGATGCCGCGCAGGAGATCAGGGTGAAGTCCGAATGAGGTAAAGCTCATCGTGTCGTTTACAGTCTTTCCGAGGCGCACGCACCAAGCTTAGGGTCGCGCTTCGCGCTCTTTCAGTTTCCGGCGAAAATCGGGGGAACGGGGGACTTGCCGGTGAGGCCGCCGCTCGGGCTCCAGGGGGAGCCGCTTCTTCCGCTGTGCGCGCCGCCCGGCTCAGGGTTTGGTTCTAAACACCGGAGCATCCTGCGACGCACGTAAAGCGTCTCACATCCGGAACGATTCGGCAAGCCGTCCTATTCCGACGACAAATCCAACGGCTTGGAGGATTCGGGAGAAGCCGGAGCGCGGCGGGCACGCACGACCTCCCAGACGGCCGGCACCAGCGACAAGGCGATGATGGCCAGCACCACCAGGGAGAAGTTCTTCTTGACGATCTCCAAACCGCCGAAGAGACGGCCGGCCAGCGTGCAGAGCAGCACCCAGGCGACGCCGCCGACGAGGTTGAAGCTCATGAACCGGCCGTAGCTCATGCGTCCGACGCCGGCCACGAACGGCGCCAGGGTGCGGACGATGGGCACGAAACGGGCGATGATGATCGTCTTGCCGCCGTACTTCTCGTAGAACTCGTGCGTATAGGCGAGATGCTTCGGCTTGATCAGCCGCCTCGACGCCAGGAGGCGCGCGCCGAGGAAATGTCCGATCCAGTAGTTGGCGGTATCGCCCAGCACGGCGGCGAGGATGAGAACCGCCAGGAGGATCCAGAGAGACAACTGTCCGGCCGCCGCGAACGCTCCGGCGGCGAACAGTAGCGAATCGCCGGGCAGGAATGGGGTCACCACCAAGCCGGTCTCGCAGAAGACGATGCCGAACAGCAACAGATACGTCCAGCCGCCATACGTCTCCAGGATCGGCTGCAGGTGCTTGTCGAGATGCAGAAAGAGGTCGATCAGGTGGCGCAGGACGTCCATGGCGGGCGGAAGCCTACGGGTTGGGGGGCGGATTTGTCCAGCGACGAGAATGGGGCGTGCTAAAGTTGGCGTAGAAGTGGGAGCCTCTTGGCTCCCCCGGAGAAAGACATGGAAGTTCGACCCGACCTCGTCGTCTATGGCCGCGACAGTCAGTTGGTCTCTGCTGTGGAGATCAGGAACAAGCGGGGTGCGTCCCGGGAATGGGCCACCCAGATGCGCTGGAATCTCCTGTCGCATGAGATCTTCCGGGCCGCCAGATTCCTTCTCCTCGCCACCCCGGACAGGGTGTACCTCTGGAAGGCCGCTGAAGGGAAGCCTGTGCCGGCGCCTCCCGATTTCGAGGCGGACGGGAGAGCTCTCTTCGCCCCGTATGTGCGACGGGCTGGCCTGAGCCCGGAGACGATCAGCGCGAATGCGTTCGAGCTGATCGTCGGGAACTGGTTGAGCTCTTTGATCCTCGGGATCGAACCGGCCGCCGGCGAGACACAGCCCTGGTTGGTGGCTTCCGGTTTTCTGGCGGCCGTGCAAGGCGGTCGGACTGAGCATCAGCTCGCGGCGTGAACGTCTACGTCGAATCGAATTTCGTCCTTGAGATGGTTCTCGCGCAGGAGCAGTGTCCAAGCTGCGAGAGCCTGCTGGATCTCTGCGAGTCTGGTGCCGCTCGGCTGGTCATTCCTGCCTGCGCACTCTCCGAGCCGCTCTCGGCATCGGCCGCCTCGTCCAAGTGTCCACGGACCGTGAGGTTGATCTCAACGCGGTGTTGGCCGAGGTGCGCCCTCACCGCAAATACCCAAGCGCCCGCAGCTTGGTGATGTGATTCCACTCCAGATAAGTGGCCCCCAGGGCGTTGTCGCCGGTGATGTAGCGGCCACGGTCCTTCTTCCTCTGCTCCAGCTCGCGCTCTCCCAGAGTCCGCAGAGAAGCCACGACGTCGGGTTGCGCGGCGGCGAGGTTGTGGGTCTCTCCAGGGTCCTGCTCAAGGTTGTAGAGTTCCAGCGGCGGACCGGGCTCGCGGGGGACGATGAGCTTCCACGGGCCGCGGCGGACGGACCAGCGGGATTGGCCATGGAGGATGACGTCGGCGAGGAGGAGCGGCCGGGTCTGCGGGGCTCCCTTGGCTCCCTTGGCTCCAGTAACGAGAGGCAGGAGGTCCTGGCCCTGGCTCGGCGGCGGCTCGATGCCCATCAGGTGGATCAGGGTCGGGAAGAGGTCCACCGTCTGCACCGGACCTTCCAGGACGGCCGGCGCGTGGCCGGGGATGCGCACCAGGGCGGGCACGTGCAGCAGCTCCTGGTAGAGGGTGTGCCCGTGGTCGCCGTTCGCTTCGTAGCCCCACTGGTTTTCGCGCTCGGTGCGCGTCCAGAGCTCTTCGCCGTGGTCGCTCACGAAAGCGACGATCGTGTCATCGTCCAGACCCAGGTCGTGGAGGCCGGCGAGGAAGCGGCCGATCTGGCGGTCGGTGTAGAGGATCTCGCCGCGATACAAAGCGGCATACCACTGCCGGTCTTCCGCTGGCGGCATCGGCATCTCGGGGCGGCGGTCGACCGAGCAGCCGAGGCTGCCGTGATAACCCGGGGCGAAGCGCGCGGTCGCTTCCCGGCATTCGGGCTCCGGCGGCTCGTAGGGGTTGTGCGGATCGAAGATGTGGAGATAGAGGAAGAAGCGGCGGTCGGAGCCGTACTGCTTCAACCCGGCGAGCGCACGGTCCACCAGCGGGCCGGCCTTCTCTTCCAGGGAGGCGTACTCCTCGAAGCCCTGCTCCAGACCGAAAGCGGGGTTTACATAGATGTTGTGGTAGACGCCGAAGGTGTAGACCCCGGAGTCGCGCAGCACCTCGGCCAGGGTGTGGACACCGCCGGTCAGGCCGGTGGGGGCGAACTCGCCGTAGCGGATGCCGGCGCCGTGGGTCTGCGGCTGGAGGCCGGTCATCAGCGAGGAGACGCTCGGCAACGTCCACGGCGACGGAGAGGTCATTTCGGCGAAGCGCACGCTCTGCGCCGCCAGGCGGTCGATGTTGGGGGTGATGTTGTCGCGGCTGCCATAGGCTCCCACCAGATCGGCGCGCACGGTGTCGACGAGGATGACCACCAGGTTCTTGCCCTGCTTGCGGCCAGGGGTCACCACCAGCGGATCGCCCCACAGCGCCGCGCCCTCGGGCAACGGCTCGCCGGCGCGCCGGACGTCCACCTCCAGTGCCAGCTTGCCGCCGCCGCCCGGGAGCTTCCGGCGCACCAGCCGCCACCCCTCGGCGCCGCCCGAGGCGTCGAGCGTCTCCTCCAGCCAGAGGTCGCGCCGGCCGCCCTGCTCCAGCCAGGCACGGAAGACGGCCCGCACGCCCGGCCGGTCGTATTCCGGAACGATGCCGAGATGCGCCTCGAACGTCGCACCGGCCGGCAGCCTGTCGGGCAACGCCACTTCGATGCGCCCGAGGCCGGGGAGGGAAGGCCGGCTTTCACCTTTCAGGGACATCGAGCGGTAGGCGCCGCGGGCGGGATCGCCGGTCAGCTCGAGGACGTCCATGGCGCCCTTGTCGACGCCGAAGCGCAGGGCCTCCACGCGGCCGGTCCAGTAGGGCTCGCGGCGCAGGTCGATCGCATAGGAGTGCTCGCTGCCGTCCGGCGCCATCGGAAAGCTCAGGGTGCGGAAGGGCGGAAAGCCATGATCGCCGGCCAGCTTCCACGACACCGTCGCCATCGTCGCGCTGCCGCGGGCGCGGAGCCGCAATCCGGCGATCCGCGCCGCGTTCAGGTTGGTGTCGAGCTGATAGGGCGCATCCAGGCTCACGGACCCCGGCGGCAGGGCGACCGGCTCGGTCTTCTCGACCTGCACCAGGCTGCCCAGGCGGACCAGCGTGCGCGGCGAGGAATCGCAGGCCGCGCCCAGGAGGGCGGCGAGCGCCAGGACGAGAAGCCGTTTCACAGGCGGCCTTGAATCCAGCAACCGCCGAGGACCCAGGTGCCCTGATAGAAGACCGCGGCCTGTCCGGGGGTGACGCCGCGCTGCGGCTCGGCGAAGTCGATTTCCACCGCTCCATCCTCCCGCGGGCGGATGAGCGCCGGCACACCGGGATGCCGGGAGCGGATGCGCACCGTGGCCTCGACCGGTCCCGCCGGCGCGCGGCCGATCCAATGCAGCCGCTCGCCGCGCAGGCCGGGGGCGAGCAGCTCCTCCTCCGGACCCACCAACACGCGGTTCTCCTCCGGCTCGATGGCGAGCACGAAGAGCGGGCTCTTCGCGGCGAGGCCCAATCCGCGCCGCTGGCCCACCGTGTAGCGGTAGTAGGGCTGCCCCTCGCCGAGCTCCGCGCCCGCGGCGTTCACCAGCCGCGCCGGCTGCTCCAGCCGCGCCGCCGCTCCCGCGAAGCGGTCGGGGTGCTCGGCGACCTGTGCCTCGACGAACTCGCGCACGCCGCCGGCCACGAAACAGACCTCCATGCTCTCGCCCTTCTCGGCCACCACCAGGCCGGCCCGGCGGGCGATCTCCCGCACCTCCGGCTTGGTCATCCCGCCGAGCGGAAAGAGCGACGCCGCGAGCTGCTCGCGAGACAGCTCGAAGAGGTAGTAGCTCTGGTCCTTGTCCGGATCGAGCGCGGTGTGCAGCTCCGGCCCGTCCGGCCCGTCAATGATCCGCGCATAGTGGCCGGTCGCCACCCGCTCGGCGCCGAACGTCCGCGCCTTCTCCAGCAGGAGGTCGAACTTGATCCAGGTGTTGCAGCGCACGCAGGGGCTCGGCGTCCGCCCGGCGAGGTAGTCGCTGACGAAGGGATCCACCACCTGCTGCCGGAACTCCTGATCCATGCGCAGCGTGTAGTGCGGAATGCCCGCCTGCTGCGCCACCCGCTTGGCATCGCCCAGGTCGAGCGCGCCGCAGCAGCGGCCGTGCGCCTCGACGGTCGACTGGTCCCAGAGCAGCATGGAGAGACCGACCACCGGCCGGCCGGACTGCGCGAGCAGCCAGGCGGTCACCGAGGAATCGAGGCCGCCGCTCATCGCGACCGCGGTCAGACCCGTCTCCATCGTCTCCATCACGCTCCTCCACCTGCCGCAGACATCGCGCCGGCCGGCGCCAGGCGGCGGATCGCCTCGACCTCGCGGGCGAGCGCGGCGAGGAAGGCCTCGACCTCCTCCGGCCGGTTGGTCATGCCGAAGCTGACGCGGAGCGACGACAGCGCCTCCTCGCGCGACAGGCCGATGGCAAGGAGCGTCTTGCTCGGCTCGACCGTGCCGGACGAGCAGGCCGAGCCGGTCGACACCGCGAAGCCGGCGATGTCGAGGCGGATGAGCAGCGCCTCCCCCTCGACGCCGGGGAAGGCCACATGCGAGGTGTTCGGCAGGCGCGGCGAGCCGGTGCAGTGGAGGAGTGCACCCGGCACCCGCCGCGGCAGCCCGGCCTCGAACGCGTCGCGCAGGGCCGCCAGATGGGCCGTGCGCGCCGGCAGCTCGGCGGTGGCCGCCGCCGCGGCGGCGCCCAGGCCGGCGAGAGCGGGCACGTTCTCCGTGCTCGCCCGCCGCCGCCGCTCCTGGCTGCCGCCCACCAGCAGTGGAGAGATCTCCACGCCCTTGCGCACCCACAGGGCGGCGGCGCCCAGGGGGCCATGAAATTTGTGAGCACCGAGCGTGAGGAAGTCGACGCCGAGCGCCTCGACGCTCACCGGGATCTTGCCCACCGCCTGCACCGCGTCGCAGAGCACGGGGATCCCCCGCTCGCGGCAGGCCGCAATGGCCGCAGACAGCGCCGCCACCGGCTGCACGGTGCCGATCTCGTTGTTGGCGAGCATCAGGCAGACCAGCCGGGTGTCGGGCCGGAGCGCCGCGAGGACCGACTCGGCGGCGACCACGCCGTCCGTTCCGGGGGACACCCGCGTCACCTCGAAGCCGCCGTCCTTCTCCAGGCGCGCCGCCGCCTCGCGGATCGACGGATGCTCGAAGGAGGAGATCACCAGGTGGCCCGAAGCTGTAGCACGCGCCACATGGAACAGCACCGCGTTGTTCGCCTCCGTGCCCGACGCCGTGAACACCACCTCCGGCGGCCGGGCGCCGAGCAGCGCCGCGACCTTCTCCCGTGCCTCTTCCACCGCGTTGCGGGCCGCTTGGCCGAAGCGGTGGATGGACGACGGGTTGCCGTGCTGCGTGCCGAGCCACGGCAGCATCGCCTCCCGGGCGGCAGGATGCAGCGGCGTCGTCGCGTTGTGGTCGAGATACACGGAAGCCATGGCGAGAGTATTCTAACCGGAGGACCGGCGGCCACGGCACAAGGTTTGAATAAGCCGGGGGATCGTCGGCCTTGTGTCGTCCTCCGGACGTGTCCTCGAAAGGTGTTTGTATGCGCGCAGCCCGGATCTTCCTCCTCTTCGTCTCGACCCTGCTCCCCGGTGTCCTGTGGGCGGCCGATCCGCCTCCGGAGACTGCTCCTCCGGCGAAAGCTCCCGCGGCGGCGAAAGCCGGCACGGAAGCCGCCGGCGACAAGACGAAGACCCAGCCGAAGACCGGCAAGATGAGCCGCCGCGAGGAGAAGGCGGCGATCGACAAGCTGTCCCAGCAGTACAAGGACTGGCTCGCCGAGGTGGACGTCCTGATCACCAAAGAAGAGAAGTGGACCTTCCTGCGCCTCGACAAGGACTACCAGCGCGATGCCTTCATCAAGCGGTTCTGGGAAGTGCGCGATCCGATTCCGGGGACGCCGCGCAACGAATTCTACGACCGCTGGACCGAGCGGCTGGAAGAGGCCAAGGAGCGCTTCAAGACCCTGAACGACGACCGCGCGCGCATCCTGCTGCTCAACGGCGAGCCCGCCGGCACCTTCGTCTCCAACTGCTCGACCCTCCTGTGGCCCCTCGAAGCCTGGTACTACGCCGGCAGCGACCGCGTGGGAGAGGAGTTCCTGGTCGTCTTCTACCGCAAATGGGGAGCCGGCCTCTACCGGATCTGGAACCCGCTCGAAGGGCTCGACACCCTGTTCGTCGACACGGGAGTCGGGGCCGGCAACGGCAACAACCACAACACGGGCGAGATCGCCAACGGCTGCATCAATGGCGACCGGCTCGCCGGCGCCATCAACTGGGTGGCCAGCCGGTCCCGGGACTACACGCTCCTGCAAGCGAAAATGGAGTCGCGCCCCGAGGGTCCCCGCGGCGAGTGGGTCGCTTCCTTCGGCGCCTACTCCACCGACATCTCGCCCGACGCGGCCCTCCTCAAGGCCAGCCTCGACGTCGACTTCCCCGGC
Source organism: Thermoanaerobaculia bacterium (assembly GCA_036264355.1). GTDB lineage: Bacteria > Acidobacteriota > Thermoanaerobaculia > Multivoradales > UBA5704 > UBA5704. The sequence goes on from DATARD010000048.1 coordinate 50,567, forward strand.
CGCCACCAGAACCGCACCGCCGTGCAGGGGGTGATCAACGTGACCGCCGGTGACGCCACCCAGGCGAAGCTCGGCGAGCACGTCTCCTACGACTTCCTGATCAACGGCGAGGTGCTCCAGGAGCGCAAGCTGTTCGACAGCTTCCGCTACAAGTTCGACTTTCCGGGCACTGAGCCGGCCGGCACCAAGCTGCCCATCGTCTTCCAGCGCTACCTGCGGCCGGGCGACTACACCTTGATCGTCAAGCTGGAGGACATCAACTCCGGCAAGGTCTTCCGCGAAGAACGGAAGCTGACCGTGCCGGCGGTCGACAAGGCTCTTCCACCGCCGCCGCCCACCGACATGGAAGCCGCCGCCGCCAAGCTCCTCGAAGAGGCGAACGCGGCGATCTCGAACGGCGAGACCACCGTCAAGCTCATCCAGCCGCACGGCGAGCTGCAGAGCGGCATGCTGCGCTTCGACACCCTGACCACCGGCGCGGATATCGCGAGCGTCACCTTCGCGCTCGACGGCAAGCCGATCCTCACCAAGAAGAAACCGCCCTACAGCGTGGAGCTCGACCTCGGAAGGCTGCCGCGCACCCGCAAGCTGGCGGTCACCGCCTTCGACAAGGGCGGCGTCCAACTCGCCAGCGACGAGCTGCTGGTCAACTCCGCCGCCCACCGCTTCAAGGTCCGCCTCGCCGAGCCGCGGCGCGGCCAGAAGTACGTCAGCAGCCTCCTCGCGCAGGCCGACGTCGACGTCCCCGACGGCGACTCGATCGAACGCGTCGAGATCTACCTCAACGAGGAGAAGATCGCGACGCTCTACCAGCCGCCCTACACGCAGCCCATCGTGCTGACCAAGAACCAGCCGCTCTCCTACGTGCGGGCCGTGGCCTACCTGCCCGACGGCAACTCCACCGAGGACCTGGTCTTCGTCAACGCGCCGGACTACCTGGAGAACCTCGACGTCCAGTTCGTCGAGCTCTACGCCTCGGTGCTCGACCGCGCCGGCCATCCGGTGAGCAACCTCAAGCAGAAGGACTTCAGCGTCCTGGAGGACAACAAGCCGCAGGAGATCGCGCGCTTCGAGAAAGTGACCGACCTGCCCATCCACGCCGCCGTGGCGCTCGACATCTCGGCCTCCATGGAGCCGAACCTGGCCAAGGCGCAGCAGGCGGCCCTGAGCTTCTTCCAGAACACCATCAAGCCGAAGGACCGCGCCGCGGTGGTGGTCTTCAACGACCATCCGAACTTGACGGTGAAGTTCACCAACGACACCAAGGCGCTCGCCGGCGGTCTCGCCGGCCTCAAGGCGGAGCGCGGCACGGCGCTCTACGACACGCTCGTCTTCACCCTCTACTACTTCAATGGCATCAAGGGGCAGCGCACCCTTCTCCTGCTCTCCGACGGCAAGGACGAAGGCAGCCGCTTCAGCTATGAGGACACCCTGGAGTACGTGCGGCGGGCCGGCGTCATCATCTACACCATCGGCCTGGGCAAAGACGTGGACAAGAGGAAGATGGAGAAGATCGCCGAGGAGACCGGCGGGCGCAGCTTCTTCGTGAAAGACGCCGACGCCCTCGAAGGGATCTACGCCACGATCGAGAAGGAGCTGCGCTCGCAGTACCTGATCGCCTACCAGTCCGGCAACACCACCGGCGCCAACGACTTCCGCACCGTCGAGCTCAAGGTGGCGCAGCCCGGCCTGGAGGCGAAGACGATGCGCGGCTACTACCCGTAACAGCCCCTCACGCCCCACCCGGACGGGGGGCGCGGTCCGCACGCGGGCCTCGCATAATCTCCCGGCAGGAGGGAGGTCCTATGCGCCGCACGAAAGTCGTCATCATGGGCGCCGCCGGGCGCGATTTTCACAATTTCAACTGTCTGTTCCGCGAGGACGACCGCTTCGAGGTCGTCGCGTTCACCGCCGCCCAGATCCCCGACATCGAGGGCCGCACCTACCCGCCGGTGCTCTCCGGCCCGCTCTATCCGCAGGGAATTCCGATCCGCGCCGAAGAAGAGCTCGAAGGCTTGATCCGCGCGCACAACGTCGACGAGGTCTGGTTCTCCTACTCCGACATCGCCCACATCGACCTGATGCACAAAGGAAGCAAGGTCACCGCCTGGGGAGCGCATTTCGGCATCTGCTCCGTGCCGCGCACCATGCTCAAATCGACCCGCCCGGTGATCGCGGTCACCGCCGTCCGCACCGGCGTCGGCAAATCGCAGACCACCCGCTACCTCTCGGCCATCCTCCGCCGGATGGGCAAGAAGGTGGTGGCCATCCGCCATCCGATGCCCTACGGCGACCTCACCAAGCAGGTGGCCCAGCGTTTCGCCACCTACGAAGACCTGGACCGCTACGACACCACCATCGAAGAGAGGGAAGAGTACGAGCCGCACATCGACAACGGCTTCGTGGTCTACGCCGGAGTCGATTACGAGAAGATCCTCCGCCAGGCCGAAGAAGAAGCCGACGTCATCCTCTGGGACGGCGGCAACAACGACACGCCGTTCTACAAGCCCGACCTCCACATCACCCTGCTCGATCCGCACCGCCCGGGCCACGAGCTGTCCTACTACCCCGGCGAGACCAACTTCCGCATGTCGGACGTGCTGATCGTCAACAAGATCAACACCGCCGAGCCGGCCAGCATCCAGCAGGTCCTGGAAAACTGCCGCATCCACAATCCGCGCGCCCAGGTCATCCAATGCCGCTCCCTGGTCACCGTCGACCACCCCGAGCTGATCCGCGGCAAAAGAGCCCTGGTCGTCGAAGACGGACCGACCCTCACCCACGGCGGCATGGCCTACGGCGCCGGCTGGTTCGCGGCCAAAGACGCCGGAGCCGCCGAAATCGTCGACGCGGTGCCCTACGCCGTCGGCTCGATCCGGGCGACCTACGAGAAATATCCCAACGCGAGGCGCATCCTCCCCGCCATGGGTTACGGCGAGCACCAGATCCGCGAGCTCGAAGAGACCATCGAAGCCGTCCCGGCCGACGTCGTCGTCGAAGGGACGCCCATCGATCTGAGGCGCGTGCTGAAGATCAGCAAGCCGATCGCCAAGGTTCGCTACGAGCTCGAAGAAGTCGAGCCGGGCCGCCTGGAAGCGGCCGTGCGCGACCTACTGGCTCCCCGGTAGATCGGGCAGCTTGGAATATCGCGTCGACCCCTCGGCCGGTTGGATACGAGGCAACGGAGATCCAGCCGTCCTCGACAAGCTGGCCCAGCACCCGAAAAAGAGTCGCCCGCGGCGGCTCATACCCCAGGACGCGAATCACGTCCTGGCGACCGAACTCTTCCGGCAGCGCCGCAAACGCCGCCTCGATCGCCTCCCGCACCATCCCCCGGCGGCTCTCCGGCTCCTGCGCCGGAGGCACCGGTTCGGGAGCTTCGGAAGAGGAGACTGTCTCACTCACCTGTTGTGTCTCACTCAAATCCAGCGTCTCACTCAACCGTCGTGTCTCACTCGCAGCCGAAGCTGCGGCAGGCAGAGCCTCGCCGGGAGACGCCATCCACACCATCTCCAAAGCCCGCAGCTTCGCCTGATACCCCGCGCGGAGAAGCTCAACATCCTCACGGAACTGCGTTTCCAGCGCACGCCTCCGCTGTTCATACTCGCCATGCCGCATCGCATCCTCCGCCGTAGAGATCGCGGCAGCGTACTCCCTCTCGCCACCGTCCGGCAAGAGGAAGTGGACGGTTGCGGAGCCGGCGTGAGCGGCTACGGTGCACGAGTGGACGGTTCACGTCGACGAGTGGACGGTCCACTTCACCGCGGGAACGTCTCACTCCGACTCCGCAACCGTCCGCGTGGCGACGGCAACCATCCACGCCGCTTGGTGAACCGTCCGGATGGCGACGGAGACCGTCCACTTCTTCACGGGAACCGTCCGGAAGACGGTGGTAGCCGTTCACTTCGCTTGAGGAACCGTCCGGAAGGCGATCGCAACCGTCCGCGCCTCTTTGGGAGCCGTCCGGAAGGCAGTGGTAGCCGTCCACATTGGTTTGGGCACCGTCCAAGAGCCGGCTGTGGCCGTCCGAAACTCGGGGTGAACCCTCCGGAGACCGCGCGGAACCGCGCCTCCCATCAATGCGGGCGTTGCTCTCATCTCTTTTTCCATCCGAAGCGGAGTCCCGGCTCACATCGCGCCTTGCGCAGATAGTCCATCACCTCGATAGCCTTCTCCACGGTGAGTTGTTCCTGCCGGGCTGCCTCCTGAAAAAGGGCAAGGGCGGCCAGCGCCTCGGGGTCAACATCCTGGGACGCAAAGATCGGCAGCATCTCCTCTGCCACCCGTCGAACCTCTGCCGTCCGGCCCCAGCGTAGATAGAGCACTGCGAGATCCAGCGAGACCATCGCCGCGTCATACCCGATGCCTTCAGCCACGAACCCGTCTCTCGTTTCGAGGTAGGCCCGCTCGGCGGTGTCGAAATCCGGCGGGCCACAGAAGATTGCAGGGCCAAGGGCAATCTACAGCGTTGCCTTGCGCAAGGGAATTGTGTATAATTGCAAGGATGTCGGCCAACCCACCGGGCAGCGGACCGCCGCCGCTAAACCTCCGACAGGCTTTTACCACAACATGAGTGCATTCCCAGACTGGCAGAAGTATGCCGTTCACCAACGCCGAGCGCAGACGGGTTGTATCCCGACGTGCTACGAAATTCTTCTTCGGGCAGCAGACGTCACAGGAGTCGACTAGCCATCATTCCAAGCCGATTTCGATCTCGACCAGTACGGCGGCGCTCCACGCAATAACTTCGTTTCTGTCGCCGAAGAGATTCAGAAGAAGTATCCGTTTGTCGAGTTCGCTTGTGACTCGTTTGCCAAGGGGGATGGAGACAAGAAACTTGCTCGCATCGAAGACTTCATAGTCCAGCGAAGACCTGTGATCGTTGCGCTCGCCAATGCACCGTTTGGCGGGCGTGGCTGGCATATCATGGTGGTCGTGGATGCTACCGAAGCCGATCTAACTCTGCTCGCGTACGTGGACCGAAGCGGTATCGCGAGGACGAAGACCGTTTCCAAGAAGGAGTTGATTCGCATTCATGACGGTTACCCAGGAGGAGATGAGATCGCTTACCTGGCCAATTCCAATGCCTAATCATGATGATGTCTCGCAATAACAATCAAGAAGAGAATACTTGGCTTCTTTGGGAGCCGAGGCGGAGGGCGCATGTTCTACGAGGTTGATCAACATGCACAGAGTATTCGCTACTTCTCGCGGGGTGTTTTATACTCGCAAATTGACTGGTCCAACCTGGATCGGATCGTTGACTCCTACCGTCAACGAATCCAAGACTGGTATTTTGGCCCAGCAAAGGAGTTGGCAAAGAACTGGGACTTCGCCTTCTCTGTGATGGCTCTCAACTGCTTGCTAATTGATACCTTGAGCCAGTACGTGGCTGGAAGAGAATCCTCCCGGTCCAATGATTTCACGGAGTTCATCCGCAAGAGACTCCCCAGGGATTACTCTTGTAAATTGAAGACAAAGATTCAGCATTACGATGGCAGGGAAGAGAAAACTCTAAAGGATGTCGCCAGCGTTCTTTATTACGGCTTTCGCTGCGGCATCCTTCACTTGGCCCACATTCCCCCATATTGTGGCGTCGCTCAGGAAGCCAAGCCCGTGCGCGAGGTTCCTGGTCACGTTAAATACAAAAAATCGGGGACTTGTTGCCCGAGCATCATCGTGAATCCGTTGACGTTGTTGAAGGACTTGGAAGAGACGTTCGAGGCTTATCTCGGTAACCTCAAGGACCGAGATCAGAAGAACGACCACCTTCGGGCAAACTTCAAGGAGAAATTTTCAAGTAGCTTCGGCGAGTGAAGCAGTTGAGGGTCGTTCGCTCACCGCGACCCCTCGAAATTCGCGTCGGCCCCGGAATGCACCCTTGGACGAAGGACGCCTTCATGGAGTTGGAGGTAACGCCGACTCTGAGCACAGAGTGGTACCGGCAGGACGTCAATCTGACCATCACGCTTCTCGAAACAGATGGTAAGACCGTGCTCGGCAGGAAGTCGTGGACGGATCTCACGATTGGCAAAGAGAACGCAGCCAGCGCCATTGGCATGTGGGGCTCGTCTTCATCCAAATCGCCCACTCTGGTCGTGGGTTTGAGCAAGGAAATGGTCGCGCGCTTTGAAAGTGAAGGGCTGCAAGCAAGAATCGTTGTGGAGATCCAGAAATAATGCGGCCGGCCGGCTAGTCGGACTTCCCGGTGGAGGACGGAGCCTCAGTTCGGCTCGTCGATGATTGCGGAGACCGAAGCGGCCACGACGGCCTTCTCCAGCCAGCGCTCCAGCCGCTCCGGATCCTTCTGGGCCAGGATGCGCTCGCGGACGGCGTCCGGCACCGCAATGCCGCGGACCCGAAGCACGGTCAGCAGGTTGCGCACCGCCTCCTCGGCGCGTCCCTTGGTGAGCCCCTCGGCGACGTACTTTTTCGCGAAATCACTCTGGTATTCGTAACCCTTCATCATCGCCTCCAGTGTCCGGCGAGCCGCCTCGTTGAGGGAATTATACACAAGGTCGTAGTAGAACTTGGACCGGTTTGCGTCGAGCCCCTGGACCGCGGGCAGCACCGCCGCGGCGATGGTCGCGCCCTGCTTCGTCTTGCCGTGCGCCATCGCGGAGAGCACTCCGAGCTCCGGCCGGCGGGCTGCTTCCTCAGGGTCCGTCACCTTCGGAACAGCGGTGCGGCTCAGCACCGGCGGGCGCAGGACGAAACCGGGGATGCCGGTCTTGATCGGCTTTGCGCACCAGCCGGCGACCGCCGGATCGGGGGCGACGATGAGAAGACCGGCCGGGCAACGGTGGATGGCACGCGAGACGGTCACGTAGGCGGGCCAACTGAAGCGCTTTCCAGGGTCGACCGCCAGTTGGACCTCGACGATGATCACCCGGACGGGGACGCCGTGGCGGAGGAGGATGACGACGGCGTCGGCGCGGTATTCGGCGGGCTGGATATCAGTCAAGTCGATCGAGGCGAGGCGCGCCTCGGTGTAGGACGGAAGCGAGACGTCCAGTGCCTCGGCCAGGAGCTCGGCGGCGAGCGAGGGCCGGTTCTTGAAGATGTCCACAAGGACCTCGTGAACCATCGAGGGCATGGCGGCTATGTTCCTCCTTTGGATCCTTCCGCGGCGGGAGTCGTCGCCCTGAATCCTGAATAGGGTGGTGACGTCAAGACGGCACCTCCCGGCGACGCATCGCCATGGCACCATAGCACCAAAGGTTGCATCGTGGCACCATCTGGTGATCTGATAGCGCAATTCGCCGAGATGACCACGAGGGAAGGCACGTATGTGCGCGCTGCCGGTCGAGAAAGAGTCGGTGGCTCCCGACGTGCTGCTGGCCCAGGGAGTCGAAAAGCGGGACCGGGATACCTATCTCCTCTGGGAGGAAAAACCTCCGGCCCTCATCTTCGAGATCACGTCGCGCTCGACCCGGGACGAAGACACGGGGCACAAGAAGGATCTCTATGAGCAGCTCGGCGTGGCCGAGCTTGTCCTTTTCGATCCTTATGGGGAGTATCTAAACCACGGCTCCAGGGCTATCGGCTCGATCGGGGCGTCTATCAGCCATCTTCCCGAACCATGACGGCTCGCTCAACCTGCGGACCGCAGGTGTGACCGCGCGTCCTGAAGGAAAGAAGTTGCGGCTGGTGGACACGGCGACTGGCGAGAAGCTTCTCTGGGAGGAAGAGGTCGAAATAGCGCGCCGGCTGGCCGAGGCGCGTGCCGTCGAGGAGGCGGTGGCCCGCCGTGCCGCCGAGGAGCAGGCCCAAGCTCTCGCCGAGGAAGTCGCCCGGCTGCGGCGCGAGTTGAAGCGCTGAGTCCGAATCTTTCGCCGATCGAAAGGTCCTCCTCACCCGAGCTCCACCTCCGGCCGAGCCCGATCAACCAGCGCCGTAGTGACCTCCCCGCCGCAGGCGGTGCGGACGAGCGCAGCCAGGTCTTGGGTGGCGGTTTCGATGTCGGCTCGGGGGACCGGGGGAAGCCCTTCGATCACCAGGAAGGCGTGCCGGGTGGTTGCGGTCAGCTTGGTGCGGTCGGCTTCTTTCCAGTTCCAGCGGCGGCAGAGGGCTCCGAGATCGTCTTTGTAGAGGACCTCGCCGGGGTGCGGCGCTCGCGGCTCGGCTTCTCCGAGGAGGAGGGCCGGCTTTTCGTCGGCTGTCGCGATGGTCAGCAGGACGTCTCCTTGCACGGCGGCCAGATCCTCTCCTCCCACCGGCACCAGCCAGCGCAGGGAGATGGTGTTGTAGGCATCGACCAGGGTGTTGATGTGCGGCACGGCATTTCCCTTGAGGACGCGGCGCACCAGGTTTTCGATGGAGGAGGGGTGGTCTTTCGGCTTCGCTCCGAAGGCGCGGTAGGCCTCGCGCCAGGGGGCGATGCGGGGGTGCTCGCTCAGTTGGGCTCCGGCGAGGCGGCGGCGGACGGACTCTTCCTCGGCCCGTAACTGTTTGAGAATGTCGGCGTCCTCACCGGAGTTGTCGATACCGTGGGCGATGACGACGCCCAGGACCACGGCGGGGAACTTGTCGAAGATGTCGCTCGTCACGCGCAGGGCTGTCATGGCGCCGAGCATATCCCCCGATCAGACGGATGTGGCGAGCCTCCGAGAGGGCGCATGGTAAGATCGCGTCGAAATGACACAATTTCTCTATCTGCTCGGCGGAGTCATCGGCGCTCTCGTGGTGGCGTTCGTCTACATCACGCTCGCCGCGAACGCTGAAGCGAACCATCAGGATCGGGTGGTGAGCGTGCCGCTGATCGAGCCGGAGCTCGCGGCGTTTCTCCGGGTGCTCCAGGGAGCCGCTGGAGCTTGCGTGGTCGAGGGCAATGAAGTCGCGGTTTTCCAGAACGGCGACGAGATCTTTCCGGCGATGTTGGCGGCGATCCGGGAGAGCCGATCGACCATCCACTTCGCGACCTACATCTATTGGGCCGGGACGATGCCGCGAGAGTTCGCGCAGGCGCTCTCCGAGGCTGCCCGGCGCGGGGTGATGGTGAGGCTCGTTCTCGACAGCGAAGGAGCCGAGCGGATGCCTCGCGAGCTGGTGCGGCAGATGTGCGACGCAGGCTGCAAGGTCACCTGGTTCCGCCGGTTGCAGTGGTTCGACTGGATGAAGTACAACCACAGATCGCATCGACGTCTGCTGATTGTGGACGGCACGATCGGCTTCACCGGCGGCGTCGGTATCGCCGACGAGTGGACAGGACACGCCCAGAGCCCCTCCCACTGGCGCGACACGCACGTGCGCCTCATCGGGCCGGTCGTTTCCGCCCTGCAGAGCGCGTTCACCGACAGTTGGAATCAGAGCACGGAGGAGCTGCTCCTCGACGCGCGGGATTTTCCACCTCTGCGGCAGACCGGCGACGTCCCCGTGTGTGCCGTGCTCAGCACTCCCGCGAATGGCGCCTCGGAGGCACAGCGCGTGATGGCTGCGCTCATCGCCGGCTCCACGCGCACGCTGTACATCAGCAATTCGTATTTCGTCCCCACGCCGTCCTTCATCGACGCGCTCTGCGCCGCGCGCGATCGCGGCGTCGACGTTCGCATTCTCGTGCCCGGACCCTACCATGACCAGAAGCTCGTCCAGCGGGCGAGCCGCCACAGTTGGCCACGTCTCGTCGAGCACGGTGTCGGCATCTATGAGTATCAGCCGACGATGATGCACGCCAAGACCGTCGTCGCGGACGGCGAGCTCGTGCTGGTGGGCTCGATCAACTTCGATCCACGGTCGTTCGCGTTGAACTCGGAGTTCGGCGTGATCATCGTCAACCGCCGGCTCGCCGCCGAGATGGTGCTTTCCTTCGAGGCCGACCGCGAGCGCTCGGTCCGGGTGCTTCCCGCCACGATCGCATCGCGCGGCATCGTCAATTCCGCGCTGAATGCAATCTGCTACTGGGGGCGCGCGCAGCTCTAGACAGTCATAGCCCTCGTGGCCGGCGGACCGCCCACGGGGGCTGTGGATGATGCGCGCGGCTCAGGGCTGGGAGGGCGTGCCGCCGCCGGGGACCGGGTCGCCGCCGCCGTTGGTGCCGGAGGAGCCGCAGCCGTTCGGATCGAGGCCGGCACCGCGGTCACCGCCGCAGGCGGTCGATTGCGGGCTCGGCCGGATTCCGAGGACCGACCGCACGAACGACCACAGGCTGTCGAGTCGATTCCAGGAAACCGGCGAGATCTCGCCGCGGGACAGACCGGCCCGACCGGATCCTGCCGCTCCGGCGGAGGCCACGGGTCCGACGAGCGCCACGATGAGGACCAGCACGGCCACGACACGCAAACTTCTCTGGTTCCACAACATTTTCCCCTCCTGAATCTACGGCATGCGCGCACGTCGCCCGAAAAGGACCGGCGCGTCCGCAGAGAATTTGTATGTGCTCCCTGGATCGACAGTCTAGCAATTTTTTGTGCGGCGTGCACCCCCGGCCGCTCGCCGGTGCGCTCGCGCGATTTCTCGGTGAAATGTTTTCGCTCAGGGCCAGATGCCGCGGGCCAGGGCCGCCTCGGCGACTTTGGCGATGGCGAGGGCATAGGCGGCGGTGCGCAGATCGATCTCGTCGCCGGCGGGGTGAAGTCCGCGCAGGCGGTGCCAGTGCTCCACCACGGCGTCGGTGGCCAGCTCCATGCGCCGCCGCAGCTTGGTGTTGATCTCATCGAGGAGCCACTGGTCGTTCTCCAGGTTCTGCACCCACTCGAAGTAGCTCACGGTGACGCCGCCGGAGTTGGCCAGGATGTCGGGAAGCACGACGATTCCCCGGTCGTGGAGGATGCGGTCCGCCTGCGGCGTCGAGGGTCCGTTGGCGAGCTCCACGATCAGCCGTGCCCGCACGGTGCCGGCGTTGTCGGCGCGCACCTGGTTCTCGAAGGCCGCGGGGATGAGGATGTCGCAGGGGATGCTGAGGAGCTGCAGGTTGTTGATCGCCTCGGTCCCCGGGCAGCCGGTCACCGAGCCGGTTTCGTCCCGGTGGCGCGCCGCCGCCGCGAGGTCGATGCCGGAGGGGCGGAAGATGCCGCCGCCGGAGTCGCTCACCGCGATGACCCGCGCTCCGGCGGTCGCGAAGAGCTCGGCGGCGATGGCGCCGGTCTGGCCGAAGCCCTGGATGGCGATCCGTGCGCCGTTGACCGAGACGAGCCCCGGCACGACGCCGCGGGCGAGCGCCCGCCGCGTCACGCAGAGCGCTCCCTGCGCCGCGGCCTCCCGCCGGCCGAGGGAGCCGCCGAGGGCGAGCGGCTTGCCGGTGACCACGGGGAGATTGTTGCGGCCCGAGTGCATCACCTGGTAGGTGTCGTATATCCAGGCCATGACCTGGGGGCCGGTGTTGACGTCGGGACCCGGGATGTCGGTGTGCGGACCAATGTTGTCGCCGAGCGCCGCCACGAACCGCCGGGTGAGCTTGCGCAGCTCGATCTCGTTGAGCTTCTTGGGATCGCAGGCGACGCCGCCGTTGGCGCCGCCAAAGGGGAGATCGGCCACGGCGCATTTCCAGGTCATCCACGAGGCCATGGCCCGCATCTCGTCCTCGGTGACGTCGGGATGAAACCGCATTCCGCCCTTGCCCGGCCCGCGCACGGTGCTGTGCTGCACGCGGTAGCCGGTGAAGGTGCGGACGGTGCCGTCCTGCAGCTCGACCGGAAAATGGACGGTGAGGACACGGGAAGGCGATTTCAGGAAGTCGATGATCCCCTGGCGCAGGTTCGGGATGTACCGCGAGGCGCGGTCGAACTGGAGCTGCGCGATGCGGTAGGGGTTGAGGTCCTCCTCGGGGATGGCCGGCTCCGCGGGTGCGGTGAGCGCCATCTCCTCCGGCGGCATCGGAAGCATCGGCGGCACGGGCGGGTCCGGGCCGGGGTACAAGCCGGTGTCGGGCGCGTCCGGACGCAGCGTCCCTCCGGCGACTCCGCCCCGGCGGTGACCGCGGCTGAACGATCTCATGCTCCCGGCTCCCAGCCGGCCGGGGCCAGCTCGAACGACGAGAACTGGAAGGCCGGAGCCACGGTGCAGCCCACCAGCGCCCAGCCGCCGAGGGTGCGGGCGGTCTGCCAGGCTCCCGCCGGCACGACCGCCTGCGGCCGTTCGCCGGCGGCGAGGTCGGAGCCGAGGCGGACCGTCGCGCCCGCGATCCGCAGCTCGAGGGGTGCCCCGAGATAGTGATGCCAGACCTCGTCGGCGTCGCGCACCCGGTGCCAGGCCGAGACCTCGCCCTCGCGTAACAGATAATAGATGGCGGTCGACGCGCCGCGCCCGCCGCCGGGCGCGGCGGGCCGGAAGGTCTCGGCATAAAAACCGCCCTCCGGATGGGGAGCGAGGCCGAGCAGGCGGATGACCTCCTCGGCGGCCGGACCGGCGTTCATTCGCAGGTTCCCTGCGCCGGACAGGGAGCGATCTCCCAGCGGACGATCACGGTGGCGTTCACCCCGACCTGCCCGGCGGAGACCGGCGTCGACTCCGCCATGCCGGCCTGCATCATCATCCGGCTCTTCATCAGAGGTTGCGGAGAGACCTGGACGCCGCCCTCGGCGACTTCGAGGATGCGGACCAGGCGCACCTTGAGCGCCTGCGCGAGCGCGAGCGCCTTGGAGCGCGCCGCGGTCACCGCTTCGGTCAGCGCCTGGGCGCGCGCGCCTCGATCATCGCGCAGCCCGAACGCCACTCCGTCGAGCCGGTTGGCGCCGGCGCCGAGCCCGGCGTCGATCACCGGGCCGACCTGGTCGAGCTTGCGGAGGAGGATGGTGACGACGTTGCTCGCCTGGTAGCCGGAGATGTGCGGCTCGCCTTCGTTGCCGCGGTTCTGGGCGTAGACCGGGTTGAGGTTCAGCTCCGACGTCTGGATCTCCTCCGCCGGCACCCCGAGCTTGCGCACGGCGGCGAGCACCGCGTTGGCGACGCGGTTCACCTCCTCCTGTGCGGCTCTGGCAGTGGGCGCCTGGGCGAGCATACCGAGGCGCACCGTCGCCTCGTCCGGCGCCACCCGCGCTTCCCCTTCGCCGGATACCGTGAGCACCGGCACCGGAGTCGAGGGCAGAGACAAAGGGACCTCGGGCCGCGCCGCCTGGGCCCACGACGGTAGGACGGACGGCACCGACAGCAGGATGGCAAGCAGCAGGGCTCTCTTCATCCGGGCCTCCTTTCGGCCCCAGTATATGAGGTAGAAGGAGGTCCGGGTGAAGAAGAATAGGAGGCCCTCCGTTCGAAGGGCCTCCGCGTCCGATCAGCGGGCGTTGGTTGGAGTCTGTGGGGTGTTTCCTGAGGCAGGTCCGGCAGCCGTTGCCGACCCGCCGCGGAACAGCGCGATCAGCCCGGCGATGAGGGCCAACCCGACGAAGACCTCGCCGGCGGCGATGTATCCCAGGAGCAGCAGGATGAGGGCCACCAGGTTGAGGATCGGGGGCACGGCGCGGAGCACAAACGCCCGCGGCGGCGGCGGCGGCTCGATGTACTGGGGGGGGTTGTCGGTCATGTCCTCTCCTCCTTGATGGCCGGACCCGGGAGCGGGCTCCGGTCGAACGAAATCCCTCACGGTTTCACTTAATCGGCGTTGATGGCGGCTGGACGTTACGCCGGGACGCCGAGATCAACGTGGCTCTCCGATGAGAACGAAAGGAGCCCAGTAGAAAGGATGGGCAAAACGAGCCTGCCCGATCATCTCAAGCTTCGCCTGTCGCAGGGCCTCCGCCTTGTCCTGGCCCTGGTCCAGATGGCGGTAGAAGCTGATCATCAGGCCGGGAGTCGAGACGTCATCCACCTGCCACAGGCTCACGACCACACTGTGCGCCCCGGCGTAGAGCAGAGCACGGGTCACTCCGACCAACCCTTCCCCGCTGAACATCGTGCCGAGGCCGGTGTCGCAAGCTGACAGAACGACCAGGTCGGCGCCGAGCTGCAGGTTGAAGATCTCATAGACCTGCAACAACCCGTCCTCTCGCGAGCCGGGCGTTCGGGTCAAAACGAGCCCGGAAAGCTCCGGCTGCTTTTCGTCCAACAGACCGTGGGTGGCAAAGTGGATTCGCTGAGCGTGCCGCAGGAGGTCGTTGTCCTTGACGTTCTCTTCGGTCGCTTCACGATCCAGATACAATTTGGCCTCGCCCGGCGGATAGAGCTCGGCAATCCCCTCCACCTCGCGTCGTGATTGCGCGAGGCGGCCGAGCCCCGGGAGCGCTGATGCCAGCGAGCCATCGCGCAGAGAACCTGGAGGCGGCAGAGCCGGTGCACCGGCACTGGCAGCGACGGCCGGCAAGGGATCGGCGAAACCAACAAACCGAACCGGCGGAACCGCGCTCTCTTCACGCGCTTTGGATTGCGCCAACTCGGCGAGTACGCTGGCGGACGGCACATACGATACCGACTTTTCTTTGATCAGGTACGGCAGCTCAACGAAGTCTTGAGCATCTCCAGGGTCCATGGTCAACAGGGCCTCGAAGCTCAGGAAATGGAGCGGGCCATCGGGTGCCACGATCAGGCGGGGCCGATGAGCCAAAGCCTCCGACGCCGGGGCGATCAGCTCCAAGTAAAGCTTCCGGGCCAAATTGGCATAAAGCCCGAAACTGCGCCGGCCTGGTTTCTCGAGCCCGGCTCCGAGGCTGCGCACTTCTGAGGCAAGGTGAGCGGCGGATGGCAGGATATAGCTCGTCAAGGTGTCTCGAGTCACCACAAAGAGGAAGGAACGCTCCTCGCCCACGGCATACTCCAGCAGGGCCGTGTGATCGTCCAAAAGCGCCTGGATTTGTGCCGGATGCAGAGAGTCCGGGTATCGAACGGCTGCATAACGAGGATGTCTACCGCGGATCTCCAATTCCAATTTTTCCCGGTCTTCATCGGCTTTCCGGGTTTCCTGATCGAGGAGCTGGGCCTTCGTGGCATCCCAAGACCCGGTCGAGAGATGTTCCAGCATCTGGGTCTGAAGCATGGAGATTCGGCTGTCGATCTCATCTTCCTTTTGTTTGAGATCAGCCGCGATTCCTCGCCGTACGTCGATCCGGCCCTCTGCCAGCAGATCGAGAAGGCCACGCGCCCGTGCGCGTTCGCTCGCCTCCAGCGCCGCAGGGAGGAAACCCCCGGCAGGATCGCGCTCGTGCAGGCGCATGAGAATATCGAGATGAAGCTCATAATAGGCTTGGCGCGAGGCGATGAATGAAACTCGGAGCCGCTGGCTCGCGACCTTGCTGCGCACACTGTTGAGGATGCTCAGGGCTTCCTCGATAGCCGCTCTCGCCGCCGGGAGGTCGCCTCGGTCGCGGTCCAGGCGCGCAAGGGCACCCTGTGCGGCAACCTCGACGACGAAATTCTGCAACCTGCGGCCCAGTTGCAGCGCCTGTGTGAGCTGGCCGGTCGCTCGGTCGTCGCTGCCCAGGGCGTGGGAGGCGCGGCCCAGTTCGAGAAGCACCTGCGCACGGCCGAGATCGTTGTTCGTTTGCTCGTTGAGAGCCAGGGCCTCCTCCAGGCAGCGCACACCGTCGTCGGCCTTGCTCAGGGCGATGTAGACCCGGCCCAGGTAATAGAGAGACTGGGCCAAGCCGGGGACGAAGGCGAAGGTCCGCGAGATCCCAAGCGCTTGCTCATAATGCGTCACGGCCCCTTCGGTGTCACCTTGGAGCTGGAGAACCCACCCGAGATAGAGGAGAGGAAAAACTTCGCTCGTTCGGTCCTCGGACTTCTTCCGGGTCTCGAGTGCCGCCCGGTAGCACTCGCGGGCACGGTCCAAGTCTCCCAGGTACACGTTGGCTGAGCCCAGGCTGGTCAGGACGCTGGCTTCCTGAGCTTGGTTCCCTTGGATCTGATACAGCTTCAGAGCGGTTGAAAAGCGATCGATCGCCTGCTGCAACTCTCCCCGCCGCAGGTGGACTCCAGCGGTCAACGATAGGAGATATGCTTCCGCAGCACGGTTGCCGGAGCGGCGGGACAAATCGAGCCCATCATCGAAGCAGCTCAGGGCGTGAGCAAGATCGCCGCGGTTGAGATCGATCAGGCCCACGGATGCCAGCGTGAAAGCTTCGCCGGCCGGAGCTCCCGCTTCTTTTTGGAGTTTCAAAGCCTGCTCATAGTAGCCGAGAGCCGTGGTCGTGTCCCCTGCGTCGGCATGAAGGACTCCCAGGTTGAAGAGCACCTCCGCCTGGCCTGCCGAGTCTCCGGCCTCTGTCCAGTGGCGCAGAGCCTGATCGTAGAATTCGGTGACCCGGGCCATCTCTTCGTGCTTTTTCTGGTGGACGAGTCCCACCTCGGTGAGCGCTCGCGCCTCCTCCCGCCGGTCGCCCAGCGCCCGCGCCAGCTCCCGGGCCTGCGAGAGAGATGCGAGCGCCGTGTCGTTGTCCCCGAGTCGCACCTGAAGATCGCCGATGTCGTTCAGCGTTCGCGCTTCCTGCACCCGGTCGCCAGCCGCCTTCCATGCCGCGAGCACCTGTTGCAGATCCTCCAAAGCCTTGCGCTTGTCTTCCAGGCGCTCACAGAAGCTCCGCTGCCGGGCGTCCGCGGCGGCCCGTTCGGTCGCCACCCGTGTCGTATCACCCGGCACGGCGGGCCGGACCTCTTCCAGGACGACGGTGTAGGCGTCCCGCGGCGCCTGCGGATCGTGGGCGCGGACGAGCAGCCGGTACACGCCGGTTGCGGGAGCAATGAAGGACAGCAGCTCGGGGACCCGGTGACCGCCCGGGCTGTCGACGGTGGCCAGCACGGCGTTGTCGGGGCCGCGGAGCTCCAACCCGACGTCGATGGCCGCCTGCTCCACCATCACCCGGACATAGCGGGCGTAGGAGGCGGCCGGCAGCTCGACGCGGTGCTCCTGGACCTCCTCGCCGCCGATCTCCTGCGTCGCCCGGGCGCCAACAGCCAATGCGCGAAGACTCTCCGTTTTCGTCCGGGGTGCCTGGGCCGAGCCCCCGGCGCACGCGGTGTAGAGCAGGAGAAAGGCCACTGCCCAAGCCGCTCCGCAAGGCGGAAAAAGGGCGGTAGGCCGGCGGCTGGAGGTTGGCTGGATCGTCACGTCAGACTTCAACCAGCGAAAGAGGCGCCCAGTTTAACGCAAGAGCCCGGAAAGAAAGGGGCTGCGAAGGATAGAATCTCTTCGATGATCGGCAATGACCAGGAGGTGGTGACCCGCTACCTGCGTGGCGACACGGAGGCGGTGGGGACAGTGGACGGATGGATCTCGCGGGCGGCCTGGCCGTATCAGCGCCGGCTCGCCGACACCTGGGACGACGTCTTGCAGGACGTCCGGCTGGAAGTGACCCGGCTGCTCGGGCAAGGCAAGTTCCGTGGCGAATCGAGCCTGCGCACCTATCTCTGGCGGGTGGTCAGCCACACCTGTCTCGACCAGTTGCGCGCCCGCGGCAAGCGGCAGTGGACGGACCTCGAGGAGGTGGACAAGGCCGGCAACGGCGGCGACCCGAACAGCCAGTCGGCGCCGGCGCGGTCGGAGGACCGCGACCTCCTCCTGCGTGTCCTCGGCAAGGCCTCCTCGGACTGCCGCGAGCTCTGGCGCCTCATCGTGCTCGGCCTCTCCTATCGCGAGATGAGCCTGCGCATGGGGGTCGCCGAGGGGACGCTGCGCGTGCGTGTCCTGCGCTGCCGGGAGAAGGCGATCGCCCTGCGCGACGAGCTCACGGGAGGAACTTCGTCAAAACAACGTAACACCCCGCCTCGTAAGACGCCTATTGAGTCAGAGGGGTGAGTATCTCATGAACTGTGAACTAACGATTGAATACCTTCCTTGGCTGCTCAACGGCACCCTGGAAGACGGCGAGACGAAAGAGGTCCGGGACCACCTGGCAGGTTGCGCGAGCTGCCGCCAGGCCCTGGCCGACACCCGGCGGGCCTGGGAGATCTTCGACCAGCACATCCCGGCCGCCACCCTGGTCGCCCATGCCGCTGATGCCGCGGGCGAGGATCTGGACGGTTTCGATCCGGCGCTCCTCGAAGAGCATCTGGCGACCTGTGCGGAGTGCGCCGCCGAGCTGGAGCTGGTGCGCATGAGCCGTGGCCTCAGCGAGGACGAGAGGGTCGCCCTCCTGGCGCCGCGTCCGCCGCGAGCGCCCGCGCCTCAGGTCACCGCCCGTCCGATTTCTACGGCCGGCAACCGGTGGCGCCGTGCCGCCTTCGCGGCCGGCCTGGCCGGCGTCATCGCCCTGGGCGGCTGGTACAAGAGCGCCGAGCGGGCGCACACCCTGGCCAGCCGGCTGGCGACGGCGCCACAACCCGGCGTTCCGTTGCAAGCGCCGCCGCCGCCGCCCATCCAGAGCGCCGCCGACGCCGAGCGGATCGCGACCCTGCAGCGCCAGGTCGACGAGATGACCAAAACCGTCGGCGAGCTGCAAGCGGCACAGTCCCAGGCCCGCGAGCAGCTCGCCCAAGTCGAGAAGCTGGGCGCAAGTCAGAGCGCCGGGGGGCCGCAGCTCAACCCCTGGGTCGGCGATGTGCGGATGAGCGCGGACGTGGTGCGCGGCGGCGGCAGCGGTGTCAAGGAAGTCCCCGCCGGCTCGACGGCGACCCTGCTCCTGGCCGCCGACACGACGGCGACCGGCGATCGTGAGGTCGAAATCTCCAACGCCGGCGGAAAAATCGTCTGGAAGGGAAGCGGCCTGCGCGCGACGCCCCAGGGCGACTACAGCCTGCTGCTCCCCAAGGGCTGGCTGCCGGCCGGCGACTACACCATCCACCTCTATCGTCAGACGGGTGGTCAGAGAGTGGCGGCCGAGAGCTACGCGATCCGGGTCAAATGACAGGGCCCTCACCGCACCGCCTGGGACGCCGCGCCGTAGATCTGTAACGTGGCCGGATCCTGAAGGAAGGCCGCGACGCCGAGCGCGCTGGTCTTCCAGCGCTTGTCGATACCGAGGACGATCTCCCCGCTGTGCTCGGCGCCGGCCGTGCCGGGCAGCGCCAACGCCTTCTCCAATCGGCGGACCACGAAGTCGTTGCGCAACGTGCGCGACGCATTCTCCCCGGCGCCGACCGGAGTCACCAGCCCGGTCTCCCAGACCGCCACCCAGAGATCCAGCTCCCCCTGCGCCACCGTCTTCGCCACCTTGGCGCCGACGCGCACGCGCAGATGTCCGTCCGGCGTCACCGGATCGAGAGCCACGGTCACCCGCCCGGGCGGCGGAGCGGCCAGCGCGTCGCGAACCCGGCGCAGGACTTCCCCCTCCTCCGAGCCCACGCACTCACTGTGGCCGTCCACCACGACCTGCGGCGTATAGATGCGATTGCTGTGGAACGCCCGGGCGTACGCCTGCTGCCGCTGCGACCAGCGCGGCGCGTCGAACGGGTCGTGCCAGCCGATGTAGTCCCAGTAGTCGACATGGAAAGCGAGCGGGATCACCCGGCCCGCCAGCTTGGGATCGCTCCCCAGCTTCGACAGCAGTTGATCCGCCGGCGGGCAGCTCGAGCAGCCCTGCGACGTGAACAGCTCCAGCACCACCGGCCCATTCGCGGCAGCCGCCGCCGGCGGTGACGGAGCGGCATCGCTCCGCGCGGCCAGGGCGAGGAGGGCCAGGGCGAGAAAGAAGAAAGAGGATGATGGGTTCGTCGTGCTCATCATGGGGAGCCTCCGTCGGCGTTTCTGCATCCGGAAAGAATACGCGCGGCGAGGCAGCGATTCCGCAGTCGCGAGTAGGCGACCTGCGGAAAGCGAGTAACGGCGGGGAGTGGGACTAAATTTCTCTCGGACGAGACGAGAGAGCAGATTCGTATTCGCCGGAGACGTTCCAGGAGCGCTGGATTCTGGTATAT
>DATARD010000060.1:0-12064 GCA_036264355.1 Thermoanaerobaculia bacterium
CGAACTCGAGGTTTGCTATTGTGTGGGGGGCGTCAGGATGACGGATTCTTCCGTGGCGAACTGCAGCGGCGTGATCTCTTCGCGCTGATTGCGAGCTGCGCACTCGCGGGTGCGGTCGAACCAGTGTCCCACGAGCGGCGTGCCGGCGATCAGCGCCGCCGCCGAGTGGACGCCGGGCCACTCGCTGACCCGTTCGACAAGTCCTTCCTGGACGGATTGTCCGAGCACGTAGCCGAGGCGCTCGACCTGGGCGGCCTCTTCCTCGGTGACCACGGTCATCTCGTAGCGGCGATCGAAGACCGGCCCGCTCCAGCCGGCGAGGCGATTGACTTCTCTTGCGAGCTTGGACTTGAGATCGCGCATGAAGCCGGAGAGTTGCTTGGCGCTTTCGGGGACGGCGAGAACGTGAAAGTGATTTGACAAAACTGAAATTGCGATCAGAGTGAGGTTATGGCGCCGCTGAGCGCGGCCGAGGATGCAGAGAAAGCGGTCGTTGAAGGTGGGACCGGGCAGGAACAGGAAGCGCCCCTGGACGGTCCGGCAGGTGATGGAGACGAGGGTGTGAGGGTCGGGTATGAAGCGAAGTTTTCTGGCCATACCCTCTAAAGACGGAAAAACTCGTTGGCGTCTTACAACGACTTCATTCGTAGGCTCCATAGGCCACGAACAGACCAGTGATGAATCTGATCTAGGCCACTGGATGACTTCTTAGAAGCGTAACAGGCTTCAAGACTATCTCGGTTGGTTTGTTCTGAGGTGCCAGGCTGGGCGCCTCTCTGTAAGCTCTCTCCACGTCATCCTTTTCAGGTTTCCGGCTCCCCAGGCGGGAGCGAGAGTTGCCCCGCCGGATCGTCCGCCAGCGACAGTTGGCCCACCTCTGTTGGCGCCAGGGACAACCGGCCCGCTTCGGTGCTGGCGAGCGAGAGCTGGCCGGGCGAGTCACCCGGCAGGCGGGACTGGATGTCGGCGATGGCCTGGCGGGTGGCCCGGCCGATCTCGTGATCGCGTGGGGAGCGTTCGGCCGCTTCCTGGAGCGGCAGCACCGCCGCCGCCGAGCCGAGCCGGCCCAGCCCCTTCGCCGCAGCCACCCGGACCTCCGCTGTTTCGTGCTGGAGGGCCTGGATCAGCGGCGGTTCGGCGGCTGCGCTTCCAGTCATTCCCAGGGCCTGGGCCGCGGCGACGGCGAACTCGCCCTTCTCGCGTGCCACCACCTTCGCCAGGACCTTGACAGCCGCTGCGGTGCTGCTGCGGCCGAGCACCTCCAGGCAGGCGCGGGCCGTTTGGATGTGGCGCCTGTGCAAAGCCTGGACGAGGATGGCTCTCGTGGGCTCGAACGGCAGCTCCAGGCCCAGAGTCAAGACGGCCTGCGCGCTGCAGTCGTCGTCCCCCTCGCTCGCCGCAAGTTGCAGGAGGACGTCGCGGCCTTCGGCGCCCAATTCCCTGGCTGCCCACAGCCGGATCTTGGGGCTCGAGTCCGAGCAGGCCCTGCGGAGCGCCTTGACCGTCACCGGACTCTCAGGTGATTCACGGACCAGGAGGATCAGGTTCTGGAGCCGCACCTCGGGTACGGGATCCCGGCGGGCGTTCCGGGCCAGGCGGAGGGTGACATCCCTGGGTTGCGACAACCGGCGGCCGAGGTCCAGGAGTCGGGGCAGGACGTAAGAGAGTTGCCGATCGGACGTCTCCGCCTGAATTTCGCCGCCAACGATCTCCAGCCGGCCCTCGGCGTTCACGCTGAGCAGCAGATGCCGCGCCTTCGCATCGAGCAACGCGCACACGAGCCGCAGTGGCCCCCCGATGTAGAACGTGCTGTCGAAGAGCTCGTCTCCGACTTCGATCTCCCGCACCCACGGCAAAGGATCCCGCAACTCGCGATGGATTCTCACGTCGGAGAAACCCGGCAGCCCCGGAACCACGACGACGACCTGAAGGCTGGATTCGGAGCTGCGGAGGCCCTCGATCCGCACCCCCAGCGGTCCCACTCGTGCCACGAGCTTCAATCGCCGTGCCGAAGAGCTCGAGACCTCCACCACCTGCAAGCGGCGAGACGCTGCGGCATGCTGCCAGACTCGCAGGCGCCGGCGGCCGTCCCGGTGTTCGCTCCAGGAAACCCCCAGATACAATAGACCTCTGACGCCTATCAGAGTGCCGATCACGGAGCCCATCAGACCAAGTGCGCTCAAGTCCCACATACCGAGGCAACCTCAGAGCTTGCTGTCGGGGTATCTTATCGAATCACGGGCAGCGCTGCACGAAAGCTACCCCGGCTCACCGCCGAGCGAAAGCTGGCCGGCGGGATCGTCCGCGAGCGACAGTTGACCGGCCTCGGTTGGCGCCAGGGACAACCGGCCCGCTTCGGTGCCGGCGAGCGAGAGCTGGCCGGGGGAGGCTCCGGGGAGCCGGAGTTGGATCTCCGCGATCGCTTGGCGCGTGGCTTTGAGGAGAGCGGGGTCGTGGGCGGATCGCTCGGCGGCTTCCTTGAGCGCCAGCACGGCCGCCACCGTGCCGATGCGCGCCAGCGCGTTGGCCGCCGCCACCTGGAGGTCCCTCGTCCCGCTCTGGAGAGCCTGGATCAGCGGCGGCTCGGCGAAAGGGCTTCCAGTCCTCCCCAGGGCTGTCGCGGCGGCGGCGGCGAGCTCGCTTCGTTCGCGCGCCATGACCTTGGCCAACGTGTCGACGTCCTCGGGGGCCGCGCTGCCACCGAGCGCCTCCAGGCAGGCGCGGGCCGTCTGGTGCAGGCGCCGGCGCAGGGCCTGGACGAGGAGGGCTCGCGTCCGCTCGACCGGCAGCTCTCGATCCAGGCTCGACACCGCCTGCGCGCTCGTTTCGTCGTCCGCGATGCTCTCGGCAAGCTCCAGGAGGACCGCGCGGCCTTCGGCGCCCAGCTCCTGGGCCGCCCGCAGCCGGATCCGCGGGCTCGCGTCCGCGCAGGCGGCGCGGAGTGTTTCGAGGGTCGCCGGCTCGCCGGGGAATTCACGGGCCAGGAGAAGCAGGTTGCGCAGCCGGACTCCGGTGTCGGGATCCTGGCGGGCGTTGCCGGCCAACCGTTGCGCCACGTCCAAGGGCTGCGCGCAACGCCGGGCGACGTCGAGGAGGAACGGCAGCAGGCCGGCGATCCGGCCTCCGAACGTCCCCACTCCCAGGGAGCCGTTGACGATCTCCAGATCCACGCTCTCGGCGTTCACGCTGAGCAGCAGATGGCGCATCTCGACGTCCAGCAGAGCCGTGAGCAGCCGCTCCGGTCCCAGGATATAAAACGCTTTGTCGAAGGGCTCGTCGCCGATCTCGATTTCGTGCGCTCCGGCGGGCTTGGACTTCTCACGGCGGATGTGGACGCCGGAAAAACCCGGTGGCCCCGGCGGAATCGCGACTGTGATCTGGCAGCCGTATTTCCTGCGCCCCTCGGGCACCTGGATCTTCACCGCCAGCGGTCCGTCGCGGGCTTCGAGCCACAGCCGTCCCCAAGGCTTGGAGGTTTTCTCAACCCGCAGACCGCAGGACGTCACGGCATCCTGCCAGCTTTGCAAGGTTTTGCGGCCGAGACGGTATACGAGCGAGGTCAGGCCGCCGCCGTACAGGACGGAGAGGGACAGGCCGACGATCACGTCCAACATCGGGCCTCCTCACACCAGCCGCACGACGGGCTCCTCATGCATCAGCTCCCGCTGCGTGAGGAGGTCCCGGACGGTGGCGATCAGCCAGCGCTCGGCGTTGACGCCGAACGCGATTTCGAGGCGGGGGCGGCGGTCGCGCGGCGAGTGCGGCGGATCGAGGTAGCCGAGGGTGGGGCTCGCCGCGTTGAGCGGCACGACGACCTGGCCGTCGCCGGCGGCGCCGCCCACCTTGTGCACGTCGCCGGCCGCATCCCAGACGAAGCGCCTCGGATCGCCGTCGGAGCGCGAGACCTCGCAGATGAGGAGCTTGAACAGGCTTTCCGGCTCGCCGAGCGCGCAGGTGGGGACCAACTGCCGCTTCCACAACTCGGGAGAAGTGGGGAAGCGCGTCCCCCGCGGCACGATGACGGTGTGCTGGGCCTCGCCCGTCTTCGGGTCGTGGGTGACGAACGCGTAATCGTGGACGATGAAGTCCAGGGCGTCCATCCGGTCGCCGGCGAAGCACGCGGCGCCGAACGCGACGGCTTCGAAGGGCTGCCAGGCGCGCACCCGCCGCCGCTCGAAACGCTCCTCGAACCAGGAGAAGAAACCGGGCAGGAGCGTCGAGCCTCCCACCAGCAGCACGTCGTCGACCCCGTCCGCGGTCACGCCGCCCTGCTCCAGGACCTCGTCCACCGCGGCCGACAGGCTGCGGTAGAAGCCCTGCTCGTCGAGGATCTCCCGCAGGCGGTCGCGGGTGAGCGCGACGAACCCCCGGCCCTGGCGCGCCGCCGCCGGCAGGAGTGATCTCTCGGGGCTCATCAGGAAGGCCTCTTCCGGCTGAAAAAACACCGCCTCCTTCACCCGGCAGGCTTCGGCGAGCATGAGCCGCCGCCACAGGCGGGTGACCTCGTCGTCGTCCTCGGAGAGCCGCTGGCCCATCTGGTGGCAGAGGTCGTCCAGCACCCAACCGTCGACGGCGTTGCCGCCGACCGTCCGCCCCCGCTTCGCGAGCACGTTCGCCTGTCCGCTGACCGCGCCTTGCGGCGACAGGCGGACGAGGACGGCATGCATCGTGCCGCCGCCCACGTCCACCGCGAGGACGGTCCGCTCCTGGCTCAAGCTGATTCCGTAGCCGAGCGCCGCCGCCACCGGCTCGTCGAGGAAGCGCACCCGGCGCACGCCCAGGTGGTGCAGCACCTGCTGGACCTCCGCGCGGTAGGTCTCGAACGCCGTCACCGGTGACGTCACCACCAGATCGCGCACCCGGTGCCCGGTCGCCCGCTTCACCTCGCACAGCAGCTCGCGCAGGAACGCATGCGCGGCGTCGCGGGCGGTGACGCTCTCCCGTCCCACCCGCGCCAGCGGACGCAGCGACTCCTCGCTCAAGGCGGGCTTGAAGGTGGGCACGAACGACGGATAGACCGTCCCCTCGTTGTGCTGGAGCGCCGCCCGCCCGATGAGCGCCCGCCGGCCGAGGAAGAGCCGCCGCTCCAAAGGAGGCCAGCTCCCCAGGCGGTCGAGAAAGCCTGGTGTTTCAAGGAGATGGACGGCCGACGGCACCAGGCGCGGCGCCTCCAGCGGATCTTTCGCGTCGAGCTTGCGGCAGACCGCGGGCAGCTCGATGAGGCGGGGCCTGCCGAGAGCCTCGTCCCAGCACGCCACCCCGCAGTTGGTCGTCCCCAGGTCGAGAGCCCAAGCGGTCATGTGAGGAGAGATTATAAGGGGGTTCCGGTACACCCCGGCGATGGAGATCGCCGCGCGACCGATCTCAGGAATAGCCTGGCACCTTACCTCTGGACCCGGGATATGGGGCGTGTCTGTAGATACGGAGCGTTGTCCCGGGATACAGGCCGTTGTCTGCGGATATGGGGCATATCTGTGGATACGAGGCGTTGTCCCGGGATACGGCGCGTTGTCTGCGGATATGGGCCGTTGTCCCGGGATACGGCGCGTGATCTCTGGATATGGGCCGTATCTGTGGATATGAGACGTTGTCCGCAGATCTGGACCGGCCGCCAACTTTCTTGAGGCCCCAACGGGCCGCCCTCGCTCAGCCCTGGGTCCCAAGGGATGCGCAGGTGGCGCTTCCTCTACCGGGAATCCGCCACGCCTTCCAGAGATTTTGCTCGTGTAACGCGTCGATGTCTCGCCAAAGGGTGTCCTCCGGACTTGCCCCTTCCCTTTCCGCATGTGAAGATAGCCGGCCATGCCCTCGATGGCCCACGAGATCCTGGTGGATCTCTTCAAGAACCGTCCCTCGCTCGCCGCCGAGATCTTGGTCGAGGTGCTCGGCCTCTCGCTTCCGGCCTATACCGAGGCCCGCATCGCCTCGGCCGACTTGACCGAGATCCAGCCCGCCGAATACCGGGCCGACATCGTTGTTGTTCTTCTAGACAACAATACTCCTGTCCGGGTGATCATCGTCGAGGTCCAACTGGCACCCGACGCCAAGAAGCGCCTCAGTTGGCCCGCCTACGTGACAGTGTCGCGGGCTGTCCACGGCTGCCCGGCGGCTCTGCTCGTCATCGCGCCCGATCCGAAGGTCGCCGAGTGGTGCGCGGAGCCGATCGAAACCGGCGTCCCCGGCTTCGTCCTACGCCCGCCGGTGCTGCGCCGCACCGCTGTCCCGGTGGTGACGGAGCCTGAGGAAGCGGCCCGCCGGCCCGAGCTCGGGGTGCTCTCCGCGATGGCGCACGGCGAGACCGAGCAGGGAGAGATGATCGCCACCGCAGTGCTGCCCGCGATTCGAGGGCTCGACGATGACCGGCTCATCCTCTACTACGACCTCGTGTACAATTCCTTGAATGAAGCGGCTCGCCGCGCACTGGAGGCGATGATGAAAGGCTACGAATACCAAAGCCCTTTCGCAAAGAAGTACGTCGCGCAGGGGCGTGCCGAGGGGCGCACCGAGGAGGCGGCACGCGCCGTGCTGACCGTGCTGCGGGCTCGCGGCCTTGCGGTGCCTGACTCCGTCCGTGAGCGCATTCTGTCCCAGAAGGACCCGGAACGGCTGGAGCGCTGGCTGGAGAAAGCCGCCGTCGCCGTTTCCGTCGCCGCAGTCCTCGACGAGCCGAACTGAGAGCCTGATCGCCAGGACCTCCACGGCCGCGGGACTCCCCGGATGGTGTTTCCCTGCCTTCCACGAGCCAAAGGTGCAAGGTGCCAGGGTGATCTCGGAGGCCGCGCGGATCTACAAAGTCTTCGAGCTTCTCTTCCTGACTCACCTGGCGGTCCAAGGTGGAGTGAGCCCGTCCACCCAGACCCAGGCCCTCTGCGCCATCCTCTTCCTCTACCGGATCGTCCTGGGCCGCGAAGTGGGGGAGTTGGAGGGGCTCGTGCGAGCGCAGAGGAAGAGGAAACTGCCGGTCGTGCTGACCCAGGACGAGGTCAGGAGCCTCCTGTCCTGCGTCGACGGCGTGAACCGCCTCTTCCTGTCGCTCCTCTATGGGACGGGAATGCGGCTGACGGAAGTCCTGCGTCTGCGGGTCAAGGACGTCGACTTTGGCTATGACCAGATCACCGTGCGGGACGGGAAGGGGGCCAAGGACCGGATGACCATGCTGCCTGCCTCGATCAAGGCTGAGCTGCAGGAGCACCTGAGGGGAGTCAAGAAGCAGCATGAGAGCGACCTCCAGGCCGGCGGCGGCAGGGTCTACCTGCCTTATGCCCTGGCCAGGAAATACCCTCACGCGGACGTGGAATGGGGCTGGCAATTCGTCTTTCCGGCGCCCTCCTTTTCTGTGGATCCGCGGACCGGAGAGAGACGACGCCATCACCTGCACAAGCGGGGAATCCAGCGGGCGTTCCACGACGCGGCTAGAAAGGCCGGCATTGCCAAGCACGCCACCTGCCATACCTTGCGGCACTCCTTTTCGACCCACCTTCTGTTGGCCGGTTACGACATCCGGACCTTGCAGGAGCTCCTCGGGCACAAGAGCGTGAAGACCACCATGATCTATACCCACGTGCTCAACAAAGGGGGACGCGGAGTGCGGAGCCCGATCGATGCGCTCTGAGCGCTTGAACAAAACCGCTCCGCGGTGGCTCTCTTCGCCGTTCCCCTGATTTTACCACTTCCGGTCCAGGAGTTCTCCACGCCCAGTACTCTTTCGGGCCCAACTTCCCGAAAGGAGACACGGCAATGGGAGAGATGCGTGACCGGTTGGTGAAGGAGTTGAAGCTTCGAGGCTACAGCCCGAAGACGCTCAGGGCCTACGTTTACGTGGTCCACAGTTTCGTCCGCTTCCACAAGCGCCCGGCCGAGCAGATGGGCTCCAGCGAAGCCCGCGTCTACGTGCTCCATCTGATCGAAGACAAGCAGGTCGCATCGTCGACTGCGAATCAAGCCGTCTGTGCCCTGCGGTTCTTCTACACCAAGGTGCTGCGATGTCCTTTTGATTTGCAGGACCTGCCGTTTGGCAAAAGGCGCCGGGCCTTGCCCCCCGTGTTGACCGAAAGAGAGATCGTCGCCTTGCTCGATGCGGAGCAGAATCTGAAGCATCGAGCCATTCTCATGACCTTGTACTCCGGCGGCCTGTGACTCCAAGAGGCCTTGCAGTTGCGACCCTGCAACATCGACAGCACGGACATGAGAATCCACATCCGTTCCGGCAAAGGAGGCAAGGCGCGGTACGTCATGCTCTCCCACACTCTGCTCGATACGCTCCGTAAGTACTTCAAGCTCTGCAAGCCCAGAAAATGGCTGTTCTGCGGGCAGAACCCGGAGGAACCCCTCAATCCACGATCGGTGCAGAGGATGATCAAGCAGGCTGCCGCTGCAGCGGGCCTGCGCAAACCGGTCACCGCCCATGTGCTGCGTCACAGCTTTGCCACCCATCTGCTCGAGCGTGGCACCAATTTGCGCTACATCCAAGAGCTGCTGGGGCACAGCAGCATCAAAACGACCATGATCTATACCCATGTCAGCCGGCGGGTTCTGTCCAAAGTGGTCAGTCCGCTCGACTGGCTGGATGTCAGCAAGAAGGACCCACGCCCGTAGCGGGAGAGGTCCCTGGCTCCCTCCCGCGGGTTGGAGGTGGCTGACATCGTCCGTCGTTTCGGGCCGGCTTTCCGAGACCAGCATCAAGGACAGCTCAGTCGTGCCCAACTACGGACGCTGGGAGCCATCGAGGACTGCCGCACCGCCGCTTTGGGCGGTCACGAGTACGAGTGTGCCCATTGCGGTGCCCGCAAGATCGCCTACAACTCCTGCCGCAACCGACACTGCCCGAAGTGCCAAAGCCTGGAGAAAGAACAATGGCTCGAGCAGCGCTGTGCCGAGTTGCTACCGATTCCCTACTTCCACGTCGTCTTCACCCTGCCGGAAGAGCTCAATCCTCTGGCGCTCAGCCACCCGCAGTTCCTGTACAACCTGTTGTTCCGTTGCGCCTCGCAGACCCTGCTGGAGTTGGCCGCCAATCCCAAGCACCTGGGGGCGCGCATCGGTGTCTTGGCGGTGCTCCACACCTGGGGCCAAAAACTGACCCTGCATCCCCATCTGCACTGCATCGTCACCAGCGGCGGGCTGTCCATCGATGGCGACTGGTGGGTGGGGTGTCGACCGAGCTTCTTTCTCTCGGTGCGGGTGCTCAGGAAGCTGTTCCGAGGCAAAGTCCTGGCGGCGCTGAAAGCCGCGAAGCAGAACGGCGACCTGCCCGCCTGCTACCTGCCGGACCTCGACCCGTTGTACCGCAAGTCCTGGGTGGTCTACTGCAAGCCGCCATTCGGCAGTCCTGGGCAGGTGCTCGCCTACCTGGCGCGGTACACCCACCGGATCGCCATCACCAACTCGCGACTGGTGCGCCTGGAGGGCAAGGAGGTGACCTTCACCTGGAAGGACTACGCCGACCACGACCGCATTCGGGAGATGACGCTGTCGGGGGAGGAGGAGTTCCTGCGGCGGTTTCTGCTGCATGTCCTTCCCGACCGCTTCGTGCGGATCCGCTACTACGGGCTGCTGGCCAACCGCCACCGGGAAAAGACTCTGGCCCTGTGCCGTGAGGTTCTCCCCGGTGCTCCGGCACGGCCGAAGCCGGCGAAGACCGATTGGCGCGATCGACTCCAGAGTCTCACCGGCATCGATCCCTTGCGGTGCGAGGTCTGCGGTCAGAAGGCCCTGCGTCTGATTGGTGAAGTGGCACCGGCCCGAGCGCCGAGGGCTCCGCCGCGATGATCCTACCGTTCATAGCCCGATGCCCATATTTATCTGCTCAGCCGTGGAGGCCGGGAGTTGTGTATACCACCTGGGTCCTGCGGTGTAATTCTCGACGCGAAATCGCGGTTGTGGAGCCTGCGCCTGCGGCAGATCCCTTCGCTGGACGGTCCTCGGACAGCCTCACGGCGGCTGTCGGGCTTGTGTGGAGGCCGGTAGGGAGTCGTGCGAATCCCCTGCCAGGGATTGAATCCCCATAGGACCCACCCCGGACTCGCCCGCGGCTTCGTTCAAGCGGACGTCTATCTGAAATCCTCCCGGAACCGGTAGAGGACATCGGTCGATCTTGCAGGGAGGACTTCAGATAGACGCTTAAAGCTTATACGACACGATGCATAGCCTTGACGAGGGTTGTGAAGCGGTGTAAGTTGCTGTCAACCGTAAGAATCCAAGGAGATTAGCTCGATGAGTACAGCCGGCACGCGACGCTTCTGGACGGCGGGAAGTGACGATATGGCAGCCGAGGGGGCCGGGTGCTTAGGCGGTGAATCATAGGTTAGGCTTCTTCGTATTGACGGCTCGGCGTGCGTAGCACTCCATTCAAGAGATCAAGACTGAGGGGAATCCAGAACATGCGAGATGAAGCTCTTCTCAGTGCGCCCTTCCGTACGATGGTTCAACACGAGGCGGAACAGGCGCATCGAAGGCTGACTTGGCTAGGGTCTTTTCAAGGTTTCTTGTTCGCGGCGCTTGCGTTCGCGTGGGGAAAGAGTTCATCCCTCACAAGCGTCATTGCCTATCTTGGGCTTGTCGTTGCCTTGTTGATCAGCGTTGGCATTATCGCAACTGTGCTAGCAACCATTCGAATTCGAGAGCGTTGGCTCGCGCACCGTCCAGATGGCTATAGAGGCCCCGAGATCTTTGGGTTCTTTCCAGAGCGAGTAAAAATCACATTATTTACGTCACCGGAAATGCTGCTGCCGATTGCATTTGCCGTGGCATGGCTTTGCACCCTGGCTATCAAGGCGTAAGGCTATGACTTCACCCTTCATGTGCAGCCTTGTTCCCATGCCAACCAGGGCAGTAGAGCGGACGGATACCGCGCTATCGCGCGGCCCCGCCGCTCACCGCCAGCCATGTTCGACGCTTCCGGCTAGCCCTTTAAGAAGGAGGACGAAGCTGATGAGGAAATTTATCTATTGCGTTGTCGGCGTTCTTCTTGTCGGCATACCGTCGTTGGCGCATCAGCGTGCCATGAAAGGCACGATGGTTACGAACTTTTCTGCCAAGCCAGGATTCTACATTCGCTTGGACGTGTGTCATGCATGCGCGTACTACGGCTGGCAGAGAGATACTATTTCGGCATTCCGAAAGGTTGGAATCCAAGCTTTTGTTGCAGAAGACACGGCTTCTCATTATACTGAGCAGCAATATTGGACTCTGCCATCGCTACTACTTAGAAAGGTTTCACAAAAGAAGGACGAAGATTGGTCAGTGCCTGTGTACGCCGGCCCCTTTGACTTCGAGCAGGCAGCTAAACAAGAATTCTCAAAGTTAGCATCAATCTTAAAACCATCGCTTGACGAGTTTGACAAACACGAAGTGGGGAACAAGCCCTTGTCGCGCCAGTTTACGGATTGTACCGGCAATCAGTGCACTTTGGCCGGATACTTTGTTCAATTTATTAAAGTGCAAAGCTAATACTGGTGGCAGAGAACATAGACCAGCAGCCTCATTTGTGCTGATTCGGATGAGTGGCGATCGCTCGTTATTCTCACGCCGTCACTGTATTAAATTGGGTTGTCCAAATGAAGAATATTCATATGAGGTGGCTTGCCGCCGAACCCAAGGCAGTCGAGCGGACGGACACCGCCCTATCGTGCGGTGCCGCCGCTCACCTTGAGCGGCGTTACTGCGACACGATGTCGCTCTTAATATGAAGTTGTTTCTCTCGATGTAGGAGGTGAAACCACCCGCACCACCGGGTGAACCTAGGGGCCTGAATAAAGAGCGGCCCTGACAATGTACAGAGGCATGCGCAAGCGTGCGGGGCGGGAACCGTGAGGAACCCGCTCTCCTGGCAGCCACAAGCCGGGCGATGGCTAGGTAGCGGGTAGGGTAAACACATGTAAACCTGTGCAACGACCGTCAATGAGAACAAGCTAAAGTGGCTGACAAGCTTGAGCCAAAAGGCACGGAGGCCGGAGGTGGATTTAACGGTGCCACCTCGTGGTCGACAGCGCTTCCCGGTCGACAGCAGGTACCTAACCCCGCGCAGACTTCAGGAGCGGAACGTGGTAACCCCGTATCTTCTCCC
>DATARD010000066.1:0-13417 GCA_036264355.1 Thermoanaerobaculia bacterium
CGCCGGCCGTCTTCACCTTGTCGCGGTAGCTCGCGCGCTGCGCCACCGTGTCGGTGTCCGCATGCGGCCCGAGGTCCCACTCCACCTTGAGCGCATCCCGGCCGCGCTTGGCGGCCCAGAAGTGGTCGCCGACCACCGCGACGCCCGAGGGGACCTGGAACACCGCGCGCACCCCGGGCACCTTCTTGGTGCCGCTGTCGTCGAAGCTCCTCACCGTGCCGCCGAAGGTGGGCGGATGCGCCACCACCGCGGTCAGCATGTCCGGCACCTTGACGTCCATGCCGAACTGCGCGCGGCCGGTGATCTTCTCCGGCGTGTCCAGGCGGCGCATCGGCTTGCCGATCACCGTCCAGTCCTTCGCCTCCTTGAGCGTCACGCTCGCCGGCGCCGGCAGCTTGGCCGCCGCCGCGGCCAGCGAGCCGTAGCTCGCCCGCTTGCTGCCGCTGACCACGAACCCTTTCTCCGTGTGGCAGTCGCCGGGAGACACCCCCCACTGCGCCGCCGCCGCGGCGATCAGCAGAGTCCTTGCCACCGCGCCGACCTGGCGGTAGCGGTCGAACTCGGACCACGTCGTCGTCGAGCCGCCGGTCATCTGAATCGGGAAGACCGGCGAATGATAGACCTCCGCCGCCGGCGCGTGCTCGACGCGGACACGGCTCCAGTCGGCGCCCAGCTCCTCGTTCACCAGCATCGGGAGAGTCGTCCAGATCCCCTGGCCCATCTCCGAATGCGCCAGCACCACGGTGACGCTCTCGTCGCTGCCGATGCGCAGGAACGCATTGGCGTTGGGCAGCGCCTTGGGAACCGTCACCGGGCCGGCCGCGGGAGTTTCCTGGGTGCTCTCGGCGAAGGCGAAACGGCGGAAACCCTGCGGCACGAAGAAGCTGACCACCAGGCTGCCGCCGACCAGCGCGGACGTCCGGAACAGATCGCGGCGTGAGATTTCAGTGTGTGGGCTCTGTGGGCTCATCGCTCAGCCCTCCTTCATGTCAGCGGCGCGATGCACCGCGGCGCGAATGCGCTGATAGGTCCCGCAGCGGCAGATGTTGCCGCTCATCGCCGCGTCGATCTCGTCGTCGGTGGGGTTCGGCCGCGCCTTGAGCAGCGCCGCCGCCGCCAGGATCTGGCCGGACTGGCAGTAGCCGCACTGCACCACGTCGACCGCCGCCCAGGCCTTCTGCACGGGATGGTCGCCATGCTCGCTGAGCCCCTCGATCGTGGTGATCGACCGCCCGGCGACCGCCGCCGCCGGCCGCACGCACGAGCGCACCGGCTGGCCGTCCACCAGCACCGTGCACGCGCCGCACTGCGCCATGCCACAGCCAAACTTCGTGCCCGTCAGGCCGATCACGTCCCGCAACACCCAGAGCAGCGGCATGTCCTCGGGAACTGAGACGTCGTGCTCCTTGCCATTCACGGAGAGCTTCATGGGGATACCTCCGGCGGAGGAATATAGCACTGGATGGGTAGGGTGCGCTCTGCGCACGTCTTCGGGATCCCCGGGCGCGTTCCGCCGACCACACAGGGTGCCTGACGGCATCCTGTGGACCGCCACTACGCAAGCCAGGGAGTCTCCTACGCTGGCTTGCCACTGCCGTGCGCGGTGCAGTCACTGTCGCGCGTAGTGCAGTGACAGTCGCACGAAGTGCAGTCACAGTCGTACGCAGTGCAGTCGCGGTCCTACGGAGTGCAGTGACAGTCGTACGCAATGCCGTCACCGCCGCACGCGGTGCCGTCACTGTCGGGCGGAGTGGCATGACGGTCGTACGCAGTGCCGGGAGAGTCGTGCGCGATGGCATCAGGGTCGGACGCGAGGGCGTCACGGTCGTGCGGAGTGGCCTGACGCTCTCGACACGGTCTTCACGATTTCTCTATGATAGAGACATCGACGCTCACGGTGTTCCGCCGGACCGCCTCCCAGGAGGATCTCGAGATGGCTGAGAACAGGCAATTCAAATACGCCGAGAAAGTTACGTCGTCCGGTTTCAGCAAGGCGCTGGCCGAGAGGGTCGACGCCTACTTCGCAGAACGCGGAGTCTCCAGGCATGCCGACCTGGAGATGGTTTCCAAGACGATTCTCGGCTTCTCCTTGTGGATCGGCACGTATTTCTTGATCCTGACCGACCGGTTTTCAGCGCTGGGAGTGGTCGGGATGTATGTGCTGCATGGGCTTGCACAGTTGTATATGTCGTTCAATATCGCCCATGACGCCAACCATGGGGCGTATTCGAGCAGCAAGCGGGTCAACCGGGTCATGGCTTTCGTCTTCGACCTGGTCGGGGTCAGCTCCTACATGTGGCGTCTGCTGCACAACGATGCCCATCACGCCTTCGTCAACATCCGGGACGCGGATACGACGCTGATATCGGGGAACATCTTCCGGTTCTCTCCGCACGACCGGAGACGGTCGTTCCATCGCTATCAGCACCTCTATGCTCCCTTTGTCTACTGCCTGTCCACCCTCGACTGGGTGATGACCAAGGACTTCCGGTGGCTTTTGTTTACCGGGGGTTTCGGGAACAAGAAGATCACCCGGCATCCGGCGCTGGAGCTCGTCCTGCTGTTCGCCGGCAAGGCTTTCTACTGCACCTACATGCTGGTCATCCCCTTGCTCTTCCTGAGCGTGCCCTGGTATGCCGTCATCTTCGGGTTCCTCCTCATGCATTGCGTCGCCGGGTTTATCATCGCCCTCATCTTTCAGCCGAATCATTTCAACGAGGACGCAACATACCCCGAGCCCGATGAAGAGGGGCACATCGCCAACAACTACATCCGGCACATCTTCGACACGACGTCGGACTATGCCCGGGGCAATCCGTTCGCGTGCTGGGTCCTGGGGTGTCTCAACCTGCACGTGATCCACCACATGTTCCCCCAGATCTGCCATGTCCACTATCCGGCCTTGACCCGGATCGTCATCGGGACCGCCAAGGAGCATGGACTGGTCTACCGGGAGAACCGGACGATCAGCGGCGCGTTCCTGGCTCACCTGCGGTGGCTCAAGGTGCTCGGCCGCGGCGAGGAGAGGCTCGGGATCAGCGCAGCCGCAGTGCCCGGGTGAGCGCGCGGTCCAGCGCGGCGGCGAAGGACTGGCGGTCCTTGGGACCGTAGGGGCGGGGTCCGCCGGTGACCACGCCCGATCCCCGCAGGTCGTCCATGAAGTCGCGGACGGCGAGACGCTCGCCGACGTTCTCTTCCGAGTACTCCTCGCCGCGCGGATCGAGCACGGTGACCCGCTTCTCGACCAGGCGGGAGGCGAGCGGGATGTCCGCCGTCACGGCCACGTCGCCGGGCTCGGCGTGCTCCGCGATGTACTTGTCGGCGACGTCCGGCCCGCCTTCCACCCGCACCGTCGAGACGTAGGGGTGGTCGAGGGGCGCCGAGAGCCGCTGGTTGGCGACCAGGACGGTCGCGAGCTTCAGCCTCCGGGCGGTCCGGTAGACGATCTCCTTGACGTCGCGTGGCGCGGCGTCGGCATCGATCCAGAGCTTCATCCCTGGAAGAGTGTCATGAAATGCATGGAGCGCTTGCGCGTTCGACAGGAATGTTACACTTGACCCGTGCTTCCCGCCCGACGCCTCACTGGAGAGGAGCTGAGCCTCTTCTCGGATCGAATTGCGGCCACTCTGGTGACCCGGCCGCTCGATCTCGCCGTGTCGGCGCATCGGGAGCAGGTGGCGAGCCTGCTGCGCCGGATGGGCGAGGCCACGCTCTACGAGTTGCTGGGGATCGAGCCCACGTCGCCGGTGATCAAGGTGCACGAGGGGTATGAGCGTTGCGCCCGCCTGGTCCATCCGGACAACGCCGGGCGCCTCGAGCTGATGGGCCGGGAAGGGGTGCTGCAGGTGCTGTTCGAGCGGGTCACCGAGGCGTATCTGACGCTGAGCGACCCGGACCGGCGCAAGAGCTACGACCGCGAGCAGCCGATCTTCCGGGCGCCGGAAGCGCCGGCGGTGCCGCGGGCGGACGAAGCGCGGCGGCTGTTCGAGAAGGCACGCATCCTCGCCGCCGGCGACCAGCTCCACTCCGCGATCGAGCTGCTGCGCGAGGCGGTGCGCACGACGCCCAAGGCCGACTATCTGGCTCTGCTCGGCATGCTGGAGACGAAAAATCCGCGCTGGCTCCACCACGCGGAGGAGCACCTGCGCCGGGCCATCGAGCAGGGCTCGCCGGACTCCGCCCTCCCCAACGCCCTCGCCGAAGTCCGCCGCCGGCTCGAGACCGGCGAGTCGCCCGAGCCCTCGGGCAAGGACTCGCAGGATGTGGAAGTCATCTGAAGGCCGGGTAGAGCAGCTCTGCAGATCATCGGCGTCCTGGCCTCGGCCAGTGCTCTGGCTTCCGCCGCACATGCCGGCAGCCCAAGACGATCACCTCGTCTTCGGTCACCTCATAGACAAGCCGGTAAGGGAACCTTTCAAGAGGTGCCCGACGAACGTCTTCTTGGACCTTGGGAAAACGAAAAGGGAAGGCCGTTATGGCAGAGACGGCTCGATCGACCATCTGAACGAAGTCAGAGCCGAGCCGGGGATTCCGCTCGCTGTACCACACGGCGGCTTCCTCGATGTCGGCTTCGGCCTGAGGGCGGAAGACGATTCGTCGCGTCACGCGAATCGACGATAGAGGCGCGCCCGGACTTCTTCCCAGGGGATCGCTGATGCAGGGTTCAGAGAGTGCTCGGCACGGCGCCGCTGGATCTCCGCCCACTCTTCTTCAGTGAAGGGGATCTCCTCCGCTTCGGCCGCGATGCCATCCCAGAGATCCTCGACCAACTGGATGCGTTCGACCACGCTCAGGCAGCTCGGTCCGCCAGACCGCCGAACGATTTCCTCCGCTACGGACTTGCGATCCGCCTCGGGAAGGGC
Organism: Thermoanaerobaculia bacterium; assembly: GCA_036264355.1. Taxonomy (GTDB): domain Bacteria; phylum Acidobacteriota; class Thermoanaerobaculia; order Multivoradales; family UBA5704; genus UBA5704. Next base: position 4,863 of record DATARD010000066.1, read on the forward strand.
GTCGAAGCTCTCGATGAGTCGCTGCGCAGCTTGGGACATGAAGAAAGGGTCTCGTATTCCGTCCATCCGTGTCAAGTCTCCTGCAAGGGGAAAGCGCTTCTGGGCCGCCGCGCCTTCATTCGGACGCCGATCCGGTCCGCAATGAGGCCCACAAGCGCTATGATACCCGGGCGCCGGAGAGCGCCAGGCTGTCGCTCCGGGGGGCTTTCGGGTCTGCCCGGAGAGGAAAGTCCGAGCTCCAACGGGTGGCATGCTCGCTAACGGCGAGGCGCGGCGACGCGACGGACAGTGCAACAGAAAAGATACCGCCGCCGTCCTTCGGGCCGGCGGTAAGGGTGAAATGGTGCGGTAAGAGCGCACCGCTCCGGCGGCGACGTCGGAGGCACGGAAAACCCCATGCGGAGCAAGACCAAATAGGGGAACGGTACGCGGGCGGCCCGTCCCGCCTTCGGGTCTTTCGGGATCCGGGGCCAGTTCCCGGGTAGGTTGCTGGAGGCCGGCGGCAACGCCGGTCGCAGAGGAATGACAGCGAGCCGGGGCTTCGGCCCCGGGGATACAGAACTCGGCTTACGGAGCTCTCCGGCGTCTTGATCGAACCTGTTCGTCTCCCCCCTCCCGCCGGTCCCGGGGACCGGGTCGGCATCGCGGCCCTGTCCGGGCCGGTGAAGCCCGAGCGTCTCGCCGCCGGCATGGCCGAGCTGCGCCGCCTCGGTTTCGAGCCGGTGCTGGCGGACAATCTCCTCGCCAAGTCCCGCTACGGCCTGTTCGCCGGCGACGACGAGGAGCGCCTGGCGGCGTTCCACCGCCTCGCCGCGGATCCCCATCTGCCAGCCATCTTCTTCGCCCGCGGCGGCTCCGGCCTGCTGCGCATCCTGCCTGCCATCGACTGGGATCTGCTGGCACGCCATCCGCGCGCCTACGTCGGCTATTCGGACCTGACGCCGTTCCTGCTCGGCGTGGTGACCCGACTCCGGCTTGCCGCTTTTCACGGGCCGCTGGTGGCGGGCGAGCTCGCCGGGGGGCTCGACGCCGCGGAGGAGAGCTCGCTGCTCGGCGCCCTGGCGGGCCGCTATCCGGCGGCGCTGCCGTTCGGCGCCTGGCTCCGGCCGCCTGCGCAGCCGCGGGTGAGCGGACCGCTCCTCGGCGGCTGCCTGAGCCTGCTGGCCGGAACGCTGGGCACTCCTTTCCTCCCTGACCTTTCGCGTTGTGTTCTTTTCTGGGAAGATGTCAACGAGCCGCCGTACCGGGTCGATCGAATGTTGACCCACCTGCGGCTGTCAGGTACTCTGGCGAGGATCGAGGCCATGATTGTGGGACATGTCGACGGCGGGGCAGCATCCGGACCCGATCCTGCGGCCATGCCCGAGTGGCCGGCGATGGTGATGGACAGTCTCACGAGCTTTGACTGGCCGTTGGCCTGGGGGCTCGCCAGCGGGCATCTGCGGCCCAACCTGACGTTGCCTCTCGGCTTGATGGCGTCACTCGCAATGGAGGATCGGCAGCTATGGCTCGGCGAGGGGTGAGCATCGCATGAACAGTCCTGTCTTCAAAACGACGAGCGGCGGTCCGGGTGGCGGCGGTGGTCCGAAGCGGAGCGGCGGCTATGTCGTCGAGCTCAAGAGCGGTGATTTCGTCTTCCGCGAGGGCGACCTCGGCACGGAGATGTTCATCATCCACGAGGGCAAGATCGAGATCCTCAACAGCGTCGGCGGCAAGGAAACCATCCTCGCGGTCCTCGAAAAAGGGGACTTCTTCGGCGAGATGTCGATCCTCGAAGACGTGCCGCGGGCCGCTTCGGCGCGCGCCATCACCGATGCCCGCGTGTTGCAGATCAACGGCTCCACCTTCGACCAGATGCTGCGCGACAACCCGGAGATCGCGGTGCGCATGATGCGCAAGCTGTCGCGCCGCCTGCGCGAGACCGACGAGCTGCTGCGCGGCACGACGCTGTTCAAGAACAGCGGCACGCCGGTCTCGCGGGAGATGCCGACGCCGGTGCTGCAGGTGCCGGCGGAGGGTCCGGAGAAGCTGATCCACACCGTCTCGGGAATGGAGTTCCCGCTGTCCGCCGGACCGGAGACGACGGTCGGCCGCAAGGACCCGGTCACCGGCATCTATCCCGACGTCGACCTGTCTCCGCTCGACGCCCAGCGCTCGGTCAGCCGCCGCCACGCCAAGCTCTACCGGCGCAACAACAAGTTCTTCGTCGGCGAGGAGATCGGCACGATGAACGCCACCTTCTTGAACGGCAACCGCCTGGAGACGGGGATTCCGTCCGAGGTGGTGTCGGGCGACGAGCTGCGGTTCGGGGTGGTGGTGATGCGGTTCCAGGTGCCGTGAACGGCGACGCCCCGCTCCGGGAGGTCCGGGGCGTGGGGCCGGCGCGGGCGCGGGCGCTTGCCGAGGCCGGCCTGGTGACTGTGCTCGATCTCCTGCGCCATGTTCCAACCCGTTGGGAAGACCGCCGCGAGGTCGTGCCGGTGAGCGCCGTGACGGCAGGCAGCGCTTTCACCCTTCGCGGCCGGCTCTCCGAGGTCCGCCGCATCCGCACCCGCCGGCGGGGCTTCAGCCTGGTCCGCGCCGTGCTCGGCGACGGTTCGGGATCGATCCCCATCGTCTGGTTCAATCAGCCGTATCTTTTTCAACAGCTTCGCGACGGCGAGGAATACCTGCTGCACGGCATGGTGCGGGAGAATCCGCCGCACGGCCTGGAGTTGCTCAATCCGTCGTGCGAGGCGGTGGACCGTGCGTTCCACAGCGCCCGCATCGTGCCGGTCTACTCGTCCGTGGGGTCCTTGGGGCCGGCAGCGCTCCGCCGGCTGATCGATCCGATCCTGACTGATTTCGATCCCGCGTCCATCCCCGAGCCGTTGCCGGAAGAGCTGCTGCTCCGCCGCGGACTGCCTAGTCTCGGCGAGGCGCTCGTCGCTCTGCATCGCCCCGGGCACGACGTAAGCGTCGCGGCCCTGAACGAGCGGCGAAGCCCGGCGCACCGGCGGTTGGCGTATGAGGAGCTGCTGCGCATGCAGGTGGCGGTCGCTCTGCTCCGCGCCCGCGAGACCGCGGCGCCGCGGACGCTGGCCTACCGGGTGGACGATCATGTGCGCGGCGTGGTGCGGGGCCTGTTGCCGTTCCGTCTCACCGCGGCGCAGAAGCGGGTGTTGGGGGAGATCGTCGCCGATCTGCGCGGACCGCACCCGATGCTCCGGCTGCTCCAGGGCGACGTGGGGAGCGGCAAGACGCTGGTCGCGGCCCTGGCGCTCGCCGTGGCGCTGGAGAGCGGCTTTCAGGGCGCTTTCATGGCGCCCACGGAGCTGCTGGCGGAGCAGCACTTCAGGTCGCTGGAACGTCTGCTGGGGAAACGCTACCGCGTCGGTCTGTTCGTCGGAGCCAAAAGAGGTCAAAGCGATCCGCGGTTGCGCGAGCGGCTGGCGGCGGGGGAGATCCAGCTCGCGGTGGGAACGCATGCCCTGATCCAGGAAGGGGTCGTCTTCCGCCGGCTCGGCCTTGCGGTGGTCGACGAGCAGCACCGTTTCGGCGTCCGCCAGAGAGCCTTGTTGCGAGGGAAAGGGGATCAGGAAGAGCAGCCGGACCTGCTGGTGATGACGGCGACGCCGATCCCGCGCACGCTCGCCCTGACCGCCTGGGGCGACCTCGAAGTCTCGACCCTGGACGAGCTGCCGCCGGGGCGCACGCCGGTCGCCACGGCGGTCGTGCCGGCGGGCAAGCGACGCGCCGTGTACAAGAAGGTGCGCGAGGAGCTGGCTGCCGGTGGCCGGGTCTACGTCGTCGTGCCGCTGATCGACGAAAGCGCGCGCACCGCGGCGGCTTCGCTCGCGGAAGCGGAGGAGCGGGTGCGCGCCGAGCTGGCCGGCTGGCCCTGCGCCGTGCTGCACGGCCGCCTGCCTGCCGCCGAGCGCGACCGGGTGATGCAGGCGTTCGCCGCCGGCGAGGTGAAGGCGCTGCTCGCCACGACGGTCATCGAGGTCGGCGTCGACGTCCCGGAGGCGAGCTGCATGGTGATCGAGAGCGCCGAGCGTTTCGGTCTCGCGCAGCTCCACCAGCTCCGCGGCCGGGTGGGGCGCGGCATGAGGCCCTCGTGCTGTTTCGCGGTGCACGGCCGGCTGTCGGAGGACGCAAAGCGGCGCCTGGAGGTCTTCGCGCGCACTGACGACGGCTTCGAGATCGCCGAGGAAGATCTGAAGATCCGCGGTCCGGGCGATGTCCTGGGAACCCGCCAATCGGGCCTGCCGAGCCTGCGCCAGGCGCGCCTGCCCGACGACTGGGAGCTGCTGGAGCAGGCGCGCGACGATGCCCGCGAGCTGCTTGGGCGGTTGGGGGAGGAGGCGCTGGAGGGGCTGCGCAAGACGGCGGAAGGGGAGACGGCGGGGTGGGTGGAATGAGCGCTCCCCTCCGCGTTCTCCTGGTCGCCAACACCCTGCCGCCGCGGGACGTTTCCGGCGTCGGCGAACAGGTGTTACAGTTGGCCGCCGGCCTGCGTGAGACCGGTTGTGCTGTCGAGGTGTTGGGGCGTGGACGCGACGGCGTCCGTGGGCCGAAGGTTCTCTTTCCCCTGTTCGCGGTGCCGGCGGTGTGGCGCGCGTTGCGGCGCTTCCGGCCCCACGTGGTGCAGGTGCACGAATCGGACGGCGGCCTGGCGGCGTTGTTCGTCTCCCTCGTGGCCTCGCGGTTGCACCCTCCCCCCCGGCTCGTGGCGCTGCTCCAGGTGAGCTATGTCGAGGAGCGGCGGGCCGTCCGCCCACTGGTGGCGGCGGGGAAGGTGCTCGGCCGGCCGGGCGGCGTCGAGCGGCGGTTCCGCAGGCTCAAGGCGCCGTTGCAGATCGCGCTGGGATGGCTGACGGCGCGGCGGGCGGACCTGGTGCTGGTGCCGAGCGCGGCGACGGGAGCGGAGATCCGGCGGGATTATCTGGGCTCGCGGAGCGCGATCCCGGCCGTGCTGCCGAACGTGACAGGCGGCTTGCCGGTGGTGCCTGAAGAAGGTAGCGAGGAGACGGGAGAGCCGCCGGGGTATTTTCTGTTCGTCGGCCGCCTGCGCATCCGCAAGGGTGTGGAGGTGCTGCTCGCGGCTCTGCGGAGCCTGCTCGCGGCGCACCCGGAGGCCCGCCTGCTGATCGCGGGCGACGGCGAGCACCGGGAGGCTCTGGAGCGGTCCGCGGCGGAATTGGAGCTGGGATCGGCGGTCCGCTTCTTCGGGCGGTGTGGCGCCGGGCGGGTGCGCGGTCTGCTGCGCGGCGCGCGGGCGCTGGTGGTGCCGTCGATCTACGAGGGGATGCCGCTGGTGGTGCTGGAAGCGATGGAGGCCGGCCTGCCGGTGATCGCGAGCGCGGTGAGCGGCATTCCGGAAGTGGTGGCGGACGACGAGACGAGAGAGAGGACCGGCTGGCTGGTGCCGCCGGAGGAGCCGGAGCGATTGGCCGCCGCGCTGGCCGCGACGCTCGACGATCCGGAGGAAGCGCGGCGGCGCGGGGAGGCCGGCCGGCGGCGGGTGGACGCTGAATTCCGCCCGGCGCGCGCGGCGGCTCTGTGGCGGAAGCTGGTTGGAGAGGCTGGAGACTGACTTTGAAGCGAGGACCCTTGTCATGATGGGACGTGCCCTTTTGATCGTCGGCGTGATGGCGACGATCGGCCTGATTGTTTCCGCCTTCCTCGGCTATGGTCTGCACGGGGCGGCTGTGCTGGATATAAGGCGCCATGTCCTGGTCGGCACGGCGTCCTGCCTCCTCCTTCTTTTCTCCCACTGCTGGATCATGTTCTATCTGATCGGCACCGGGAAGGCGATCAAGGGCGCGGTCAAGGAGTTCGGCCTGGAGCAGCACCTGGTGGAAGAGACCAAGCGCTTCAAGAACGTCTCCTACCCGTCGCTGATGCTCGCCCTTTTCACCGCCATGGCCGTCGCCATCGTCGGCGGTGGGGTTGTGGCTGGCTCCGTGCCGGTGTGGATTCATCACGTCCTGTTCTACGCCACGCTCCTGTCGCAGGCGCGGGCGCTCCAGCTCGAGCACCGTGTCCTGACCGAGAACGAAGCCCTGATGGCGGACATCGACCGCCGGCTGGCAATGCTTGATGTTCCGGAGGGCGCAGGTGCCTGAGCGGTGCCGCGACCCGGCCGCTCGGGTCGCCGTCGTCCTGGTCAACTGGAACGGCGCGACCGACACCCTGGACACCCTGGAGTCGCTCGACGGGGTTCTGGGGGCGGAGGCGTTGCGCGTCATCGTGGTCGACAACGGCTCGACCGACGACTCGGTGGCGCGCCTGCGCCGCGAACGGCCGGGCCTGGAGATCGTCGAGACCGGCGCCAATCTCGGATTCGCGGGCGGCAACGACGCCGGCATCCGCAAGGCGCTCGAAGGCGACGAGATCGGCTGGGTCCTCCTCCTGAACACCGACGTCGCCGTCGACCGCGGTTTCCTGGCGCCGCTCCTCCATGCCTGCGACGATCCGCGGGTCGGTGCCGCCGGCCCGAAGATCTTCTATTACGATCCCGCCGACCGGCTGTGGGCGGCGGGCGGGCGGCTGCGCATCCGCGAGACGGTGGCGGTGGAGCTCGGCCGCGGCAAGTTGGATGCTCCGCGCTGGAGCCGGCCGCGCGATGTCAGCTATCTGACCACTTGCTGCCTGCTCATTCCGCGCGATGTGTTGGAGAAAGTGGGCGGGCTCGATCCGGCCTATTTCATCAACGTCGACGACGCCGACTGGTGCCGGCGGGCGCTCGACGCCGGCTACCGGCTGCGCTACGCGCCCGAGAGCCGCATCTGGCACAAGGTGGCGGCGTCGACCCAGGGCTCCTACACGTCGACCAAGACCTACAACACCGGGCGGAGCAACGCCATCTGGGTGCGCCGGCATGCCGGGCCGCTGGGTTTCGCGGTGTTCCTGGCCGCGAATCTCCTGACCCTGCCGCTGGCATTCCTGCGCGAGTGGCCCCGCGGCAACGTCAAGTCGGTGCGGGCGAAGGCGCGGGGCCTTCTCCGCGGCCTGCTCGATCCCCTGCCGGACCCACCGCCGCCCCTCGCCCCCGGGCCGCCGCGGCGCATGCCGGAAAAGGCGTCCGGGCCGCGGCGTCGGTGACGAGATGCTGACGATATGATGAGGGCTCGTTGAAGGGAGCGATCGTGACGGAACAGAAAGTCGTGTTGTCGGGCATGCGCTCGACCGGGAAGATCCATCTGGGGAACTACTTCGGAGCGCTCAAGAACTGGGTGGAGCTCCAGGACACCTACCGCTGCCACTACTTCGCGGCGGACTGGCATGCCCTGACCAGCGACTACGCCGACCCGTCGCAGGTGGCGGAGAACAGCATCGAGATGGTGACCGACTGGCTCGCCGCCGGCCTCGATCCGGAGCGCTCCGTGCTGTTCATCCAGTCTCTGGTGCCGCAGCACGCCGAGCTCAACCTGTTGCTGTCGATGATCACGCCGCTCGGCTGGCTGGAGCGGGTCCCGTCCTACAAGGATCAGCAGACTCAGCTTGCCGACCGCGACCTCGGCACCTACGGCTTTCTGGGTTATCCCCTGCTGCAATCCGCGGACATATTGCTCTACCGCTCGCAATACGTGCCCGTGGGCGAGGACCAGGTGGCGCACGTTGAAATCACCCGCGAGGTGGCGCGGCGCTTCAATCACATCTACGGCCGGGAACCCGAGTTCGAGCAGAAGGTCGAAAAGGCGATCAAGAGCCTGGGCTCGCGCAACTCTTCGATGTATCGCACGCTGCGCAAGGAGTTTCAGGAAAAGGGCGACGCGGATGCCATGGCCAAGGCGCGCGCGCTGGTCGAAGCGAACGCGCGCCTGACCGTCGCCGACCGCGACCGCCTGTTTGGATTCCTCGAAGGCACCGGCATTGCGATACTGCCCGAACCCGAGGTGCTTCTGACCGCGACCCCCAAGGTTCCGGGTCTGGACGGCCGCAAGATGTCCAAATCCTACGGCAACACCATCGGCTTGCGCGAGGACACGGATTCGATCGTCAAGAAGCTCAAAGCGATGCAGACCGATCCGGCGCGCGTGCGGCGCACCGATCCCGGCGATCCGGACAAGTGCCCGGTGTGGGACCTGCACAAAGTGTATTCAAATGCCGACACCCAAGCATGGGTGCAACAGGGCTGCCGCACGGCAGGTAGCGGCTGCTTGGACTGCAAGGCGCCGTTGATCGAAAAAATAGTCGCGGAGGTTTCGGCGATTTCGAAGCGGGCGCAGGAGTTCGAGGAGAATCCGGAATTGGTACGCGGTATCATCGCCGACGGGTGCGAGCGCGCGCGCGCTGCGGCGCGCGACACTCTGGATGCGGTTCGTCAAGCCATGGCGATGAATTACAGATGAAACCCGAACTGAGGATTGTGCAGAACGACGCTGCCACGGCGCCCGCGAAGACCTCCAGGGAGCCTGCGCCGGCGCAAGGCGAGATGCCGTTTGCGATGGTGGAGGGCCAGCCCATCACCGAGATGCCTCGCGATCTGTACATCCCGCCGCAGGCGCTGGAGGTTTTCCTCGAGGCGTTCGAGGGACCCCTCGACATGCTGCTATATCTTATACGGC
>DATARD010000153.1:0-9271 GCA_036264355.1 Thermoanaerobaculia bacterium
GCGCATCTCGGCTTCGGATTGGCAGGAGGGCGGGATCACCGAGGACGACACCTTCGCCATCGCCGAGGCGTTCTGCGCCGCGGGCTGCGACCTGATCGACGTCTCCGCGGGCCAGACCGTGCCGGATCAGAAGCCGGTCTATGGCCGCATGTTCCAGGTCCAATTTGCCGAGGCGATCCGCAACGTCACAAACATGGCGACCATGGCGGTCGGAGCGATCACCGAGCCCGCGCAGGTGAACACCCTCCTCCACACCCGCCGCGCCGACCTCGTCGCCCTCGCCCGCCCGCACCTCTGGAACCCCACCTTCGCCAACCAGGCCGCGGCCTGGTACGGCGCCCGCGCCGGAACCTGGCCCCCCCAGTACCTGAGCGGCAGAGACCAAGCCTTCCGCGAGCTGGCCAAAGCGCGCGCCGACCGGCTCGCCCTCCAGAGGAAAGCGCGCCCGGCCAGGCCTCGCGAGAGGGGTGAGGGGGTTACAGGGACCAGGGGCTCCGGAGAGGCAGACGAACGACGGCTTCCAGATCTGAGCTGACCGAACCGATGATCATCAGACAAGCCGTGCGGCGTGCCCGAAGCGGCGGGCGTAGCGGGAGCCGACGCGTCGAAACCAGACTTGGGCGTCCGGTTTGCGCGCCAAGAAGCGGTCCGAGGCACAGCCTCAAGTGCGGCGGCCGAAGAGCCGCCGCCTCTGGCACGTCAATTCTTGGCCCGGATCACTCGACGACGTCGTATTTCTCAGCCAGTAGGGAATCGGCGGCACTCCGCCAAAGCCAAGCCCGTCACGTGTTCGTCCAGAGCAAGCTCCCTGATTTTGGCCATAATCTCAGGCCTTTCAGAGGTGTTGGCCGTCAGCAACTTCTTCCTCAGAAACCTAAGGTCAGCATTAATGTGGTCAAGTTCATCTTGCAGATCTTGGCAGGGGTCATCAACGCGGGGAGGAAGCTGATAGAAGGCGAAAGCAATGGCGCTGGATTGGGCAGCGGCCTGCATATCTTCTTTGTTAACAGCTTCAGCCCCCACCACGACCTTCCAGTCCGAGAACGGCACCGCATGAATCAAGAGGAAGGCTTCGATGTGTTCCAAAGACGCGGTAGGCACGAAGCCATCGTTGTTGGCAGCCGCTGCGAGGTTTGCATCAGGCTTCACTTTCACGAAGTCGTCATCCACGAAGGCGCCCTGGTTGACATCGAAAGCGTCGATGAGAACTCCCTTCGTGCCGCTCCCGTTGCCTGTTCCTTGAGAGATGTACAATGCGGTGGCTACGATATCCGTGTTTCCTACACCCACGGACGGCGCAGTGTTCTGGGTGGTGACGATCGCGGCGCCAATCCCTCCCGTAATCGACCAGAACGCGAAATTCGCGGTGTGCGATCCTTTGATGTCGACCCAAGAGATCGTCGGCGCTGCCCAGTTGGGCTGGAACGTGTTGCCTGGTGACATGGTGCTGTGCTGCGGCGACACAATGTCGGCCATGGCGCTTCCGTGGCGACGCCTGCCCCGTGATATCCACGTCACTACACGAGTGAATGCATTAGACATAAGAATCTCCTTGTATGTCTTGATAGACTATTCCCACTGATCCGACACGACGAATTCCTGGCGCATTCCCGAAAGAAACGAAGGATCTACGCCCTAAGCGGCGGTCACTTGATAACAGGAGCGGCGTCCCCTCCGTTGACGATGGAGTTGCGGCCGAACTGGATGTAATACGGGGAGAAGCGCTGCCCTGCTGCGGGCGGGGTGTTCTTGAACACGGCGTAGCCGCTGGCATCGAACATGGCGGATTGGGGTGTGTTGCGGGCCACGTTGAAGTAGTCGCCGTAGCGGCTGGGGTTGCTGACGTCGCTGAGTTCGGGATACCAAACGATGAAGTCACCGAGGATGCCGACGGCGTTGTTACCGTAAAACTGGTTGCCGCCCCAGCCAAGGGAGATGCCAACTTCTCCGGCAGAATTGGTGGCCAGACTTGGGTAGGCAAATGCGTAGTCGTTGTTCCAGATCTGCCACTGGCTGATGACGCTGTAGTTGGCTGGGTTGATCTCGAGTACTTGCACCTGCGGATTCTTGAAGTTGGCGTTGCTGGTAGCGGTCCAGGCGAACCAGACTTCATTGGCGTTGCGGCGGGTGATGCCGAGCACGGCATTTTTTGGGAATGCGAAGCTCAGCCAATCGACGCCGTCGTGATCTCTGGAAGAGATGGTTCCTGTGGGCCAGCTGTTGATGACCACATCGCGCCAGAAGTATTGGCTTGAGTTTTCGGGAAAGTCGAAGATGCGGATGGTGCTGCTGTCGTAGTGGCCCGCCCAGAAAACAGTGTCGCCGGTGTTCTGGGAGAGGTGGCCGCCGTAGGCGAGGGTGCTGTCGGAGGGGTTGGTGTAGTTCATGTTGAGGGTGCCGCCGCCCTTGATGTCGTTGAGCGGGATGCGGACAACGAGTAGGCCATTGCCGACGGCGTCGGCGCTGAAGTAGAGATAGTTGTCGCCGAGGGAGAGGTCGGGGTAGTCCATGGTGGTGGTGCCGATGTTGAAGGTGGCGGAGGCAAGATCCCAATAGGTCCAGGAAGTGCCGGTACTATTGATGACATCCTGCGTGCTGGCGACGGCGACGCGGACTTTGTTGATGCCGGTGAGGCAGCCGCCGGTGCCGGAGCCACAGAACTGCTGAAGCCACACGAAGCGGTCGATGGTAGGCGCGTAGAGCAGCTTCTGGTCGCAGCAGAGGCCGTTGTCAAGCAGGTTGCCGCTCGCGTCTTTGCTGGGGCCGCTGGGGAAGATGGTGGTGGGGTCGAGGAGTTTGTAGCTGCCTCCGCCGTCGGTAGAGAGCAGCAGGTTGGTGTTGTAAGAGAGCATCACAACGTTGCCGTTGCGCGCGGCGTTGACGTCCGGAGGTGTGCCGACGCCGGGGGATTCGGTGCCGAGCTCGTTGTAGCCAGTGAAGACTACGGGATCGCCAGAGCCGCCGAGCGGCGGGTTCTGCTTCTTGTCCTGAATCTTGAAGAGCTTGGAGCCGGTGACGTTAGGCGCGAGGGTGCCTCGCCTTGGGCCTTCGGGAACAGCGCGGGGTCGGTCTTCGTTGAAGTCTTCTTTGAGCAGTTTGAATGGAGGGTACCTGCCTCCGGAGACGTGGTTGGGCGGGACGGATGCACTGACCGTGTGCTGGCCGAAGGTGCCGGTCTGCTCCTTGGTACGGTGGCACCGGCAGTAGAAAAGCCAGATAATAACAGCAATCAGAAACAAAACAATCGTATACAGCAGAATCTGCAGAGCACGAGTCACTGAACGTTCCATGGTCGCCTCCTTCAGGCTACTTGCGAATGTGGGCCAGGTCGGGGAAATCCCGAGCAACCGTTAAGAAGAGCCTGACTCTTCGCCCGGCGGCGCGCCCTGTTCACAAAGGTCTTCGCAGGCCGCTCTGGCTTTCTGACAACCTGCCTGCGACGGCCGTTCGGGGATCAGAATACCGACACCCGGCCGTAGCGGCCGATCCGGCGGACCCGCACGGCGTTGGTGTCGCCGGGAAAAAGAGCCTGACGCCTCTCGGGCCGCAGTAATCTGAGGTACACCCCGGTTGCGATAGGTCCCTCTGCCTATGGTTATTCGGGCAAGCACGGCTTGCAGTGGAGCTCACGCCTCCGGGCATTGATTGCTCTCAGCCTGGCAAGCAACCGAAGTCGCCGCAGCCCAGTCGCGCCCTGGAGCTCATCGACAGTGTCCAAGAGCTCCTGACAAAGAACTTCACATTCGTGATCGTTGGATGGGAATTCCGTCATCGCGTCGATTTCTTCAGACGATGGGAGTTTTACTTCCCTTCTGCCAGTCGAGCCGGATGCACGTTCGATGATCTGACCAGCCACCTGAAGGACTTCGTTGCGGACGTTGCTCTCGGTGATGGTGTTCGCCGCGACAGCCAGTTCCGACGCGATTGGATACGCCCACGGAGACGGTCCAGCAGGCCACGGCCATCCCGGGTGAGGCCCGGTTCCGCAACCATCAATGAATCTCGAGATCGCACCATCTACGCGCTTGCCGAGCTCAATTTTCACCTTCCCATCAGGCATCTTGGACGCCACCTCCCTCAAGCTGATCACCGCGATGAGCGACGAGACTGCAAACCGCCAAGGGGAAGGGTTGGGCTCAAGCACCGACCCAGACATCGCTGTGCCAGAACCCGACCTCATGGCCTCCGGGTGAGTGCTGGGAGGGAAGCCCCCTTCTCCACCGCCAAGGAACGGATTGTGAAGTAACGCCTCCATCAACTGTTCAAACGATCCCAGAGAGGGTGGGAGCCACGGATGACTCATAGTTTTCTCCTTTAGCTTTCTTGACGTTCAAGGGGTCCGGCCATTGCTTTCACCTGGATGAACGCACGGCGGCGGGAAAAGCGGACACCCGCCGCGGAGTGATGGGTTGAAATTGCGTCGGTTGCGCGGGTAACCTGCTGAAGACCAGTACTTCAAGGCCCTTCTCAAAACCCAAGCCGCCCGCCAGACTGCCGGGCACAGCCGGCAATCCTGACGGGCGGGGTGGTTACAGCGCAGGACAGCTCTACCCCGGCGGGGGTTTGGGAATGTCGAGGCCACCGAAGTTTTGGTCTATGCTAAGGGGAATCTCCCAATTCAGACGTTGATTGTTGCCATCGTGGATGTCGTAGAGATAACGGCCGTCCGGCGCATCCTTGGCGATGGTGCCGCTGAGCTCCCCTCCGATCCTCGAAAGCGGACTGGAAAACGGGCCTTGCTCGTAGATGAGCAGCGCACCGGAGTTGTTCGCGAGCTCGACTTTCTTGAACACCACCCGCAGGTCCTCCGAACCGGGCTCGAAGACCCAGGTTACGATGTCCGCTTGCTTGGCGGTCTGGGGGTTTGCCACTGCACTCACTTTTACTTCTCCTTGAGCCGTTACCGTCAGTTTGATTGTCACATTGATGGTCGCCATTGGTCTTCCTCCTGTTGAAGGTTACGCCCGAAATAGGCTCCTTCATCTTGCGCTTGCCTGATCCGTAGAAAACGCAGAATTGCCTTTGCCCGGATCCTGCAGGCTCACCTGGATGAACGCACGGCGGCGGGAAAAGCGGACACCCGCCTCGGCGTGCCAGGTTGAAACCGCGTCGGTTGCGAGGTAATCTGGTGAAGTCCAGGACTTGCAAGAGAGTGAGGAAAGGTGTCTCAAAGTGCGCAGGGCCGGGCCCCGGGAGAGGTGACGCAGCTTCTGGCGGCCGTCCGCCAGGGGGACGGGAGCGCCATGGACCGGCTGATGACACTGGTCTATGACGAGCTGCGCGGCGTGGCCCGCCGGCAGCTCCGCCGCTGGCGTCCTGGGCAGACGCTCGACACGACCGCCCTGGTGCACGAGGCCTATTTCAGGCTGGTGGACCAGGCCGGCGCCGCCGCGCAGGACCGAGCTCACTTCCTCTCCGTAGCGGGGGTGGCCATGCGCCACATCCTGGTGGACGCCGCGCGCCGCCGGGTGGCCAAGAAGCGTGGCGGCGAGGATCTGAAAATCTCTCTGGACGAGCTGCGGCCGGGCTCGGGGCAGCCGGACGCGTCCCGCCTAGCGGTCGAAATCCTCGATCTGGAGGAGGCCCTGACTTCGCTGGCCGCGCGCAACGAGCGGCTGAGCCGGCTGGTGGAGCTGCGGTTCTTCGCCGGACTGACGGAGGAGGAAACCGCCCAGACCCTGGGGATCACCGAGCGGACCGTGAGACGCGACTGGCGCAAGGCCCGTGCCTTCCTCTTCTATGCCCTGCGCGGCCGGGACGAGGAATGAAGCCCGACCTGCCGGCGGACCCCGAGAGCTGGCGGCGGATCGAGGATCTCCTCGACGAGGCCTTCGAGCGTTCGGCCGGGGAGCGCCGCGCCTTTCTCGACGAAGCCTGCGCCGGGAACCCGGAGCTCCGCGCGCAGATGGAAGCCCTGCTGGCCGCGGACGAGTCGGCGGAAGGCTTCCTCGCTACGCCGGCTCACCAGGCCGCCGCCGCGTTGCTGGCCGACACCTCCGACGAAGCGGCGCGCATCACGGACCGCGAGCTCGGACCCTACCGGCTGGTCCGCGAGATCGGCTCTGGCGGCATGGGCGTGGTCTACGAGGCAGAGGACACCCGTCTCCGGCGCAGAGTGGCGATCAAGCTGCTGCCGCCGGGGTACGGCCGGGACGGCGCCGCCAAGGAGCGCTTCCTGCGCGAGGCGCGCGTCGCCTCCGCTCTCGACGATCCCACCATCTGCACCGTCCACGATGTCGGCGAGAGCGATGGCCAGCTTTACATCGTCATGGCCTACTACGACGGGGAGACTCTGAAGGAGAGGTTGGCGCGAGGGCCGCTGCCGGTCTCCGAAGCCCGGCAGGTGGCCATCGAGGTGGCTCGGGCCCTGGCGCGAGCCCACGAAGCCGGCATCGTGCACCGCGACATCAAGCCGGCCAACGTGATGCTGACCCGCCGCGGGAAGGTCAAGATCCTCGACTTCGGCATCGCCAAGATGACGGGAGACGCGACCCTGACCCGCGCCGGCAGCTCCACCGGGACACCTGCCTACATGTCGCCCGAGCAGGCCCGCGGCGGGCCGGTGGACGGCCGCACGGACATCTGGTCGCTGGGCGCGCTGCTCTACGAGATGCTCGCCGGGTGCCGGCCATTCCCAGGGAACGACGAGCGGGCGGTCCTCTCCGCCGTCCAGGGCCACGAGCCCGAGCCGCTCGACCGTATTCGCCCGGAGGTACCGCCGGAGCTGGCACAGACGGTGGTGAAGGCGCTGGCCAAGGAGCCTGCCGGCCGCCACCAGAGCGCCGCGGAGCTGTCGGCGGAGCTGGAGCCGAGCCCATGGCCGCCGGTGGTGCCGGCGCATCGCAGTTGGCGGCAGTGGAGGAGCTTTCGGGCGATCCTCGCGGCGGTGGTCGTCGTGATCGTCAGCGTGCTCCTCGCCTTCCTCCTCAAGAAATCTCTCTGGCGTTCTCCGGCCGCGCCCGCGCTTCGGGTGGCGGTACTGCGACCGGCTACAACCCTGGCTGGGAAAAACCCTGAGCTCGCCTACGTCGCCTCCGACGTGGTGGAAGCCACTCTCGCCACTCTCATCTCCCTCCAAGGGTTACAGCCGATCGATCCGCCCCAGCCAGACGAAACGAGCGGCTCCGCGGCCGAAAAATTACGCCGCGCCGAAGCGAACGAGGTGGTCCTCCCCCTCCTCGATTGCCAGGGAGACGGTTGCCGGGTGACGTTGCGCCGGCTCCAGGAACCCGGCGATAAGTTCTTGGGGGCGGTTGGGCCTTTCGAAGTCCAGGCCGGCATCGAGAACGTCCAGCGGCTGGCGGAAGGAGTGCGGGTGAACCTGCAACAGCTCTATGCGGATCGTCGGCTCCGGCCTGAGTCGAAAGGTGGCAGGGTGAGACCGCAGGACTACGCCGCCTACGTCCAGCTCGAGCGCCGAGTCGAGGGCGGCGAACGCCTCGGCCCCAAGGAGCTCGACCGGTTGGACGCTCTGCTCCGGACCTCGCCCGACCTCCTTGGAGCCTATCGGATGGCCGCCGACATCGCGCGCGATCTGGCGAAAGTCGATCTCGCCCTCGGCTATGTCTCCCGGGCCGAAGCCATCGAGCCCAACGACCCGCGGATTCTGTTCTCCCGCTTTCACGCCGAGATGGCCGGGAACCGGTTCCCGGCGGCGCAGGTGACACTGGGGCGACTACGGGACTTGGTTCCGGGAGACGCCCGCGTGCTCAGGGCCGAGGCCGAGTTGCTGGAGGCCCGAGGAGAGCTGAAGGAAGCCCGCCGCGTGCGGCAGGAGATCGTCCGGCGGCGTCCTGGCTGGCGTCCGATCCTGGAGCTGGCGACCCTCGAGGTTCGTCTCGGTGAGGGCGATAGCGCCCGCCGCCGTCTCGGGGAGCTGCTCGAGGCGGAACCGGGCAATCAACGCGTAGGCGAAAGTCTGGCGTTTTTCGAGGCGAGCTTCGGAGACTTGGAGCGCGCCGCGACGATCTATGAAAAGCTGATCCGTCTTCAAGCAGCAAAGCCGTATTTCTCAGATCTCGGCTTCACCCGATTTCTGCTCGGAGACTACGCCGCGGCCGAGAGCGCCTACCGCCACGCCCTGGCTCTGGAGCCCCACGATACGCTCACCCGCTTCAACCTCGCGACCGCGCTGGAAGCCGAGGGGAAGTTGCCCAAGGCACAGCGGCTCTATCGAGACATGGCCGAGGAGCTCGCGGCCACTCCCAACCTCGGCGACGACCGCATCCGCATGCTGCACGCCCAGTGCCTCGCGCGCCTGGGTCGGAGGGATGATGCCGCCCGCCTGGCCGAAGAAGTGCTCAAGCAGTCACCGCAGGACGTCCAGGTTATCAACCAGGCCGCCCAGCTCTACGCGCTCCTGGGTGAGCGCCTGTCGGCCCTCTACTACGCCGAGCGGGCCCTCAAGAAAGGCATGCGGCGGGAGTGGTTCCTGATCCCCGAGTTCAACTCCCTGAAAAAAAAACCCGGACTTCCAGGCACTTCTCAACACCCAAGCCTCCCGCCAAGCTGCCGAGCACCGCCGTCAATCCTGACGCTTACACCGCCTCCGCGTGCGCCGAGAAGGTACCAGGGGAAGAAGAGAACATCCCCGACCGCCACCACCACCCGCCGTCGGCGCCTCGGCAGCCGCCGTGTTTACGACATCGATGTCGCTGGTGGCCTTATAGATGGTCTTTCCGCCTTCCCCTTGAGCCGCGCCCCCGTCGTGGCCGCACCGAGACCCGCTCAGCTCGCCCACCAGGCAAACCTCCCTCTCTCCGATCCGACCAGACGGCAAATCAAGCACCGGGATTCGGGCGGCTGTGGTGGCCAGCGGTCCAGAAGCCAATTGGCCCGTCGTCTCCGCCTCGCCGATCCCATATTTCCGGGCATCTCCCCGCTGCCGCTCGAGCTCGACCGCGTGAGGATGGACGAGATCATCGCCCAATTCGTCGCCGCCGCCGAGCGCGGCGCCCGCGCGGGTTTCGATCATCTGGAGCTGCACTGCGCGCACGGCTATCTGTTCGCCTCGTTCCTCTCACCGCTCACCAACCATCGCGAAGATGAATACGGCGGCCCGATCGAAAACCGCCTCCGCTTTCCGCTCGAAGTCTTCCGCGCCCTGCGCGCCGTCTGGCCCGCGGGCCGGCCCATGTCGGTGCGCATCTCGGCTTCGGATTGGCAGGAGGGCGGGATCACCGAGGACGACACCTTCGCCATCGCCGAGGCGTTCTGCGCCGCGGGCTGCGACCTGATCGACGTCTCCGCGGGCCAGACCGTGCCGGATCAG
>DATARD010000163.1:0-20858 GCA_036264355.1 Thermoanaerobaculia bacterium
GGGGGGGGGGGGGCGTGGTGGGCGCGGGGGCGGTGACGCCCCGCCACCTCGCTGCCTACCTTGCCGAGCGCTTCCCGCTGCTCGGCCATGGCATCCTCATCTGCGCCTACTACTCCTCGAATCAGTTCCTCGCGCGGGTGCTCACGGAGCCCGGGCGGCCGATGCGCTACGACCTGTCGTCGCTCCTCGGTGCTCTCACCCTTTTCCTCTTCTTCTTCCACCTGCGCGTGTTCGACGAGCACAAGGACTACGCAGAGGACTGTCTCCACTACCCGCAGCGGGTGCTGCAACGCGGCCTCATCACGCTGCGCGATCTCAAGGTGCTGGGCGGCATTGCGATCGGTCTGGAGATCGCTTTCTGCGCCGCCCGTGGTCTCGCGCCTCTCGCCGCCTGGGTCGTGGCGTTCGGCTTCTCGGTCCTGATGCTCCAGGAGTTTTTCGTCCGCGACTGGCTGAAGCGGCACTTCCTGGTCTATGCCGTCAGCCATCTGCTGGTCATGCCGTTCCTGTCCCTCCTCGTCTTCGCGTTCGCCACCGGCCGCTGGCCCTGGCTGGCGCCGCCCTGGTTCTGGATGTACGCCTGGGTGGGCTTTTTCGTCACCTTCAACTGGGAGGTCTCGCGCAAGATCCGGGCGCCCGAGGACGAGATCGAAGGTGTCGAAACCTATACGAAGATCTTCGGCACCTATGGCGCGGCGTATCTCGTCCTCCTCCTCCGCGTCATCGACACCGGCCTCGTCGCGCTGGTCGGCTGGCACCTCGGGCTCTCCCTCTGGTTCTACGCCGCGCTCGTCGCCCTCTTCCTGGTCTGCCTGGTCGGCTTCTTCCAGTACCGGTTCCACACCGACCGCAAGACCGCGAAGCGGATGGAGGTCTACGCCGGCATGTACATCATCGCCTTCGACGTGATCCTGGCCATCGAAATCGCCCGGCGGTTCGGATTGGAGATCTGATGCAAGAGGAGGAGAAAAGTCCTCGTGTGTTTGTTGCCAGTTTCCCCCTCTCCCGGCGGGATGGGAGGGGATGGGAGAGGGGGCCAGGGGGTGAGGCCCTCGGCGGCAAAGCCGCCAACCTCGCCCGTCTCGAAAACCTCGGCCTGCCCGTCCCGCCCTGGTACGCCATCACGACGGACTCCTTCCTGCACGCGCTGAGCGCCGGCGGTCTCCGCGACCGGATCGCCGAGCGGCTTGCGGCAGTTGGGGAGGCCGGCGGCGAAGATGATTGGCGCCGCGCCGCGGGGGAGATCCGCGGCTGGGTGCTCGGCCTGCCGCTGCCGCAGGACCTCGAGACAGAAATCGCGCGCTCTCACGCGGAGCGCATTCCGGAGGGAGCGCTCGTCGCCGTGCGCTCCTCGGCGGCGGGGGAGGATGCGGCCGGCGAGTCGTTCGCGGGGCTGCACGACAGCTTTCTCTTCATTCGCGGCGAGGAGGCGCTGCGCGATGCGGTGCGCGGCGTGTGGGCGTCGGCGTGGAACGAGCGCGCTCTCGCCTACCGGCGGGCCAAGGGGATCCCGGTGGACGGCATCGCGGTCGCCGTGGTCGTCCAGGAGATGGTCGACGCCCGCTCCGCCGGCGTGTTGTTCACCGCCAATCCGAACAACGGCAGCGTCTACGAGCTGGTGGCGAGCGCCGTCTGGGGCAGCGGCGAAGGGCTGGTCAGCGCCGGATTGGACGCCGACACGTGGATCATCGACAAGGAGACGCTAGAGATCACGCCGCAGATCGCGGAAAAAAGCGAGCGGATCGTTCTCGACCGGCGCGCCGGCCATGGCGTGCTGCGCGAAGAATTGCCCATCGAGCTGCGGCAACAGCCGAGCCTGACCGACGACGAAATCCGCGACCTCGTGCGCGCCGGGCTGGTGATCGAAGAGAGCTTCCGCGAGCCGCAGGACATCGAGTTCGCGTTCGACGCGGCCGGCCGCTTCTTTCTCCTCCAGGCGCGCCCGGTCACCACCGTCGAGGAGATCGGACCGGCCGCCGGCAACCGCCTGCTGTGGGACAACTCGAACATCATCGAGAGCTACTCCGGCGTCACCTCGCCGATGACCTTCAGCTTCATCCGCCGCGCCTATTCGATCGTCTACCACTGCTTCGCCGAGGTGATGGGCATCTCGCCGGAGACCGTGCGCGGCCATCGCGACGTGTTCGACAACATGCTCGGCCTGTTCCGCGGCCAGGTGTATTACAACCTTTTCAACTGGTACCGCCTGGTCCGTCTCTTTCCGGGCTTCAACTACAACAAGAAATTCATGGAATCGATGATGGGCGTGCGCGAAGGGCTGGAAGAAGGAGCGCAGCCCGAAGCGCCCGGCGGTCTGCGGCGCTACACGGTCGAGCTGCCGGCCCTGCTCCGCCTGCTCGCCCGCTCGGCGCGCAACTTCCTGCGCATCCGGCCGATCGTCGAGAGCTTCCAGGCTCACTTCCGCGAGCACTACGGCCGCTGGTCGCGGCTCGACTTCCACGCCATGGCGCCGCACGAGCTGGCGGCGCTCTACCGCGAGATGGAGGAAAAGCTCCTCTGGGAGTGGAAGGCGCCGATCATCAACGATTTCTTCGTGATGGTCTTCTACGGCACGCTCAAGAAGCTCTGCGCCGCCTGGTGCGGCGACGCTGCCGGAACCTTGCAAAACGATCTGATCGCCGGAGAAGGAGGGATCGAAAGCACCGAGCCCACCCGGCTGCTCCTCCGTCTCGCCGCCGAAGCGCGGCAGGATCCGGATCTCAGCCGCCTTCTGTTGGGTCACACCCCCGAGGAGCTGGTCACTCTCGTTCCCCTTGTCTCCAACAGTCCGCGCCAGGCCCGTTTCGCCGCGGAGATCGCGCGCTATCTCGATCTCTACGGCTTCCGTTGTGTCAACGAGCTGAAGCTGGAAGAGCCCTCGCTGCGCGACCGGCCGGCGTTCCTGTATCAGATCCTGCGCAACTATCTGGCCGGTGATGCGGCGTCGCTTGACGTGACAGCCATGGAGGAGCGGGAAAAGAAAGTGCGCCGCGAGGCGGAGCAGCGCGCTTTCGCCGCCATCCGTTCACCCTGGAAACGGGCGATCTTCCGCCGTGTGCTGGGCAACGCCCGCCTGGGCGTCAAGAACCGCGAGAACATGCGCTTCGCGCGCACCCGCATCTACGGCCTGCTGCGCGAGCTGCTCCGCGCTCTCGGCGAAAGCTTCACCGCCGAAGGCATTCTCGACACCCGGGACGACATCTTCTATCTGACGATCGACGAAGTCTGGGACTTCATCCGCGGCCGGGCGGTCACCACCGATCTCCGTCCGCTCGCCGCTCTCCGCCGCGCCGAGTTCGATACCTGGCGCCGCGAGACCGACCGCATCCCGGCCGACCGTTTCGCCACCTTCGGCCTGCCCTATCACCGCAATCAATACCAGGGGCGGCCCCGTCCGGCGCCGGTCGACGCCGACGGAGTCCTCCGCGGCACCGGCTGCTGCCCGGGCGTCGTCACCGGACCGGTCAAAGTGCTCCGCACCCCGACCGAAGACGCCCGCCTCGACGGCGAAATCCTCGTCGCCGAGCGCACCGATCCGGGCTGGGTGCCCCTCTACCCCTCCGTCTCCGGCCTCCTCATCGAGCGCGGCAGCATCCTCTCGCACTCCGCCATCGTCGCCCGCGAAATGGGCATCCCCACCATCGTCGGCATCGCCGGTCTGGTCAGCACGCTGCAGACCGGCCAGATGGTGACGATGGACGGCGCGGCGGGCACGGTTCGGATCGGCGATATGCTAGCATAGGCTCATGCATAGGCCGCTTTGGCGGCCGGGAGGACGCCGTGCAGAGTGAACGGATCGTGAGCCTGTTCCGTAACGGGCGCAACCAGGCAGTGCGTATACCGCGGGATCTCGAGCTTCCTGGCAGTCAGGCCATTCTCCGCAAAGAAGGGGATCGGTTGATCGTCGAGCCGATGCCACGCCTGTCTCTGCTTGAGCTGCTCTCGACCTGGGAGCCGCTCGATGAGGAGTTTCCTGATATCGACGACCTGGAGCCTCTCAAAGAGGTGGATCTCTGAGATGCCCGACTTTCGCTATCTCCTGGACGCCAACACCTTGTCGGACCTCCTTCGGAACCCTGGAGGCCGCGCTGCCCGCAGGCTGGCGGTCGTCGGAGAGGCCATGGTCTGCACCAGCATCATCGTCGCCTGCGAGCTTCGATATGGCGCTGCCAAGAAGGATTCGCACAAGCTCACGGAGCGCATCGAGAGCCTCTTGGAGAGCCTTGAGGTGCTCCCTTTGGAGAAGGGAGCGGACCGGCGCTATGCCGAGGCTCGGGCTCACCTCCATCGGATCGGGAAGCCCATCGGTCCGAACGATCTCCTGATCGCGGCCCATACGCTGGCTCTCGGCTTGACCCTGGTGACCGACAATGTCGACGAATTCGGCCGTGTGCCGCATCTCCCGATCGAGAACTGGCTCGGCTAATCAGGATCTGAAGCGGGCCCTCCACAGATCGAAGATGCCCCGTTCTGGGTTCAATCTGCCCCAGGGCAGGTTCAATCCGCCCCAGGGCAGGTTCAATCCGCCCCAGGGCAAGTTCAATCTGCCCCAGGTCCGCTTCGATCTGCGGAAGGCCCGCTTCGAGATTCTGAAATAGCCGGCCCTGCGTATTGAGATCGAGATCGCCTGCCCTGGAGTACACTTCCGCCTTTCATTGTAAGGCCCGGACGGTTCGTCCGGGACCTCGCGAGGTGTTTTCATCCATGCGAAGGCGAATTCTGGTAGCCCTGGGCGGCAACGCCCTGTTGCGCCGCGGCGAGCCGATGACCGCGGAGAATCAACGCAGGAACGTGCGCATCGCGGCGGAGGCCCTGGCTCCTCTCGGCCGCGAGCATCAGCTCATCATTTCCCATGGCAACGGTCCGCAGGTCGGCCTCCTCGCTCTCCAGGGTGAGGCCTACACCAAGGTGGCCGCGTATCCGCTCGACGTCCTGGGCGCGCAGACCGAGGGGATGATCGGCTACATGATCGAGCAGGAGCTCGGCAACATCCTTCCCTTCGAGCAGCCGTTCGCCACCATCCTCTCGATGGTCGAGGTCGATCCGGCCGATCCGGCGTTCCAGAATCCGTCGAAGCCCATCGGTCCTCTATATGAGGAAGAGGAGTCGCGCCGGCTCGCGGTGGAGAAGGGGTGGACGATGGCGCCGGACGGCGACCGGTTCCGCCGCGTCGTGGCGTCTCCGCTGCCGCAGCGGATCTTTCAGATCCGGCCGGTCAAGTGGCTGTTGGAGCACGGCTGTATCGTCATCTGCGCCGGCGGCGGCGGGATTCCCACCATGTATGGAGCCGACGGCAAGCTGCATGGCGTCGAGGCCGTGGTCGACAAGGACCGCGCGAGCGCTCTCCTCGCCCGCGAGCTCGAAGCCGACCTGTTCATCATGGCGACCGACGCCGGCGCCGTGTATCTCGATTGGGGCAAGCCGACCCAGCGGGCGATCCGGCGCGTGCCGCCGCGCCTGCTCGATCCGGCCCTGTTTGCCAGCGGCTCGATGGGCCCCAAGGTCGAGGCCGCCGTCGAGTTCGCCGAACGGACCGGCAAGGCGGCCGCGATCGGCGCCCTCGCCGACGTCGAGCGCATCGCCCGCGGCGAAGCGGGCACCCTGGTCACCGGCGAGGCGGCGGAGTTGGAGGTCTATCCATAAGAGGATATAGAGTGGGCGCCCTGGATCTTTGAAGGAGGACCCCGAATGCCTTTGCCGTACCATCGAATGCCGTTTTTTCGCTTGATGTGCAATCGCTCCCAAGCTGCCGTTGCGGCAGCCCTCTTCGGACTGATCTTCGGCGCCGTTCTTCTGGTGCCCCGGGCGCTGCCGGCGGCCGAGAAGCGCCTGATCACCGAGACCGACCTGTTCCGCTTCGTCTGGGTCGCCGATCCGCGCATCTCGCCGGACGGCAAGCAGGTCGTCTTCGTGCGGGTGACCGTCAACAAGAAGAAGGAGGGCTATGACACGGCCCTCTGGATCGTCCCCACCGACGCGAGCCAGCCGCCGCGGCCGTTCACCGCCGGACTGCACGACTCGTCGCCCCGCTGGTCGCCGGACGGCCGGTGGATCGCCTTCGAGCGCTCCGCCGAGGGCAAGCCCGACGCGCCGTCCGAGCCGTCCCAGATCTGGCTGATCGCCGCGGCCGGCGGCGAGGCGGTCCCGCTCACCGATCTCGTCAAGGGAGCCGGCGAGCCGGTCTGGTCGCCTGACGGCAAGACGATCGCCTTCATCGCCAGAGCGAACGACCAGGACCTGGCGAAGCAGGAAAAGCAGAAGAAGCCGGAGAAGGCGGACGAGGAGCACGAGAGCGATGTGCGGGTGATCACCCGCGCCATCTACCGGATCAACGGCGTCGGCTATCTCGATCCCGCCCGTCCGGGCCACCTGTGGACGGTCGCCGTCCCCGCCGTCGCGGGCGCGCCGCTGCCGAAGCCGCGCCAGATCACCCATGGCACCTGGAATGAACGAGAGCCGGAGTGGTCGTCCGACGGCTCGCTGCTCTATTTCAACTCGTCGCATGTCAAGGAGGAGTACTACCAGAGCCCGGACAGCGATCTCTGGTCGGTGCCGACGGCCGGCGGCGAGCCGCAAAAGGTCGTCGACATCAACGGCCCGATCCGCGAGTTCGCTCTCTCCCGCGACGGCAAGAGCGTCGCTTTCACCGGCTTTCTGAACGGCGACAAGACGCGCTCCTACGATCAGCCGGACCTCTTCGTGGCGCCGCTTGGCGGTGGCGGTGCGCGCAATCTGGCGGCAGACTTTGATTTCGACGTCGAAGGCGGCGTCTCCGGCGACCAGCATGCGCCGCGCGGCGGCAAGCCGACGCCGGTGCTGTGGAGCGGCGACGGAAAATATGTGATCACTTCGACCCTGGAGCGCGGCCGGGGCAACCTCCGGCGCTTCGACGCGGCGACCGGCGCCACGGAGCTGCTTACCGAAGGCGATCATGAGGTCGTCGCCTACTCCGCGACGCCCGACACCTCGCGCCTAGCCCTGGTGATCTCGACGCCGACCGTGATCGGCGACCTCTACGCACTTGATGTTGCTGGATCTCCGGCGAAGGCGGGCAAGCCGCGCCGCCTGACCGGCTTCAACGACGAGCTGTTCTCCGGTCTCAACCTGACCGCTCCCGAAGAGATCGAATATCCGAGCTTCGACGGCCGCAAGATCGAGGCGTGGATCCAGAAGCCGCCGAATTTCGATCCGGCGAAGAAATATCCGGTCATCCTCGACATCCACGGCGGTCCGCACACCGCCTACGGCTACACGTTCTTTCATGAATTCCAGTGGATGGCGGCGAAGGGCTACATCGTGCTCTACCCCAATCCGCGCGGCAGCTCGGCGTACGGCCAGGAGTTCGGCAACAGCATCCAGTTCCACTATCCGGGCGACGACTACAAAGACCTGATGGCCGGGCTCGACGAGCTGATCCGCCGCGGCCTGGTCGATCCGCAGAAGCAGGGCGTCACCGGCGGCAGCGGCGGCGGCATCCTCACCAACTGGATCGTCACCCAGACCGACCGCTTCGCCGCGGCGGTCGCGCAGCGCTCCATCGCCGACTGGTCGGCCTTCTGGTACATCGCCGACTTCGCCCAGTTCCAGACCACCTGGTTCCGCGGCGCCCCGTGGGAAGACCCGCAGGACTTCGCGGCCCGCTCACCGATCACATTCGTCAACAAGGTGAAAACCCCGTTGATGCTCATCGAAGGCGAAGCCGACTTCCGCACGCCGTCCGCCTCCGGCGGCGAGCAGATGTTCCGCGCTCTCAAATACCGGAAGATCCCGACCGTCATGGTCCGTTTCCCCGGAGAGACCCACGAGCTCTCGCGCTCCGGCCGTCCCTGGCATCGCGTCGAGCGCCTGCAACACATCGTCGCCTGGTTCGACAAGTACCTGCAAGGGCAGAAGATCGACACCTACGACGTGCCGTGAGACGAGTCCTCGGCTCGGGCGGATTCGGCAAGGATCCGCTCGAGCCCGTCCGCCAGCCGGCGGAACGAGGCGCACCGCTGCAACGCCAGATCGAGGTCTATTCTGGCCGCGAAAGCCGGTGAGTCGTCGACCGGAAGATAGCGCCGTCCGACCATGTTGCGGGTGAGCCGTTCCTTCGCGCCGCGGATCGCTTCCGGCTCGGCAGGAGCATTTGCATCTGGTTTGATGCCACGGACACCGCGAAGAGAATCCTTACTGCCGAGGAACCAGGCTTCGAGCTCGCGCGTTGCGACGACCACGGCAGCCGGAAGGGACGTGATCGTCCGGCATCTCTCCAGGAGGAGCATTTCGAGTGGCTCGTGCTCGTCATCATCCGCGTCCAGGATGATCAGCACGCAGGAAACGTCCGGTCGCGAACGAATTCCCTGAGTCACGGCACGTTCCAGCTCTCCTTGCCGCACCATCCTGGTCCGGGAGAGCCGGAACGGGCGAGCTACCGGAACGTCGAGCCTGCCGAGACGGTCGAGCAGGCGGCGCAGGAGCACCGGCACCGCTTCCTCCTCGGATTCTCCTTCAACAAACGGAAGGATCGTTCCGGTCATGGGACGGATGAAGCTGGAATCTCACCAAAGAGATCGAGCCTCTGAGCGGATTCCTCCGCCGCTTGGACGTCCTGGCCCAACTCGTTGGAGCGCAAGAGCTCGCCGGCCGTGAAGAGGTGCTCGCGGATGGCCTCACGGCTCGCTTGAGCCAGCGGAGCGATGGAAGTCCGGCCCTGTTGTTTGGTGACGACGCGGATCTGCCGGTCGTCGAGCTCCTTGGCGTCGAGAAGATCCGGGCTGTGGGTCGTGATCAGCACCTGACAATCGTGGGCCGCGTCCATCAGGACTTGGAGGACCAGCTCCGCCATTGCGGGATGGACCGTGGCCTCCGGCTCCTCGATGGCAAGCAACGATGGTCGCTGCGGCTGGTAAACGGCGAGCAGCAGGCCCAAAAGGCGCAAGGTACCATCTGACATCTCGCGGCCCGAAAAGTGGCCGGAATAACCGATATCCTGAATGAAATCCAGAGTCGCTCTTCCGTCCTCGACACTGCTCCAGACCTTTTGAACCCCCTTGACTGCCCGAGCGAGCAATCGGCAAATGAGCTCGTAGCGATCCGGTTCCTTCTGTTGCAGCAGTTGGAGGATCGCGGCTGCATTACTCCCGCGAGAATCAAGCGATTCCCCTGCTGTCACGGTCTGCGGGAGTCCCACGGCACTGGGGTCAATGGAGTACAGCCGGATCGACTTCAGGAAGTCGTAAAGAGGCCGGAATTCATCCGTGGCAGAGGCGGCAAAAAGGGCCAAACGATCCGAGGAGATCTGGGGGCGGATGCCTGGGATCTCGTCCAGGAAGCGCCCTTCGGTCACTTCGAAGCTCGTTCTCTTCTCACCTCTCTGCCAAAGTTGACACCGCTCGTGAGAAACACGAGCAGGAGCCCGGGAGGACCACCCGATCTCAAAGGAGTAGTCGGCGAGCTGGGTCTCTGAGAGCTCAATCAGGAGGCGGAGACCGGTGAGAGCCGGCTCTTCGGATTCCCATGGAGAGTGGACCCTGACTCCGCCGCGTCTCGACAGGGCCTGGTCCAGGGAATGAGACAGGCATTCCTGGACGAACGCCAGAGCATCCACGAAGTTGCTTTTCCCGGTGCCGTTGGCTCCCACGAGGACCGTGAACGGCTCCAGATCGACCACGGCGCGGCCGATGCTCTTGTAGTTGCGGATCTGGACCTGTCGAATCTTGGGAGCCATGATGTTTGACCCCGGCGATCCTACCATGCGTCTTCTTGCCGTCCGGCGTCCTCATTGACGCCCCGCCCTGCACTTGATAGGAAGTGCCTGAGAAGCCGATGCTCCGCAAGCTCACCGACACCCTCTCGTCCGCGCTCAAGCGGCGTCCGTCCGAGGCCGCACCCGCGGCTCCGGCGCAACCTCCCGCGGCGGCGACGCGCCCGGAGGACCGCGTGGCTCTCCTGGTGGAAGCGGGGCGGGTGCTGTCGGCGTCGCTCGACTACCAGCAGACGCTGCAGAACCTGGCGCAGCTCGTTCTCCATCGTTTCGCCGACTACTGCCTGATCTTCGAGCTGCTCGATCCTCCCGCCATGCGGCAGGTGGCGTCGAGCCATGTCGATCCCCGCAAGGAGCATCTGCCGAAGCGGCTCGGCGAGCTGTATGGAGTGTTTCCGGAGAATCCCCGGCTGTCGCTGTGGCGGGTGGCGCGGAGCGGCAAGAGCGAGCTGGTGCCGCATTCGACGCTGGAGATGGCACAGGCGGTGGCGCTGGATGCGGAAATCGTCACCATCTACCGGCGCCTCGAAGCGGGGTCGTTCATGGTGCTGCCGCTCGCGGCCCGCGGGCAGACGCGCGGCGTGATGCTGCTCGCGACCGCGGAGTCAGGACGGATCTTCGGCCCGGAGGATCTGACGCTCGGCGAGGAGATCGCCTTCCGCGCCGGCCTCGCGATCGACAATGCCCGTCTCTACCGGCAGGCGCAGGACGCCAGCCGCGCCAAGGACGACTTCCTGGCCACCATCAGCCATGAGCTGCGCACGCCGCTGACGCCGGTGCTGCTCACCGCCACCTCGCTCCTCCAGTCGCCGAAGCTGCACGACAGCCTGCGCGACGAGGTGGAGATGATTGAGCGCAACGTCGAGCTGGAGGCGAAGCTGATCGACGATCTGCTGGATCTGACCCGCATCGCCCGCGGCCAGGTCAAGGCGCATTTCGAGGTGCGCGACGTCCACCGCCTGCTCGCCGATGTCGTCGGCCTCTGTCGCGAGCAGATCCGCGAGAAAGAGATCCAGGTCGAAGTCGTCACCTCGGCGGCGGAGCACCACGTCTGGGGCGACGCCGCGCGCCTGCAACAGATCTTCTGGAACATCGTGCAGAACGCGGTCAAGTTCAGCCCGCAGGGGGGGCGGCTCGAGCTGCGCACGGCGAGCACCACCGGCCGCCTGCGGGTCGACGTCCGCGACGAAGGAGTGGGGATCGCGCCCGAGGTCCTGTCCCGCCTGTTCAAGGCGTTCGAGCAGGGCGATCATCACCGCTCGCGCTCCTTCGGCGGCGGGCTCGGCCTGGGGCTTGCCATCGCCAAGGGGCTGGTCGATCTCCACGGCGGCTCGTTGAGCGTGGTGAGCCCCGGCGCCGGCCAGGGCTCGACGTTCACCGTCACCCTCAGCACCGTGCCGGTCGAGGTCCGCTTGCAGCTCGCGCGGCCGACGCGCGTCGAGCCGGCGGCCCGGCCGCTCCGCCTGCTCGTGGTGGAGGACCACCAGCCCACCTTGCAGGTGATGACCAGCCTCCTCCAATCGATCCGCCATCAGGTGAAGACCGCTTCGGACCTCGCCGGCGCCCGGCGGCTCGCCGAAACGCACGTCTTCGATCTCGTGGTGAGCGACATCGGCCTGCCCGACGGCAGCGGCCTCGATCTCATGCTGGAGCTGCGCGACCGCTACGGCCTGGCGGGGATCGCGGTGAGCGGCTACGGCATGGACGAGGACCTGAAGCGCAGCAAAGAGGCCGGTTTCAGCGAGCACCTGGTCAAACCGGTGGGACTGGAGCAGCTCAAGGACGCCATCGCCCGGGTCGCTTCCTGATGCGGTGATGGTCTCAACGCAGCCGTTTTCGCCCGCCGCAGGGTGAGGACGGTCACTTCGGGCGGCGTGCCTATGCGGAACGGGATGGCCCAGTAGTTGGTCCCCGGGTTGATGTAGAGCTGTGAGCCGTCTATCTGATGCCCACCCATCGCATGCTCCACGAACGGTGACGCGAGACTCCAGCCCAGGCGCGGAATCGCGATCTGGCCGTAGTGGGTGTGGCCGCTGAGCGTCAGCTCGACACCGCGCTCCGCCAGCGCCGGCCAGAGCGCGGGATTGTGCGCCAGCGCAAGCGTGAAGGCGCCGGACGGAACGTCCGCGAGAGTCCGCTCAATGTCTGGAGCGACCGGAGCGGCGGGAGTGCCGCGCCGGCCCGCCGGATCGCCGGTGCCCGCCACCCAGAAGCGGGCTCCGTTGCGCTCCACCTCGACTGCGCGGTTGACCAGCACCGTGATCCCCATCGCCTCCAGACCGCGATGGACCGCCGGCCATCCGGCGTAGACGTCGTGATTGCCGGCGATGGCGAAGACGCCGAGCGGCGCGGCGAGCCCGTGGAACGCCGCGGCGAACGGCTCGACGTCGCGCGCGTAGTCGTCCACCTGATCGCCGGTGATGGCGATCAGATCGGGCCGGGCGTCGCGCACCGCCGCCGCCACCCGCGCCAGGTGGCGCCGCGAGGTGTGCGGTCCGACGTGGAGATCGGAGACCTGGACGATCCGCATCCCCTCGAGCCCGGGGGGAAGGTCCTCGACGCCGGCGTCCAGGCGGCGCACCACCAGCCGGCGCGCGCCGGCATAGCCCGCGACGCCGAGAGCGCCCAGGAGCACCGCCGCCCCTCCCAGCGCCCAGCGGCCCGCCATGCCGCCGGCGCCGAACGGGAGACCCGCGAGAATGCCGAGCAGACCGGAGAGCGCGAGCAGCGGCATGAAGAGCTGGGCATACCAGAACGGCCGGGCCAGCCAGAGCCGCGAGAGCGCCGACGGATAGATCGAGCGCCCCCGGCTCCTGACCAGCCACAGGCTCGGAGCCGCACAGAGGAGCGCCGCGCCGAGGACCGTGAGCCAGCCGCCCGGAAGCAGCGGACGGAGCAGGCCGCCGATCACCAGCCAGCAGGCCGCCGTCCACAGGAAGAGAATGGTGAGGAACCGCCAATACGACCGCATGAGGGCTTCAACACTTGGAATCCCGCCTCCTATTCTCGCCCTAGGACCGGAACGCTCAATGACAGCCCGATCGGCGAGCCCAAGGCCGCGCAGCGCCGCATCCCCTTCGACCACATCCACGGCGCCGATCGCCCGTGCTAGGGTAGAGACATGCTGCTGGATCTCGAGCCGCCCTATCTCGTCATCAAGCCCGGGGTTCGGGAGGAAGAGTTCTATGCGCTCGCGTCAGAGGACAGCGATTGGGAGTATCTGGATGGGAGGCTCGTGATGTCCCCTGCGTCGGACCAGCACGAGGACCTCTTTCGCTTTCTGATGACCCTGTTGAGCACTTTTCTCGACGAGCGGAAGGGAGGGGTCGTCCGTGGCTCTCGCTATCCCATGCGCCTCGACGAGAGGTGGTCTCCGGAGCCCGACCTGCTCGTGGTGCTCGATGCCCGGCGGCACCTCATGACGCGGCAGCGCCTCGAAGGCCCGGCTGACTTCGTGGTGGAGATCGCTTCCGAGGGGGATCCGCGGCTCGATCTCCGGGACAAGCTACCGCGCTACCGGCAGGCTGGAGTTCCCGAAATCTGGATGATCGACCCCTTCGAGAAGATGCTCCACATCGAGCGGAAGACTGCCGCCGGCTATGAAACGCTCGATCTTGCCGCCGGCCGCGCCGAGTCGCGGATCGTCGCCGGTTTCTGGATCGACGCCGCCTGGCTCTGGCAGGAGCCGCTTCCGTCGACGCTTGTCTGTCTGCGGCAGATCCTGGGATAACAGGCTCGTCCGCGGCCATGACCCTGGTCAGCCAGCGGATCGAATCCCCCCTGGGCTCCTGGGCCGTTACGGAGTGGCGGCCGGCGCTTCTCGCGGGAGGGAGCCGGGCCGCTCGCCGAGATCGCCCTAACGGCCGGCTACTACGATCAGCCGCACATGAACGCTGAGCTCCGCGAGCTGAGCGGCTTCTCGCCGCGCGAGTTCCTGGCTGCGGCCCGCTATGCGGAGAGCACGAGCATCGCGGAGGCGGAGCCGGATGTCGAGACAATGGGCAGTTTTGTCGAGACACCGAGGAAAAACGCAGAGGAACCCGCGACGAACGCCGAGAAACCGGGGAAGTTCTCGACATTTACGGCTTCGACAGGGACGCCATAACGCAGAAAAGCAGAGAAATTGACAACAAAAGCAGAGAAATCGGCGATGAACGCAGAGAATCTCTGGACTTGAGCCGAGAAAATCGGCTAGAATGCGGAGAATTTGCACGAGGGGAGGCTCGGAATGCGCGCTGAGAGGTCTGGATTGCGGAGCGAACGCAGAGAACTGCCGGAATGTCTCGACATCATCTTCACCGGCGCCCGGAGCCGAGCGCGGGGGAGGAGGAGGCGATGAGACGGCGGTGGTCGATTGACGAGATCGTGGTGTCGCTGGAGGCACAGGCGGCGTTCCACCGCGAGCGGCAGACGTTCCATGCCGGTCACGAGGCGCTCCATCAGAAGGAGCGGCTCCGCCATACCGCGGAGCTCGACGCCATCACCGCGCGGCTGGAATCGTTCCGCGCCGCCTCCGCCGCCGCGGTCGAAATGGCGGCGCGGACTCCCACCGGTAACTCCCTGGCGGACCAGCCGCCGGTGGAGGACCAGGACTTCGGAGCTGCCTCCAATCCACGGCTGACCCGCATGGTGCGCCACGTCCTCGCCGACCTGGGAGAGCGGGAGCCCTTCGGTCCACAGGGAGTCCTGGCGGCCGTGCAGAAAGGCTTCGGGGACAACCTCCGCACCCAGCCCGACCTGCGCCAGATCTCGGGAATCCTCCACCGCATGTGCCGCACCGGCGAGATCCACCGTCTGCGGCGCGGCCGGCCGCATCATGAGTCGCGGTATGTGAAGGCGAGGCCGGAGTAGGGAGTGTCTCGCCCTTACGACGCGAGCGAATTCCACAGGTGGAGCGTGGCGTAGGCGCGCCACGGTCGCCAGGACTCGCCGAGGGTGACGATTTCGGCGAGCGACAGGCGGTCTCCCTGGGGGAGAAGGGCGCGGAGAGCTTTCAGGACACCGAGGTCGCTGGCGGGAAAGGCGTCGCGGTCGCCCAGCGTGCGCATGCGGACGTAGGAGGCGGTCCAGGGACCGATGCCGGGCAGGGCGACGAGGGCGATGTGGCTCGCCTCCGCGGTGCCGTGGCGCAGGCGTTCGAAATCGAGGCGGCCGTCGGTGGCGGCGAGCGCGACGGCGTGCAGGGTGGCGGCCTTGGCGCGGGTCAGCCCGATGGTGGCGAGCGATACCGGTCCGGCCGCGGCGACCGCGGCGGGCAGGGGAAAGACGAGGAAGCGCTCGCCCTGGAGCGACGGCGCGGGCTTGCCGAGCAGGCGGACGAGGCGGTCCACCATCGTGCTCGCCGCGGTGACGCTGACCTGCTGTCCGAGAACGGCGCGGCAGATCCCTTCGAACGGATCGATGAGCTGCGGCAGACGGATGCCCGGCCGGCGCGGCACGAGGTCGCGCAGGACCGGGTCTTCATCCGCCAAGGCGTGGAAGGCCGGGAGATCGGCGTCGAGATCGAACATGCGGGTGACCACCCGGCGCACCTCCCCGGCGGAGAGGACGGGCGCCGTGCGGACCTCCAACGCGCTCAACGCGCCGCCGCTCCGTTCCTGCACCGGCCGCAGCGCCAGCACGACAGGCTCGCCGTCCACCCGTACGCTGCGCCGGTAAGTGTTGTCCTCCAGAGACTCCAGGGCCGAGACCGTCCGCTCGGCGAGGAAGCCGAGCGTCCAGCCCAGGTCAAAGTGCGGCGGCAGCGTGATCTTCAAGCGGTTGTCGCCTCCCGTTCCTGCTCCAGGAGCCGCTGTTTGCGCTCGGCGCCCCAGCGGTAGCCGCCTGCTTCTCCCCGACTCTCAAAATCGCCGGGCACCACGCGATGACAGGGAACCACCAGCGCCACCCGGTTCGAAGCGCAGGCCCGGGCCACCGCACGCGCCGCCGCAGGCCGGCCGATCGCCGCCGCGATTTCGCCGTACGAGCGGGTCGCGCCGTAGGGGATCTCCTGGAGCGCCTGCCACACCCGCCGCTGGAACGCGGTCGCCTGCACGTCGATCGGCAGCGCCAGGCTCGGCTGCGCGCCTTCCAGGTGGCGGACGATGGCGCCGAGCCACTCTTCCAGCTTTTCGCCGTCCTTGCTCTCCCTCTCCTCCTCGCCGCGCTCGATCCGCGCCCGCGGATACTCCCGCCGCAGAGCCTCTTCGAGCGCCGCGTCCGAATCGCCGAGCGTCACCGCGCACACCCCGCGCTCCGACACCGCCACCAGCAACCGGCCGAGCGGCGACGCCGCTGTGCCATAGCGGATCGTCACCCCCGTCCCGCCGCGCTTGTAGGTGGCCGGCGTCATGCCGAGCTGTGCGTTGGCCTGCTCGTAGACCCGGCTGCCGGAGCCATAGCCGGCCTCATAGGTCGCATCCGCCACGCCGTCCCCCTGCTGAAGACGCCCCTTGAGCCGCTCGACCCGCCGCGCGTTGACATACTCCTTCGGGCTCACCCCGGTGACGCGCTTGAACGTCCGTTGCAGATGATACGGGCTCACCCCGACCGCATCCCCGAGCGCCGCGAGCGTCACCGGCTCGTCGAGATGGGCATCCAGATACGCGCAAGCCCGCTGCACCGTCCGCGCGGCCGGCGCCATCGAGCCCTTCGGAGCGCACCGCCGGCACGCCCGATACCCCGCCTGCTCCGCCTCCGCCGGCCCGCCGAAGAACTCCACGTTCTCCCGCCGCGGCCGCCGCGACGGGCACGACGGACGGCAGTAGACACCGGTGGACGACACCGCGTAGACGAACCGTCCATCCTGCCGCGAGTCGCGCTCCAACACCGCCGCCCACCGGGAATCCCGTGCTGCGCTGGTCGTCTGTTCCGTCATCCTCAAAGCATCCATGCTGTCGCTCCTTTCAAGAATGCCACAACCGGAGGCTAACGCCCAAGGGGAGGAGGCGGATATCCGGATCTTGCGGTCGAAGTGGGGGGAATCGATGAGATGAAAAGAAAAGCGCCAGATGACAAATCAAATTAGCTTGGCTTGTTCTTCATCTCCAGAGTCCGCTGCAGCACAGGGAGCACCGCGCGGTCCTTATCACGGTTGGCGAATCTCTTCATCTCGATGACCGCGGCGAGCTCAAGGACGTGGACGCGTTCCTGGCCAAGCGCATAGACGACGGTTCGCCCTGCCAGATCCTGGTAGGTGAGGCCATTGCCGATGGAGCCAAGAAGGTCCAAGGCTCCGAGCTCGGTGAGCAGGAGGTGCATCCGATGCGTCTTGAGCTTATCGATGTCCGGTTCGATGTGGCGCCCGGCGGGATCGCGGTAGCGTGCCTTGAGCTCGTGGAGTGCGCTCAGGAGGCGGCTGAGGTTTTCCGGAGCCTTGTCGAACAAGATGTCCAGATCCAACGTCAGGATCGGCGCACCTTCGAGTTGGGCGGCAACTCCGCCGACGACGAAGAAGTCGACACCGTGGCGGAGCAGCACCCGGAGGAGCCCAAGGAACTTAACGCTCGGTGATTCGGCCATTCCGCAGCTCGGTGAGCCCGTCCACCCAGTCCTGGAGAAGCTCGAGCCGTTCGAGCGGAGTCAAGCTGAGGGTCCAGCGGATCAGACCGAGGTCGACGCCATCGGGAGATTCATCAGGGAGGATCTCGTCCGATGCCGGCGTTGGAGGGGACGGTTGGGCCATGCGGTGACTATAGCGGGCTCGGGTTCGTTTTTGAAGCGTGAAACATCCTCCGCCCCTCACGCGTCTTAGGGGCGGAGGAGACGAGCCCCATGAACGACCTGATGCAGGACATCCGCTTCGCCGCACGCCAGATGGCCCGGAAACCGGGGATCACCGCGTTTGCGGTGCTGTCCCTGGCGCTGGGCATCGGTGTCAACAGCTCGATTTTCAGCTTGGTGAACGCTGTTCTGATGCGCAGTCTGCCGGCGGTGCGGCCGGCCGAGCTGGTGGACGTCTATGTCGGGCAGACGGGGGAGTTCCGCTATGCGACCTCGTCGTTTCCTGATTACGCGGACCTGCGGACATGGAACGACACGGTGTCTGATCTCGCGGCGTTCAACGTCACGGTCGCCACCTGGGACAACGGCCGGCGCACCGAGCTGCTGTTCGGCGAAGAGGTGACGGCGAGCTATTTCGATCTCCTCGGATTGCGGCCCGTTCTCGGACGGACGTTTCTGCCGGAGGAGGATGCGACCGCGGGCACCCATCCGGTGATCGTTCTCGGGCAGCGGGCGTGGAAGCAGCGCTTCGGCGGCGATCCGAACATCATCGGCCGGTCTCTCAAGTTGAACGGTATGCATTTCACCGTGATCGGCGTGGCGCCGGAAAAGCTCAAAGGAAGCTTTCCCGGTGTGGTGTCTGAATTCTTCATGCCCATGCAGATGGCCGATGCGATGGAACGCGAGCCGACGCTCACCGCGCGCGGCTCGCGCTCGCTGTTTCTCAAGGCCCGCCTGAAGCCTGGCATTCCGATCGAAAAGGCGCAGGCGCAGTTCACCACCTTCGCCAGCCGCCTGCGCACCGCCTATCCGGTGGAGGACAAAGGGCTGGAGATCACCCTGGTCAAGACGCGCAACGTGGTGCTCAACCCCGGCATCGACGGTCCGATCATCGGCGTCGCCGGGCTCCTCATGGGGCTCGTCGGACTGGTGTTGCTGATCGCCTGCTCGAACGTCGCCAACCTTCTTCTGGTGCGCGCTTCCGAGCGGCGCAAAGAGATTGCCATTCGCCTGGCGATCGGCGCCGGGCGTGGCCGGCTGATCCGCCAACTGTTGACCGAGAGCGTGATGCTCGCCTTGATGGGCGGCGCTCTCGGATTGCTCTTCGCGCTGTGGACGGCGCGCCTGATCGTCGCGTTCAAGCCGCCGCTCGCGATTCCGCTGTCGCTCGACGTCGCGCTCGATGTCAAGGTCCTCGCCTTCACCATGGGCCTGGCGCTGCTGACCGGTCTGATCTGTGGCGTGGCGCCGGCACTCCAGGCGTCGAAGCCGGACCTGGTGGGAACGCTGCGCGACGACTCGGCCGGACCGGGCCGGCGCTACCGGCGTCTCGGGCTGCGCAATCTGCTGGTGATCACCCAGGTGGCCATCTCGACCGTGCTTCTGGTCGGCGCCGGTCTTTTCCTGCGCAGCCTTGGCCAGGCGAGCTCGATCGATCCCGGGTTCACGTTGCGCAAAGGCGTCGCCGCCCAGCTCCTCGTCGGCCTGGGCGGCTCCTACACCGACGCGCAGGGTCGCGTTTTCTACCAGCGGCTGTTGGAGCGCACCCGCGCTCTGCCCGGTGTGCGCTCGGCGGCCTACGCCGACCACCTACCGCTCGCCTTGCAGGTCCACGTCTCGCGCGCCGACATCGAGGGCAAGCCCACGGCGCGCGACGAGGACAAACCCGAGATCGACCTCGACGGCGCGGGTCCCGGCTATTTCGAGACCTTGGGTATTCCGATTCTCGCCGGGCGGCCTTTCAACGAGCACGACGGTCCCGACGTACCGAAGGTGGCGATCGTCAACGAAACCTCGGCGAAGCGTTTCTGGCCGGGGGAATCACCTCTTGGCAAGCATTTCCGGGTCGGCGGCAAGGACGCTCCGTGGCTCACCGTGGTCGGCGTGGCCCGCGACGGCAAATATCGGACGCTCGGCGAGGATCCGCGCCCGTTCGCCTACACCATGGTCGATCAGGACAAATCGTTCGGGCGCACCCTGATCGTGGCGGGTAACGGTGATGAGAAAGCCTTGCTGGGCCAGGTGCGGCGAGCGATCGACGCCACC
Organism: Thermoanaerobaculia bacterium; assembly: GCA_036264355.1. Taxonomy (GTDB): domain Bacteria; phylum Acidobacteriota; class Thermoanaerobaculia; order Multivoradales; family UBA5704; genus UBA5704. The sequence continues at coordinate 19,493 of DATARD010000163.1, forward strand.
GATCCCAATGTTCCGATTTTTGACATCAAGACCATGTCCGAGCACCTTTCGATCATGCTCTTCCTGGCGCGGATCGGCGCGGTGCTGCTGGCCGCTTTCGGTGGATTGGGATTGATCCTCGCCTCCATGGGGCTCTATGGCGTCGTCGCCGCCTCGGTGGCGCGGCGGACACGGGAGATTGGCATCCGCATGGCGATCGGCGCCCGGCGCGGCGACGTGCTGCGCCTGGTGGTCCGCGAAGGCATGGTCCTGACCGGCACCGGCCTCGCGATCGGCCTCGGCCTCGCTCTGCTGGGCACGGGATTGCTGCACGGCCTGCTCTACGGCATCGCGCCCAGCGATCCGCTCACCTTCGCGGCCGTCGCCCTCGTCCTCGGCGGCGTCGCGCTCGGCGCCAACCTGATCCCGGCCAAACGGGCCACGGAGGTCGATCCGCTGGTGGCGTTGCGGTCCGAGTGATACGCTCTTCTCCAAGCTGGACAGAGGGAGGAAAAAGAGCATGGCGTCCGACAGTCCGCGGGTGGTGTTCCCGTTGTACAACGGCTCGACGCTCCTAGACTTTGCCGGGGCGACGCAGATCTTCTCGTTCGCGGGGTTCCAGGCGGTGTGGGCCGCGCCGACGATGGACCCGATCACCACGACGGAGAATGTCCAGGTGCTGCCGGGGTGCACGTTTGCCGATGTGACCGCGCAGCCGATCGCCGTGCTGTTCGTGCCGGGTGGCGGCTCGAAGGTCAGTGAGGTGATGCTCGATCCGGAGCAGACCTACATCAAGTTTCTGCAGACCGCGGCGCCCGGCGCCCAGTTTGCCGGCTCGGTGTGCACGGGCGCGTTTCTCCTCGCCACCGCCGGCCTGCTCGACGGCTATGAGGCGTCCACCTACTGGAGCCAGCGCGAGAACCTGGCGCTCTTTCCCAACGTCCGCGTGTCGGCGGGATATCCGCGCTGGGTGATCCACGGCACCCGCTTCACCGGCGGCGGCATCTCGTCGTCGATCGACCTGGCCTTGGAGCTGGTGAGCCTGATTTCCGGGCCGACGCAGAGCATGTCCACCCAGCTCGGTACGCAATATGCGCCCGATCCGCCGTTCCGGTCGGGCGATCCCGGCCAGGCGCCGCCGGAAGTGACCACAGCGGCACGGCAGAGCCAGGGAGATTTCATCGCGACGATCCGGCTGGCGGTGGAGAAGGTGCTCGGCAAGGTGTGAGCGCCATACAATGACGCGATGGCACAGACCGCGCCTCTCGATCCCCGGGTCCGCATCGGCCACGTCCACTTGAAGGTCGCCGATCTCGACCGCGCTCTCGAATTCTATTGTGGCGTCCTCGGCTTCGAGCTGATGCAGAAGATGGGGCCTTCCGCGGCC
>DATARD010000210.1:0-23570 GCA_036264355.1 Thermoanaerobaculia bacterium
TCCACCGCCAACCGCCGCCCTGCCTGCCGCGCCGCGTCCACCAGGGACTGCGCCACCGCGGCGTTGAGAGCGAGCGGCTGCTGGCAAAACACCGCGAGGCCGCGGTCGAGCGCGGCCAGGGCCTGGGGAGCGTGCAGAGCGTTCGGGGTCGCGATCACCACCCCGTCGAGACGCAGGCCGGCCGCCCGCGACAGCATCTCGTCATACTCCTGGAAACAGGCCGCGCCCGCGTAGTTGCGGGCGGTCGATTCGAGGCGCCCGGGGCTCGCGTCACAGATCGCGGCCACCTCCGCCCCGCTCCGTCCCGTCCGGCCCGCCACGGCTTCGAGACGCATCGCCCCGATCCAGCCGAGCCCGACGAAGCCGAGGCGCGGGCGGCGCGCGGTCATACTCCGTCCAGCTCTCCCAACTCGTCCAGATGATGTGCGGCGCGCAGCAGGGCGCAGGCGGACTTGACGTCGTGGATCTCGCCGCGGGCGGCCTTGTCGATCGCCTCGCGCAGCGGGATGCGCTCGATCTCCAGCACCTCGTCGTGGTCGGTGGCCTGCTGCGTCTGCTTGAGATCGGCCGCCAGATAGAGCCAGATCTTCTCGTCCAGGAAGCCCGGGCTCGACCAGATCCAGCCCAGCGGGATGAGTCGGCCCGGCTGGTAGCCGACCTCCTCCTCGGTCTCCCGCGCGGCGCAGTGCTCCGGCGGCTCGCCGGGGTTGAGCTTGCCCGCCGGGATCTCCAGCAGCCAGCCGCCGGTCGCATAGCGATACTGCCGGATCATCACCACCTTCATCCCATCGCCGTCCGCCAGCACCGGGACCACCGCCGCGGCGCCGGGGTGATGGATCATCTCGAAGTCCATCTCCACCCCGTTGGGGAGGCGCACGCGGTCGATGTCGAAGCGGAAGGAGCGCCCCTGGTAGATCTGCCGGCTGGCGAGGCACTCCCCCTGCCTGCGCTCCTTCCCGCTCACTGCCGGCCCTGCCGTGCCGGCATCATCATCTCGGACTCCTTGTAGCCGGCCGGGATCTCGAAGGACGACGGGGGCACCGACGCCGAGGTGTTGATCTCGGTGACCTCCATGGTCATCCTGGTCACCGTCTGCTTGCCCTTCTTCTTGTCGGTGTTGGTGCTCACGGTGATCATCTTGAGGGGGATGCCCTGGATTTTCTCGCGGCCGGAGGCGATGAGCTTGTCGAGCTGCTCGTTGCCGGTGTGCGGCGGGTCGGCGCGCAGCCAGGCGCCGAGCGCCAGGTCAGAGAGCTTCTGCGTGGTCCAGATGTCCTGGTCGGACACCACGTCGGAGCTGTTGCCCATGCCGAGCACCTTCACCGTGAGGGTGTAGCTGGTGCGGTAGCGCACGTGGCGAGTGGGCAGGCCGAGCAGGGTGCCGCCGTCCTCGTCGACCAGCTTCTCCACCTTCGGCGTGGAGAAGTCCATCTTGACCATCGCTCCCATGCCGTTCATGACGGCGCCCGCGGTGCCGAGCATCCCCTTGAGATCCCACTCGAAGTAGGTCTTGTCCTCCGGATTGACCATGTACATGGTCTTGCCGCCGTCCTTGGTGATCATGTACATGCCCGGCTTCATCAGCGGGCTCGCGCTCTCGCGAAACTCGACGCGGGACTTGTCGCCGGCAGCCCACCCTTCCACCTTGGTGTCACCGGCGGTCCGGCCCTGCGGTCCTCCCTCCATGTGGGTGACCGACTTGTAGTGGATACCGGCGAATGCGGGAGCCGCTGCCAGTGCCAGGGCGGCGGCGAACAGGACAGATTTGGATGAATGTCGCATGGTCTCCTCTCGTCAGAGACCGATGATGTCGCATGCCGGCAGGTGTGGCAAGCCGGCCCTATCCTCCGCCCGCGCCGTTCTCCAGCAGCGCCACCCGCTCGCGCAGGGTCTTCACCTCGTCCGCGGCGGCCGGACGCCAGAGGCCGTTCTGGCGCCGTTTCTCGATGACGGCGGGGCTGTAGCGCACCGAAGTGACGAGCTTTCCCTGCTGATTGAAGACATGGGCGCGCCCGCGGTCGCCCACCACGACCAGGGTCTCGCGGCGGGTGTCCACCAGGAGATCCGCGGGAGCCGCACGGGCGAGGTCGGCGAGGGCCATGCGGGTCGGGCGGTCGCCGTCTTGATGTCGTTGCTGGGCGTGCTGGGTCCGCCGCTCCTTGCCGCGGGAGCCCTTCTCCAGCCGGCGGCCGAGCGCCTGGAGGAGCCCGTCGAGGCGCGCCTCGATCGCCTTGTCGGGGGTACGCGGCGCCTTGGCGAGCTGGTACTCGATGCCGCCGAGGACGGTCTGCGCCCAGCGCACCGCGTCGCCCCAGGGGATCTCGCCCAGGCGGTCCCAGAGATGATCCAGCGGCTCGCCGGCCGGGCCGGTGCCGATGACGTTGAGACCGAAGCGGCGGCGGTGCCGGCCTTCCTGGGCACGCGACGAGATCACCTGGAGGGTGACCGCGACCGGAGACAACGGCCGGCGAGAGCCGGAGACGGAGAGGTCGGGCGCCAGATACCAGCCCACCGCCACCTGGCCGTGCAGGCGGTAGCCGGTCGCGGGGAAGGCCGGAAACAGGTCGGCGGTCAGCTCGCTCCCCGGGCTCACCACCGCGGCGAGTTGCGGCGGATCGCGGTAGAGGAGGTCGACCCGGGGATCGCGCCGGTGCAGCAGCCACTGCCCGAAGTCCTGGAAACGGGGAGCGCCGGTGCCGCGGTAACCGGTGAACACCTGCCGCCCCGTCGCCGGCACGGCGTGCTCACACTCGGCGCTCTGGCAGCGGAAACAGAAGATCCGTCCCGGCTGGAACACGGCGGTGTGCTGGATCAGCTCCTGGAGCGCGGTCTGGAGCGCCTCTTCGGCGTCCCGGCTCATCTGCTCGATCCGCCCCTCGCGCAGAGACGTGGGCACCGCCACGTGGAGGTCGAGCGGCTCGCCGCGGCCGGCCAGCAGATGTCCGAGCGGATGGAGATCGATGCGCTCCCGCGCCTCCTCGGCGAGGAGCTGCATCGCCTGACGGATCCGGTCGCTGGAAGGTGGGGACATGCGGGGCGCGCGCTCCTCGGGTCACACCTGTAAGCACGGCGGCGGGAGCCGGTATTCCGGGGGGTATACACTTACCGGATGCCCGCGGCGCCTTTCCCCGATCCATCAGAGTTATTGCTTCCCCGCATGCGGATCGGCGTCTCCTCCTGCCTGCTCGGCGAGGAAGTGCGCTACAACGGCGGCCACAAGCGCGACGCGTTCCTCACCGAGGTCTTCAGTCAGTACGCCGAATGGGTCCCCGTCTGCCCGGAGGTCGAAATCGGCCTCGGCACGCCCCGCCCCTCGATGCGACTGGTGCGGATTGGTTCCGACGTTCACCTGATCACGCCGGAGACCGGCGCCGATCACACGGACGCCATGCGCGCATGGGCCGAACGGCGAACCGAAGAGCTGGCGGCGGCGAGCCTCGACGGCTATGTGCTCAAGAAGGATTCGCCGAGCTGCGGCATGGAACGGGTGAAGATCTATCCGGACACGGCCGGCGCCCCCAATCCCATTCCGAGCAAAGAAGGCCGCGGCCTGTTCGCCGAGGCGCTGCTCCGCCGGCTGCCGCACCTGCCGGTCGAGGAGGAAGGGCGGCTCAACGATCCGCTGCTGCGCGAGAATTTCATCACCCGCGTCTTCCTGCACGCCCGCTGGCGCGGTGAGGAGCCGCACTGGACACGCTCCTCCCTGATGCGTTTCCACGAGCGGCACAAGTTCCTTCTCATGGCGCGCAACCAGACCGGCATGCGCCGCCTCGGCCGCCTGCTCGGCGAATCGGACAAGAATGCCGACGCCCGCGCGCTGGCCGCCGCCTATCGCGCCGGGATGACCGAGGTGATACGCCGTCCGCCCACCCGGCGCGGCCACACCAACGTGCTCCAGCACCTGGCCGGCTTCGTCTCCGACGAGCTCGACCGCGACGACCGCGAAGAGCTGCGCGACACCATCGACCGCTACCGCTGCGGTCTGGTGCCGCTCATCGTGCCCATCACCCTGATCCGCCACCACGTGCGGCGGCAGGGCACTCCCTACCTGCACCACCAGTTCTATCTCGCGCCGCACCCCTACGAGCTGATGCTGCTCAACCACGTCTAGAATATGAAGAAACTGTGGGACGATCCGCCGTTGGTGCCGGACAGCGGCGAGACGCCGGCCGCGGCGTTCGCCGCCGCGCGCCCGCCGGACGATCCAAGCTGCCTGGCCTACCTGGAGAAGCGGCGCATTCCGCTCGCCGTGGCCGCGGCGGCGGACGTCCGTTTCACTCCCAGCTTCAACGGCCGCCCGGCGGTGCTCGCGGCGATGCGCCATCACGACGGTTCTTTGCGTGCCGTCACCGCCCGATATCTGGTCACCGCCCGGGATGAGTGGAAAATCCTCACCGTCGGCCACGCCGGCGGCGTCTTCGCCGTGCTCGACGGCCTGCGGTCTGATCCGCTCCTCCTGGTCGAGGGGGTGTTCGACGCGCTCTCGGTCGCGCTCTGCGGCCACCCCTGCGTCGCGACCATCGGCCGCTTCGTCGACTGGATGCCGGGTTTCGCCGCCGGCCGCACCGTGCTCCTTGCCTTCGACGGCAACAAAGTCGGCGACCACGCCGCGCGCTACTACAAAGACCGCATGCCGGACTCCACCTGCCGCCGGCTGCGCCCACCAGCGCAATGCAAGGACTGGAGCTCGGCGCTCGCCAAGCGGGGCCTCAGCACGGTGCGGCAGTGGCTCACCCAGGGTGCGGCATGCACGAGCTGATCAGCTTCGGCGAGATCACCCTCGACACGATCGGCAGCTCCGGCGTGCCGGCGATCGAGGGCTCGGCTTCCATCCTCGACGCGTTGGGCACCTGCTATGGCGGCCGGGGCGCCAACGCCGCCACCTTCTTCGCCCTCTGGTGGCCGGGCACCGCGCTGGTGAGCGCCGCGGGCGAGGATTTCGTCCGCGCCGGCCAGCGCGAGCGCCTCGAACGCCGCGGCGTCGACTGCTCGGACGTGCTCATCGAGGCGGACCGCCCGACGCCCCGGGCTCTGGTGTTCCATGTCGGCGATATTGGCGGCGTCAGCCAGACCTTCTTCCACCGTGCCGCCGATCCGGCAGCCGACACCGCCTACCGCGAGCACGTGCGGCGGGTCGCAGCGGAGAGCCGCAGCCGTTTCCTCTACTGCACCTCGGGCCACCAGGACCTCAATCTCCACCTGCTGACTCGGCTGCCGAGCGAACTCAAGGCCTACGCGCCCGGACCGCAGATCTTCCACTATCCGCGGACCGAGCTCGAGCCGTTCCTGCGCGCCGTCGACATCCTCTTTCTCAACCGCGCCGAGGCGGACTACCTGCGCCACACGCTGGACATGGACTCGGCACAGATCAACCGCGCCTTCCGCCTCGCCTTCCATGTCGTCACCCGCGGCGCGGAGGGTTGCTCGGTGCACGAGGGGCGCCGCCACACGAATCTGCCCGCCTGCCGGCCCGACGCGCTGGTCGATCCGACCGGCGCCGGCGACGCGTTCGCCGGCACCTTCCTCGCCGAATACCTGCAGACCGGCAGCGCCCGCGCCGCCGCCGAGCTCGGCCTCGTGGTCAGCTCATTCGTGGTGGAAAAGGTCGGCTGCCAGGAGAACGTGCCGTTTCCCGAGCAGGCGCGCGAGCGGTTGCGGGAGTACACCCAGGGTAGAAGGTCCATCGCATGATCTATCTCGCCACCGCCCTCTTCACCGCCGCCGAGCAGCAGCACGGAGCCGCGCTCACCGAGCGCATCGAAGCGCTCGGCCATGCGGTGTACTGGCCGTGGCGCGACGCGGGCGACGCCGAGCTGGCGGCGGCGTGGGGATCGGACTGGCCGCGCATCAACGCCGAGCTCGCACGCCGGAACCTGCGCGCCATCGAGAGCTGCGCGGCGGTGATCGCCGTGGCCGAAGGCGCCGACGTCGACGCCGGGGTCGCGATGGAGATCGGCTACGCGCACGCGCTCGGCAAGCCGGTGACGCTCCTGCGCACCGATTTCCGCACCCAGGGCACGCGCGTCGGCCCGGTCAACCTGATGCTCGGCACGACGGCCGCGGCAATCTACACGTCGGTCGAAGCCCTGCTCGGCGGATTGGCCGGAAACACCTCAGAAACCGTCCATGATTTCTACAACCTGGTGGCCGACGAGTACAGCGACGCCGCGCACCATCCGACCACGCAGGCCTTCAAACAGAAGGAGGAAGAGATCGTCGCACATCTCCTGTCCGGCCGCCGTTTCCGCGCCGCGCTCGATCTCGGCTGCGGCGACGGCAATTTTCTCTTCAACGTGACGGCGGACGAGAAGACCGGCGTCGACGTCTCGGTCGAAATGATCCGCCGCCACCACCACCGCCTGCCCGCGGCCACCTTCCTCCTCGCCGACTGCCAGCGTCCGCTGCCGCTTGCGCCGGCCGCCTTCGACGTCGTCCACTGCTCCTTCCTGCTCGATCATCTGGCCGACCCCGATGCCTGCCTGCGCGAGATGCGCCGTCTCGTGGCGGCCGACGGCGTCGTCCTTCTCGCTCTCTACACGCCCGGCCCGTTCCTCGCGCAAGCCGGCGACGACGTGCTCCGCTACCGCACCGCCGCCGGCAAAACCCTCACCGTCCACCGCAGCTTCCAACCCCTCGCCGACCTCGGCTCAAAGCTCGCGGCGCTCTTCCGCGTCGAAGAGCAGAAGACCGTGCCGATCGGTCTCGGCGATTTTTCGCTCGATCAATACGTGCTGCGGCCGGGAGCGCCGTGAAAACCATCCTCGGCGTCTGCGGCTTTTCCGGCGCCGGCAAGAGCACCTTCTGCCGCGAAATGGCCCGGCGTTTCGATCTCCCCCTCTTCGCGACCGGCGAGATCGTCCGCCGCGAGGTCGCCGCCCGCGGCTACGAGCTCAATCCCGAGACGATCGCCCGCGTCAGCGATCAGATCCGTGCGGAAACCGGCGGCAGATTCCTCCGCATCCTGGAATCCGACCTCCGCCGCGCTTTCGCAAGCAAACCGGCTGTGCTCGTCGACTGCCTGCGCGAGGAATCCGATCTCCTCGCCGTCCAGGATCTCGCCGACCGCATCGTCCTCATCGCCATCACCGCCCCGGACGAAACCCGCACCGCCCGCTCTCTCGGCCGGAGCCGCCCCGGTGACCCGATCAGCCACGAAGAGCTCCAGGCGCTCCACGCAATCGAGCAACGCCTCGGCGTCGCCGATCTCCTCCGCGCCGCCAGCCACACCGTCAACAACGACGGCGACCTCGGCAGCTTCATCGAGCGCGCCGAGGCGGTGGTCAAGACCATTCTGGGATGAGGACCTACTCCCCCGCCCACCGCTCCGGGTCCGCGAACAGCAGCAGCGGCTGCTCGGCGACGCGGAACACCGCCTTGGCGCCGAAGGGAAAGGGGACCATCATGCGCGCGCCGTCCTGGTAGAGCCAGCCGTCCGCCATCGCCGACTCGACGACGAGCTCCTCGCCCGGCTTCACGAAACCGCTTTCGAGGACCGCCTTGTGGCCGCGGATCCGGTACAGCTCGCGGGCGCGAAACTGGAGACGCCGCGCGCCGAGCGGCATCACTTGGCCGCCCGCCGAGTGGATGCCCGCCGTCGAGCCCGCAGGCGTCGAGACCCACAACCCGGAGCTGCGGTGATCTTCCGCCCGAGGTCCCAGACGCAACCGGTAGCGGCTGGTCGCCGCCGGCTGCTGATGGGCGAGAAGGATGTCGTTGAGCGCCGGAGGCAGACGCTGACCCGCGACCTCGGCCTCGATGCGGACGACCTTCTGCGGCGCCAGAGCCCCGCGCGCGATCTGCGCCAGCGTCCGCGCCACATTGCTGCGCCGCGCGATCGACAGGTAGCCGATGCTCGACCGCGGCGCCGAGTTGACGCCGAGGAGAGACGCTCCGGTCACCCAATGCGCCGCCGCCAGGAGGGTGCCGTCGCCACCGACCGTCATTACCAGCCGCGCGCCGCCGATCGTCTGCTGCGCCGGCTCGTCCAGGGCATCGATCGACACCGTCACCGGCGTGACGCCCAGGTGGGCGAGACCTTCGTACACCGTCGCCAGCGTCGCCTCCTGCTCGCGCGCCGCATCCTCCACCTCTCCGGCGAGCCGCCGCCCCGTGCCCGCCAAGCGGTCCGCCACCGGCTTGCGGGAAGCGACCGGCGTCTTGACCACCACGACGCAGGGGGAGAGGGAGACGGCAGCGGGTGGGATCGGCATGGAGCGAAGACTATCGCATCCGGCGCATGTGGCCGTGGTACGACGACGAGTTCGAGCTCCCCGAGGACTTCCAGCCTCGCGCCTATTGAGGGGTGAGCTGTGCTACAAAGTCGTCCATGCCAAAGCTCCGCCTCTTCTGCTTTCCCTACGGCGGCGCCGGGGCCTCCTGGTACCGGTCCTGGTCGCGGTCGCTGCCGGATTACGTCGAGATCGTGCCGGTCAACTTCCCGGGCCGGGAGAACCGGTTCCGGGAGACGCCACACACCGAGATTACCCCTCTGCTCAAAGAGCTGCTGACGACGCTCGATTTCACCTCCGGGCCGTTCGCATTCTTCGGGCACAGCCTGGGAGCGCTGGTGGCCTTCGCCTTGACCCGCGAGCTCCGCTCGCTGCAGACACCGGGGAAACCGCTGCCGCGGCTGCTCATCGTCTCCGGCTATCCGGCGCCGCAGCTCTTCCGCGACCGGCCGCACGTCGGGAAGCTCCCGCACGATGAGTTCGTGGCGACGCTCCGCGAGCACTTCGACGTCACCGACGGATTTCTGGACAATCCGGTCCTGGCGGAGATGGCTCTCCCCGTGCTGCGCGCCGACCTCTCGGTCGTAGAGAGCTACGTCTACCGCGACGAGCCGCCGCTCGATCTCCCCCTCGTCGCATTCGGCGGTCTTGGCGATCCCGAGGCCAGCGAGGAGCAGATCCGGGCCTGGCAGGCGCAGAGCACCCGGCCGGCGCGGATACGGATCTTCCCCGGCGGCCACTTCTACGTGAACTCAGAGCGCCCGTTGGTGCTCAACGAGGTCGCGCAGGCGCTGCGGGGGATTCAAAACAGTTGAGCGCCGGTCGCACATAAACAAGAGTCGGTCGTCCGGTGTCTTTCCAGTTAGAGCTGCGCTTGGCTCGCTGGGAGGATCCATGGACGATTCAAACTTCCTGATCATCGGGGCGGGGCTTCTCGCCTACTGTGTCGCCGTCACGCTCGGTACAGGACCGTTGGCGTATGCTGCGTACTGGCTGGACAAGACGCTGACGAAAAAAGCCGATGAAGACAAGCTGCTGCACGACGGCAACCGGTCCGCCGGCCTCGAATTGGGAACCACCCTCCTCTGCCAGGCGATTCTTGTGCGCCATGCGGTGTATGCCGCAATGGCCGTCTTTCGTAGCCTTTTCGTCGAAAGCCTGACCCTGGGTGCCGCAGCAGCAATCATCCTGCGGTCCATTCTTTGTATTGTCATCATCGTCAGCCTGGGCTTTGTCTCGGTCCAGATCGCCGGCGCCATCTTCAAGAAGTTCATCCGGCGCCGCATCGACATCGCCGACGCGATTCGCGTGCAGGATAATTTTGCCGTGGCGATCTTCTACTCCCTGACGCTACTGGCCATAACACTGATGCTCAATGAGGGCATCGAAGATTTTTCTCGCTCCCTGATCCCTTTCGGCCGGGCCGGCCTGGTCAACCTGCCATGAAGCCCCAAACGGAAGGCACCCTCTGTGCTTGTATCTTTGCGCTGGCCCTTCTCACTCTCGTGGCCACGGCGCAAGGAACCGCACCCAAGACATCCGGTAAAACCCTTTCCGCCGTCGGGAAAGGCCAATATTCGCTCCCCGACTTCTCCTTTGCCAGGACCAAGAACGGCCATAAGTGGCTTCTCTGGTACCGCTTCAAGAGCCCTTCCGGAGACTGGCACGAAGTGAGTTGCGGCATCGACGCCGCCAACAGCCATGCGATGGATGCCGCGTTCGGCTACCAGGAATCTGAGGCGACCGCCTGGCTCAGCAAGGCGCAAGAGAAGATTCTCAATGAGAGGATGGCCAGAGCCGGAATGTTGTCCTATGGCAAGGCGGTGACTAGCCCTCAAGGACGCATCGAGTGGCAGATCGGCCCTGGCGAGCTTCCTTCCTCCCTTGACGTAGAAAGCGCGCACCGCGAAGAATTCGCCTTCTACGCATGGCTCAACGCTCATCCGGAAGTTCTCCAAGAAGCGCACGCCACGGCCGAGACCACATTTTTCGCCCAAAAAGGTTTCCGGGAACAGAAGCCCATCGGCTGGATACCCGATTACGCAAAGCTGGCGGACGCAAGCGCTGACCTGCTCCGGCAGTGCCGTGAGCAAATTCAGGATGCGACGAAGGGAAGCCCGGAGCTCTTGATGGACTTTTTTCAGTCGATGCAATTTGGCGAAGTGCCCGACCAGGATCCGGCGACGGGTAAAATCACCGGCGGATTCATGATTCCGGCTGCGGTCATGATCCTCGGCGAGGGCGATTGCGATTCGAAAGCCGTCGCTTTCTGCGTCTTTCAGCGCGACGCGACCCGGCATCTCATCCTTTTCAGGTCCTTCGGAGGCGGCAAAGATCTGCGGCATGCGCTGGTCGGCGTTGAGGCCTGGGGAGAGACCAGAGAATCTGCACAATCCGCACAGGCAACCGTCAGCTTGGTCGAAGGAGTCTATGAGAAGCCTGTCCAGATAGGAAACCTCTACTACCTTCCGTGTGAGGTCGCCGGCGGCAAAGGGCGCGCACTCTACGGACAGGTCTCAATCAATCATGGCGGTAGTTACGTAGCCATCGACATGAGCCGCGCCCGGAGCTGAGCAGCGCGGCGCAAAGCTAAAGAGCGCTCAAGCCTTCTGCCGCCCAACCGGCGCCGCGTACACTTGGTCGAGCGCGGCCACCTGCCCCCCGAGGTCGCCGTAGTCGAGGCCCTCACCGAGAATCTCGCTCGCCAGATCGAGGTTGGCCGCGGTCGCGGCTCCTCCACCTCCGTCCGCCACTCCGGCGCTCTCGACGGCGAGGTCGACCTGCGCCTCGATCCGCTGCAAATCGCTCTCGACCTCCTGCAAGCTCTGCCCGCACCGCTCCAGGTTCTGCAAACGCTGGCGCAGGAGGTCCAGGGTGGCGCTCCGCGATTGGCGGAGAGCGGCCGTCGCTTCCCCGGACGCGGCGGCGGTTTCGAGATCGGCGATCCGCCGCTTGAGATCTTCCGCGTCGGCGTTCGCCTGCGTCGTCTGCAACTGATGGCGGGCGATGAGGAGCTTGAGGTAGATCCAGGCGAGACGGCCGAACGCCTCGCGCCGGCTGGCCAGGTCGAAAGGGTCCGCGTGCGCATCACGCGCCGCCTCCAGAGCACGCGTGATTTTGCCGTCGAGGGTGGCGAGACGGCGCTGCGCGTCGGGCGCCAGGCGCGCGACGAGCTCCTGCTGCCCACCGGTTGTGCTCTCGGACGACGCGAGAAATTTGCGCCGCGCGTCGATCGCCCGCTGGAAACGGGGATGGGTGGCGAGGAGCGTCAGGTAGCCGGTCTCCAGGCCGGCTCCCAACAGCCAGAAACCGGGATGGCCGAAGCCCAGGATCGCGAAACCCAGCACCGCCAGGAGGTTGAGCGGCAGGCGCCCGAGACCGGGCACGTCGAGACCGGCCCAGAAGGCCGCTTTCAGATAGTCGCGGATCACGACGCGCCGTGCGACCGTTGCCAGCCGGCCAGCAGGTTGTTGATCACCTCCGCCTTCGGCAGCTCGCACACGGTGCCCAGCTCGACCTTGAGCCCGAACCGCTCGTAGGCGACGAACGGGCTGCCGGGAAAACGCACCGGCACCGCCGGATTGCCCGGCCGGAAACCGTGGGTGAGCGACTGCCGCTGGATCGGCTCGGTGAGCAGGAAATCGAGGAACTTCCCCGCCGCCTCGCGCTGCTCCTTGCTGCTCCACGGCGTATCGAGGATGTAATACGGGTTTTCGCTCCACAGGTTGCGCTGCGGGTAGGCGATGTGCAGCTCCCCCCAGCGCCCCTCGGCGTTCTTGAGATAATCGATCGCAACGCTCTCGTAGACCACCACCGCATCGTACGCCGACGGGCCCTTGAGCACCATCTCCTTCATGAGGTTGCCCGTGCTGTTCGAGAGGCCGCTCACGCCCCGCTCGATCCCCTGCTCCCAGGTGAGGAAGCCCGGATCGAGGATGTCCTGCAACGTCAGGCCGCGCGTCTTGTCGCGGTAGTCGTAGGCCATCAGGACGAGAGTCATCAGACCGCTGTTCGATTCGTTCGGATGGGTGTGGCCGAGCTTGAACAGTCCCCATTCCGGTTTCTGCGCGATGGTCTGCCAGCCCGACGGCTCGGCGAGCGCCTGCCCGAGGGTGCGGAAGGAGACCTGCCCGTATTTGGCGGCGAACGGCCCGTAGCGCTCGGCCCACATGACGACGACGAGCGGCGTCAACGCAAGGTTCTCTTCGCGGACGATCGGCGACTTGTTTTCACCGCCGTGCTTGACCTTCCAATCCTCCACGAAGATGTCTTTATAGAGCGCGCTCGCCGGGCTCCAGACATTGATCCGCTGATCGCCCGCCAACACGGCCTGCGCGCCTTCGAGGGAGCCCATGGGAATGAGATCGATCTTGATGCGTTTGCCGTCGGAGGTCTTGGCGAACTCGGCGGCCGCCCATTGCAGCCAGCGCTCTTTCTCCGTGCCGTAGGCGATGCCGATGCTCACCGCCGGCCCGTCGCCGCCGAAGAGCCCGCCGCCGCTCTCTTTCGGCGCGGCAGGCGTCCCGCCTGGAGACGCCGCGCCGGGGCCGCCGAGCGGCTTGCGCAGGAAGAGGTAATAAGCGCCGTAGAGGCAGCCGGCGATGAACAGGAAGACCACCAGCTTGCCGGCGGTGGTCAGCTTCGGGCTCGAAGGCTCGGTCATAGGCGTCTGGACGTCTCAGAAGAAGGTGGAGATTTCGCGGAACACGGTCCGGATATTGGCCGGAGTCCCTTCATAGTAGCGCCCGCGCGTCGCCTCGGCGATCGACTCCAGGACACTGCGCTCGGCGTCTTTCCCATAACCGATGGTGAACACCCGCACACCTTCCCCGGACTCGCCGCTGGTGCGCAGCTTGTCCACCAGCTCGCGGAGCTTGAGATGGCTGTGGGTGTCCGCGCCGTCGCTCAGCACCACGATCGCCGCGATGCGCCCGGGCTCCCGGCGCGCCATGGCGTGATCGTACGCCTCGGCAATCGCGTCATAGAGCGCCGTGCCGCCGTTGGCGAAGACGCCGGAGACGGTGCCTTTCAGCTTGTCCCGCGCGTCGGCCAGCCGCAGCCCCTCGCCGGCCCAGGCGGTCTGCGCGTTGAAGGGGAGGAATGAAAAGCGGTCTTCGGGATCGAGCAGGGTGAGGAGCTGCGCGGCGCCGGCCTTGGCGTTCTCGATCTTGCCGTCCTCGTTCATGCTGCCCGAGATGTCGAGCACCAGGGTGATGTCCGCGCGCTTCTTGTGCTCGTGCCAGAGACGGAGGACGGCGTCGATCACCTCCGCGGGCGGCACCTCCAGCGTCGTCTGCGGCTCGCGGGGGTCGACTCCATGCGCGGCATCGACGGGCGCGGCGAGCGGCACCTCGACGGCGGCCGGCCGGAAGCCGAAGCGCAGCGCCTCCTCCTGCTGCGGTTTCGCGAGGAGATAATCGATGTAGATCTTCGCCGCCTCGCGGTGCTCGGGAGTCACCCACTCGCGCTCCACGATACCGACCGGATGATCGCTCCAGAACGTCCCTTCCTTGGGATAGATCGCGACGACCGGAAACGGCAGCTTGTACTGCGGCCCGTAGGATTCGATCACCATGTTTTCATACAGCACCGCCGCCGAGAGGTACTGCGGGCCGTCGCTGAACAGCCGCTTGCCGAAGAAGCCGGTGGAGCTGCCGTAGTGCACGATGGCGCTCTCGATGCCGGTCACCATGGAGACCGTCTGCGGCTTCTCGACGTCGGCGAGCTTCAGGCCCGCCACCTTGCCGGCGCCGGCGTAGACCTCGGCGAGGAGCGCCGCGACGCCGCTGTTGCTGGTCTCCGGGTGCGTGTGGCCGAGCTTGAAGGCGCCCCATTCGGGATGGCCGTACGCCGCCCAGCCCTTGGGATCGCGGGCCAGCGCGAGCACGTTGCTCCACCCCACCCGTTCCTTCCCCCACCCGATCGCCTCGGACATCGGCTTCCACATCGCGATGACGACCGGCGAGATCACGAGGTTCTGCGTCGGGCCGATCAGGTCCTTGCCGGTGCGTGTCCGCGACTTCGCATTGCCGAGCTGCAGGAACACCGCCGACGCCGGGCTCGCCAGATGGGCCTTGCGGGTGCCGTCCAGCAGGTCGTCGATCATCTCGCCGGAGCCCTGCGGCACCGCCTCGACGTGCACGACCTTGCCGCCCGCGGTCTTCGCGCCCTGCTGGTTGAAGCGCGCGGTGACCGCCTTCACCCACTCCTCTTTCTCCGAGCCATAGGTGAAAAGAAGATTGACAGTCCCTTCGCTGCTCGCCGCCGGCCGGCTGTTGCCACTGCCGGCAACCGGCTCACCCGCAGGGGAGCCACCACAAGCCGCCAGACTGGAGGCCAGAAGGCAGACAGCGAGAACGGTATGTCGTTGCATGAGGCGCACCTCGAATCGGTTAACCAGGTCGAAGCGATTCTAGGTCGGCCCGCGCTCCGCAATATGACGCGGGAATCAGGAAACAGGAGATGTCACAGGACCGTCACAGAAGACGCTTTGCCCAGACGCCGCGTGCGCTGACGAACGACGACGTGGATCTGCGCGCAACGGGTTCTCCGATCGCGCCACCCACGTCGTCGTCCGAGCCACCGGTCTCTTTGCCTGCTATAACCGTCTTGCCGACGATCTTGGCATCGATCCGGAGCCCGGCTGGTGAGGATTCGCTTACTTGGCCGTCACCCCCGCCTGAGCCGCCGGCGCGGCGTCAACCTTGAGCTCTGCGCTGGAGCGATAGTAGCCGTCGCGATAGTGCCGGTGGTGGTAGTAATTGGGTTCGACATAGCAGGCCGAGGCCAAAAGCCCCAGCAGGCTGGTGGTGGCCAGCAGCAGTGGGACGGTTCGTTTGGTTTTCATGAGATCACCTCCTTGTCCTTACTGGATAGAGACTGCATCAGCCATGCCATCCACCCTCCCCACATTCTTCACCTGACACCTGATGATCTGGTTCCTGCCATGCCCATCGCCGCGACCGCCCCGAGCCGGTGGACGTCCGCCCCCCGTCATTTCCGGACCAAAACGAGTCATTGCCGGACAGAGGTGAGTCATTGCCGGACGGCCCCCACTCGTTGGACGGCTCCAACGAGCCGGGGGAGAGCCGCCCTCCGTTATTTTCGGACCAAAACGAGTTATTGCCGGACAGAGGTGAGTAATCGGCGGACAGAGACGTCTCTCCGAGAGACCGCCACACCGAGGGGCGAAACGCCCAGGAGGGCGGGCGCAAGGGCCGAAGGCCCGGGCTGCCTCAGCCCGGGGCATCGCCCCGGGTTGGGAGGGCGGTCGTTCGATCCACTGCCTACGACCGTAACGCCACTGGGTAAGACTGCAACGCCACTACGTGCGACCGCAACGCCACTGCCTACGACCGTCACGCCACTACGTACGACCGTCACGCCACTGCCTACGACTCTAAAGCCACTACGCCCAACCGTTACGCCACTTCGTACGACCGTTACGCCACTGCGTACGACCGTCATGCCACTGCCCACGACCGTCGCGCCACTGCCTGCGACTGGAACGCCACTACGCACGACTGCAACGCCACTGCTTGCGACTGTAAGGCCACTGCCCACGACCGTTACGCCACTGCGTACAACCGCAACGCCACTACGTACGACTGCAATGCCATTACGTACGACCGCAATGCCACTACTCACGACCGTCACGCCACTTCAGCCGACCGTCGCCGTCCCCCCTGATGGCAGAGAAGTGCTACCATCGCGAAACCACACCGCCATGGCTTGTTGACCCACAGGTTGAGGGACCACGACAACTGCGCGAGGGACTTGGGACTTCATGTTTGAGCAAGCCTTCAAGAATATCGACGACGTCCTCTGGAAAGAGGCCGGCTGCACCACGGAGCTCGACTACACGGAACAGACGTCCTGGCTCCTCTTCCTCAAGTATCTGGACGGACTGGAACAGGACAAGGCGGCAGAGGCCCGGTTCGACGGGAAGAAGTACTCCTACATCCTCGACAAGCCCTACCGCTGGGACGAATGGGCCGCGCCCAAAGCGAAGAACGGCCAGATCGACCACAACAAGGCGCAGACCGGCGACGACCTGCGCGACTTCGTCAACAGCAAGCTCTTCCCCTACCTGCACGCTTTCAAGCTGAAGGCCAGCGGCCCGAACACCATCGAATACAAGATCGGCGAGATCTTCGGCGAGATCAAGAACAAGATCCAGAGCGGCTACAACCTGCGCACATTTTAGTTTGCCTTTCGGCCACTTCTGTCAGCAAGTCAGGTTATGTCCAGAAGGTCGGGCTTGCTCTTGACGTGGCTGACGAAAAACCCGAGGGGGAAATTTTCATTATCCCTGTAAAATTAGGGAACGCCACGGCGCTCGACGAGTACGTCTACACCCCCGACGACAAGCCGATCGAGCCGCTGGAATCGAAGCCCTACGACGTCTCAAACCCGAGACCGCCGGCGGAAATCCGCGAGGTGCCGGTGGAATACGGCCGGCCCGCGAAAATCAAAGTGAAGCTGGCCGATGGAAAAGAGCGCACCATCCAACACATGATGTCTATCAGCTTCTGGCATTCGGACGGCACCCCCATGTCCGCCCAGCAATTCCTGGAGCTGCTCTTCGGCAAGCTCCCCGAATTCTTCCACGACGAAGCCGAGCTGCGCGCGCTCTGGAGCGTACCGGACACGCGCCGGAAGCTGCTCGACGGCCTCGCCGAGAGGGAGTTCGGCAAGGACAAGCTGGAGGCGATGCAGAAGCTCATCGACGCCGAGAAGAGCGACCTCTTCGACGTCCTGGCCTACGTCGCCTTCGCCCTGCCGAGGCTCACCCGCGAAGAGCGCGCCCACCGCGCGCAGGTGGCCATCCGGGAGCGCTTCAACAGCAGACAGCAGGCCTTCCTGGACTTCGTCCTGGGCCACTACGTGAGCGACGGAGTCGAAGAGCTGGATCAGGAAAAGCTCACCCCGCTCCTGCGGCTGAAATACCACGACTCCATCCAGGACGCCCTGGCGGACCTCGGTGAGCCCGAGGAGATCCGGATGGCGTTCACCGGATTCCAGAGGCATCTGTATGAGGGGCAGGCGGGGGTCTGACCGCTGACAGAGAAAGAAGAAGCCGGCGAGGACGCCAGCGCTCCCAGGGAGGAGCTTGGCCGTTTTTCCCTGGGAACGCTGGCAGCCGTCCCGCAGGGACAAGGGTTTCCAGCCCAGGATTTCAATCCTGGGTGGGGAGATGGACTCAGTCGAGACTTTGCCATACCATCCCTCGCGATCTGGAGCCTCGGCCGGCCTGATGGGAGACCACAGAATGAGCACCCCCGCCAATCGCGTGACCCTGCCCCTTTCCCACTACCGCGCGGAGCACTTCCGCTTCGCGGCGGCCGATCGCGTCGCCACCATTACTCTCGACCGGCCGGAGCGGAAGAACCCGCTCACGTTCGGCAGTTACGACGAGCTCGCCGAGCTGTTCCGCGCCGCGGTGAAGGATGCGAACGGCGTCCGCGCCTTCGTGCTCACCGGATCGGGCGGCAACTTCTGCTCGGGCGGCGACGTCCACGACATCATCGGCCCGCTGGTCGAAATGGACACCGCCGGCCTGCTCGAATTCACCAAGAAGACCGGCGAGCTGGTCAAATCGATGCGCGCCTGCCCGCAGCCGATCGTCGCGGCGATCGACGGTATCTGCGCGGGGGCCGGGGCGATCCTCGCGATGGCTTCGGATCTGCGATTCGGCACCGCGCGCGCCAAGGTCGCCTTCCTATTCAACAAGGTGGGGCTCGCCGGCTGCGACATGGGCGCTTGCGCGATGCTGCCGCGGATTATCGGCCAGGGGCGCGCGTCCGAGTTGCTCTACACCGGCCGCGCGCTGCCCGGCGAAGAGGGGGAGCGCTGGGGGTTCTTCAACCGGCTGGTCGAGCCCGACGATCTGCTCGCGGCGGCGCAGGCTCTGGCCCATGAGATCGCCCACGGGCCGACGTTCGCCCACGCGATGACCAAGCGGATGCTGCAGGTCGAGTGGGCGCTGTCGGTCGAGGACGCGATCGAATCCGAGGCGGTGGCGCAGGCGCTCTGCATGACGACGGAAGATTTCTCCCGCGCGTTCCGGGCGTTTGCGGCAAAACAGAAACCGGTGTTCGAAGGAAACTGACCATGGCGGTCGTCCCCGATCGCTCGTTTCTCGCTTGGCCGTTCTTCGGCCACGAGCACCGGGCCTGGGCGGCCGAGCTCTCCGTCTGGGCCCGCCGCGAGTTGCCCGCGCTGGTCGATCACGCAGAGGTCGACGGCTCGTGCCGCCGCCTGGTACGTGCGCTGGGGCAGGGCGGCTGGCTCCACGCCGCGGCTCCGACCGGCGCCATGACGGCCCACAGCGTGCGCGCGCTCTGCCTGGCGCGTGAGACTCTCGCCTATCACGACGGTCTTGCCGATTTCGCTTTCGCGATGCAGGGGCTCGGCAGCGGGCCGATCGCCCTCTTCGGATCGGACGAGATCAAAGACCGCTGGCTGCCGCGGGTGGCGAGCGGCGAGGCGATCGCGGCGTTCGCGCTGTCGGAGCCGGACGCCGGATCGGATGCCGCGGCGATCACCACCGCCGCGAAGCCCGACGGCCCGGCGCACGTCCGCCTGGACGGCGTGAAGACGTGGATTTCCAACGGCGGCATCGCCGGCTTCTACATCGTCTTCGCACGCACCGGCGAAGCGCCCGGAGCGAAAGGCGTCTCGGCCTTCGTGGTCGATGCCGAGACGCCTGGATTGGAGGTCACGGAGCGGATCGAAGTCATCGCGCCGCATCCGCTCGCCACCCTGCGGTTCGACGGCTGCCGGGTTCCGCTCGCGCAGCGGCTCGGCGGGCCGGGCGAGGGATTCAAGGTCGCGATGGCGACGCTCGACGTGTTCCGCTCGACGGTGGGCGCCGCGGCGCTCGGCCTCGCGCGGCGAGCGCTCGACGAAGCGCTCGACCGCTCCGCGACCCGGCAGCTCTTCGGCGCGCCGCTCGCCGATCTGCAACTGACCCAGGCCGCGCTCGCGGACATGGCGACCGAAGTGGATGCCGCGGCGCTCCTGGTCTACCGCGCGGCCTGGACCAAGGACCAGGGAACGGCGCGGGTCACCCGCGAGGCGGCGATGGCGAAGATGTTCGCGACGGAAGCCGCGCAGCGGGTGATCGACCGCGCGGTGCAGATCTTCGGCGGCCTCGGTGTCAAAAAGGGAACGAAAGTCGAGCAGCTCTACCGCGAGATCCGCGCGCTACGCATTTATGAAGGAGCGACCGAAGTGCAAAAAATCGTGATCGCCCGGGAGACGCTGAGGCAGCGGACATGACTGCAAACACTCCATACCCTTCCGAGACGGCCCACGTCGACACCTTCGTCCGCGACCACCTCCCCCCGCTCGCGGACCAGCCGGACTTCCTGTTCACCCTGCCCGAGCTGCAGTACCCCGGCCGGCTGAACGCGGTGACCACGTTTCTCGACCGCTGGATCGCGGAAGGACACGGCGACCGTCCCTGTCTGATCTCGCCGTCCAGAGAGTGGAGCTACCGCGAGCTCGGCAGTCGGGTCGACCGGATCGCCCGTGTGCTGGTCGAGCGGCTCGGCCTGGTCCCCGGTGGACGCGTGCTGCTCCGCGCGCCGAACATGCCGATGCTCGCCGCGGTGCACCTCGCGGTGTGGAAGACCGGCGGCGTCGTGGTCGCGACGATGCCGCTGCTCCGCGCCAAGGAGCTTTCCCTGCTCATCGGCCAGGCGCGGATCACGCTCGCTCTCTGTGACGACCGGCTGCTCGCCGAGCTCGAGCAGGCCCGCGCGATCGCACCCCAGCTAGAACGGATCGTCTCGTTCGGCGAGGTGAAAAACCTGATGGCGGAGGTCTCCGGCGCGCCGTTTCCTCCCTGCGACACCGCGGCCCTCGATCCCTGCATCATCGGTTTCACCTCGGGCACCACGGGCAAACCGAAGGGGACGATCCACACCCATCGCGACCTGCTCGCGACCTGCGACACCTACGGCCGTCACGTGCTCCGTGCCACACCCGAAGATCGCTTCATCGGCTCGCCGCCGCTCGCCTTCACCTTCGGGCTCGGCGGGCTCCTGCTCTTCCCGCTCCACGCCGGCGCCGCCACCGTGCTGCTCGAAAAAGCGCCGCCGGACGAGCTGCTGCCGGCGATCGCAAAGTACCGCGCGACGATCTGCTTCACCGCGCCGACCGCGTACAGGGCAATGCTTGCCAAGCTTCCCGACCATGACATCTCGTCGCTCCGCAAAGGTGTTTCGGCCGGCGAGACGCTCCCCAAGGCGATCTGGGACGCCTGGCACGCGGCGACCGGGATCGAGCTGATGGACGGCATCGGCTCGACCGAAATGCTGCACATTTTCGTCGGCTCGCCGCAAGGAGAAATCCGCCCCGGCGCCACCGGCCGGCCGGTCCCGGGCTACGAAGCAAGAGTCGTGGACGACCAAGGCCGCGAGGTTCCGCCTGGCACCATCGGCCGCCTCTCGATGCGCGGTCCGACCGGCTGCCGCTATCTGGACGACGAACGCCAGAAAACCTACGTCCGCGGCGGTTGGAACTACTCCGGCGACACCTATGTGATGGACGAGGACGGGTACTTCTGGTACCAGGCGCGCTCGGACGACATGATCGTTTCGTCGGGCTACAACATCGCGGGCCCGGAAGTCGAAGAGGCGCTGCTCACCCATCCGTCCGTCGCCGAATGCGGCGTCGTCGCCGCGCCCGATCCGGAGCGCGGCCAGATCGTCAAGGCGTACGTCGTGCTCCGCCCCGGACACGTCGGCGACCACGACATGGTCCGCTCGCTTCAGACCTTCGTGAAAGCGGAGATCGCTCCCTACAAATATCCGCGCTCCGTCGTCTTCGTCGACGCCCTGCCACGCACCCAGACCGGCAAGCTCCAGCGTTTCCGACTGCGAGAGATGGCCAACGCCAAGGAGCAGGAGTGAGCGATCCATTCGATCCACAAGCGCTACTGCCGCCCGGCTGGCCGCCGCCGAAAGGTTATGCGAACGGGATGGCCGGGAGCGGGAGGATCGTGGTGACCGGCGGCATGATCGGCTGGGACGAGCGCGAGGTGCTCGCCGAGGGCTTTCTCGCGCAGGCGAGGCAGGCGCTGCTCAACCTGCGTGCCGTGCTCGCCGCGGGAGGCGCCGAGCCGCGCCATCTGGTGCGCCTCAACTGGTACGTCGTCGATATGGACGAATACCTCGAAAACCGCAAGGCGCTCGGCGCGGTCTACCGCGAGATTCTCGGCAAGCATTTCCCCGCCATGGCCGTGATGCAGATTGTCCGTCTGGTCGAGCCCGCGGCGCGCCTGGAGATCGAAGGGACGGCGATCCTTCCTGAGGATCAGCCGTGAAGATTTCCGTTCTCGGCGGCGGCCCGGGCGGTCTCTATTTCGCGCTGCTCACCCGCAAGGCACGCCCGGACTGGACCATTGAAGTCTTCGAGCAGAACCGCGCCGATGATACGTTCGGATTCGGCGTCGTCTTCTCCGACGAGACGCTCGACGAGTTCCTCTCGCGCGATCCGGAGTCGTTCACCCGCATCCGCGACGCCTTCGCCTACTGGGACGACGTCGCGATCCACTTCAAGGGGCACGAGATCCGCTGCGCCGGCAACGGCTTCGCGGGGATCTCGCGCATGCGCCTGCTCAACATCCTCCAGGAACGCTGCCGCGAGGTGGGCGTCACGCTCCACTTCGGAGAGCGGATCGATCCGGCGGAGATCGACCGGCGCTTCGCCGATTCCGATCTCATCCTCGCCGCCGACGGCATCAATTCTCCCGTGCGCGAGCACTGGAGCGCGGAGTTTCAACCGACCGTCGTCTGGAAGGCGAACCGTTTCTGTTGGATGGGCTCGACCCGGCCGATGGGCGAGTTCAACTATTTCTTTCGCGAGACCGAGCACGGCATCCTCTGCGCCCACACCTATCAATACGAGCGTCTCCCCGAGAGCCGTTCGACCTGGATCTTCGAGATGGACGAAGCCTGCTGGCGCGGCCACGGCTTCGACACTCTCGACGAAGAGCAGAGCCGCGCGGTGCTCGAACGGATGTACGCCCAGGAGCTGGCCGGACATCCGCTGCTCCTCAACCGCTCGCAATGGCGCCGCTTCCCGCGCGTCTCGTGCCGAAATTGGCACCACGGCAAGATCGTGCTCCTGGGCGACGCCAAAGCTTCCGCCCACTATTCGGTCGGCTCGGGAACCAAGCTCGCCATGGAGTGCGCGATCGCATTGTCCGAGTCGGTTCTCACGTCTGGAGAAACCGATCTCGCGCGAGCCTTTACCGCGTACGAAGCCGCGCGGCGCGTGCCCTGCGAAGTGATCCAGCACAACGCGGACGTCTCGCTCGCCTGGTTCGAGCACATGGATCGTTCGTGGGACATGGAGCCCATGCAGTTCGCCGCCGTCGTCATGTGCCGCGCCAAGTCGGTCACTTATGACAACCTGATCCTCCGCGATCCGTCGTTCGTCGAAAAGGTCGACACCGAGTGGTACGAGCGCGCGTTCCGCGAGACCGGCTACGATGCGCGGAAAACCCGCCCGACGCCGATGTTCACCAAATTCCGCCTGCGCGGCATGGAGCTGGCCAACCGGGTCGTCATGTCGCCGATGGCGCAATATTCGGCGGTCGACGGCGACCTCACCGACTGGCACTTCGTGCACTACACCTCGCACGCCCTCGGCGGCATGGGATTGATCTTCACCGAGATGACCTGTCCGTCGCCCGAAGCGCGGATCAGCCTCGGCTGCACCGGCCTCTGGAGCGATGCGCAAGAAGCGCAATGGCGGCGGATCGTCGATTTCATCCACAGCCATTCGCCGGCGAAGATCGCTCTCCAGCTCGGCCATTCCGGGCGCAAGGGCTCGACCCAGCTCGGCTGGGAGCAGTCCGACGTGCCGATCATCGATCCGGAAGCCAACTGGCCCGTCGTCTCGGCCTCACCGATCCCTTATTTTCCGGACATCTCCCCGCTGCCGCTCGAGCTCAATCGTGCAGGCATGGACGAGATCATCGCGCAATTCGCCGCCGCCGCCGAGCGCGGCGCCCGCGCGGGTTTCGATCACCTGGAGCTGCACTGCGCCCACGGCTATCTCTTCGCCTCCTTCCTCTCACCGCTCACCAACCGGCGCGAAGACGAATACGGCGGCCCGATCGAAAACCGCCTCCGCTTTCCAATCGAAGTCTTCCGCGCCCTGCGAGCCGTCTGGCCCGAGGACCGCCCCATGTCGGTGCGCATCTCGGCTTCGGATTGGCAGGAGGGCGGGATCACCGAGGACGACACCTTCGCCATCGCCGAGGCGTTCTGCGCCGCGGGCTGCGACCTGATCGACGTCTCCGCGGGCCAGACCGTGCCGGATCAG
>DATARD010000313.1:0-26269 GCA_036264355.1 Thermoanaerobaculia bacterium
TGACGAGCCGACCGGCAACCTCGACTCGCGGAACTCGGAGTCGGTGATGGAGCTGCTGGAAGAGCTGCACAAGGAAGGCGCCACGATCTGCATGGTGACCCACGATCCCCGCTTCGCGCGGTACGCGGAGCGTTCGATTCACCTCTTCGACGGTCGTGTCGTCGAAGAGGAGCAAGGCGTCCAGCGCGAAGTCGACCAGCGCGAGGTCGAGCAGCGCGGGTTTGCCGTTTAGGCAACACAACCCACGATCACCGTTTCCCTCCAGGGCTGCCGCGGGTGCGGCAGCCTCTTTTTTTGATTCGAGGGTAGAGTTAACCCTGTGATGACTCAGCCCGTTCTCCTCTCCCGCAAGCCGCGCGCCCTGATCGCCGACGACCAGCGCGAGATCCGTGAGTCCCTGCGGCTGCTGCTCAAGGCCGAAGGGTACGAAACGGAGACCGCCGGCTCGCCGGTGGAGGTCGTGCAAGCCGTCACCAGCCGCGAGCTCGACGTCGTCCTCATGGACCTCAACTACACCCGGGACACGACCTCCGGCAAGGAGGGCCTGGACCTCCTCAGCCGTCTGCGCGCGATCGACGATTCGCTCCCCGTGGTGGTGATGACCGCCTGGGCGAGCGTCGGCCTGGCGGTCGAGACGATGCGCCAGGGCGCCCGCGACTTCATCGAGAAGCCCTGGGAGAACAACCGTCTGCTCTCCATCCTGCGCACCCAGGTCGATCTCGGCCGGGCGTTGCGCCGCGGCAAACAGCTCGAGGCGGAGAACGAGGCGCTGCGCGACGGCGGCAGCGGCGGCGCGCCGGTCCTCATCGCCACGTCGCCTGAGATGCAGCCGATCCTGGAACTGGTGGAGCGGGTGGGGCCCTCGGAGGCCAACGTGCTGATCACCGGCGAAAACGGCACCGGCAAGGGGGTCATCGCCCGCGCCCTGCACGCCGTCTCGCAGCGCGCCGCCATGCCGATGGTGACGGTCAACACCGGCGGCTTCGCCGAGTCGGTGTTCGAGAGCGAGCTGTTCGGCCACGTGCGCGGCGCGTTCACCGACGCCAAGTCGGACCGCGTCGGGCGTTTCGAGCTGGCCGACCGCGGCACCCTGTTCCTCGACGAGATCGCCAACATCTCGCTCGCCCAGCAGGCCAAGCTCCTGCGCGTCCTCGAAACCGGCGAGTTCGAGCGCCTGGGATCGTCGAAGACGCGCACCGCCGACGTGCGCGTCGTCTCGGCCACCAACGCCGACCTGCGCGAGGAGGTGACCGCCGGACGGTTCCGCCAGGACCTCCTCTTCCGGCTCAACACGGTGGAGATCCACATCCCGCCGCTGCGCGCGCGGCGCGGCGACATCCTGCCGCTCGCCGAGCACTTCCTGCGCCAGCACGCCCAGCGCTACCGCAAGCCGCTCCTCGGCTTCGACGAGCCGGCGGTCGAAGTGCTCCTCGCCCACTCCTGGCCGGGCAACGTGCGCGAGGTCGACCACGCGGTGGAGAGGAGCGTGCTGATGGCGACCGGCGAGCGGGTGCGGGCGCGCGACCTGGGCCTGCAGGCGGCTCCCGCGGCGCCGTCCTCGCTGGAGGACCTGCCGCTCGAGGGGGTCGAGCGGGTGCTCATCCAGAAGGCCCTCGCCCGCTACGGCGGCAACGTGAGCCAGGCCGCGCATGCGCTCGGCCTGTCGCGCAGCGCCCTCTACCGCCGGCTGGAAAAGCATGGCCTCTAGAGCCGAGCTGCACCCGCTCGCCGACCTGGCGCAGGACCGCCGGCCGCGCTTCCCGCGCATGGCCCGGCTGCTGAGCTTCGAGAACCGCATCCTGCTCCTGGCGCTGGCGACCGGCCTGCCGGCGTTGACCGCGACCCTCCTCCTGCTGTGGAGAGGGGGGTACAACAACCGGGTCATCTCGGTGGTGGCGGTGGCGCTCCTCTTCCTCTGGTGGAAGCTCGCGATCGGTCTGCGCGACCGGGTGGTGCGGCCTCTCCAGACCCTCGCCAACCTGCTGGGCGCGGTGCGCGAAGGCGACTTCTCCCTGCGCGCCCGCCTGCCCGAGCAGGCCGACGCCCTCGGCCAGGTGATGCACGAGGTCAACGCCATCGCCGCGACCTTGCGCGAGCAGCGCCTCGGCGCGGTGGAGGCCACCGCCCTGCTGCACCGCGTCATGGAAGAGGTCGACGTGGCGGTCTTCGCGTTCGACGATCAGGAGCGGTTGCGGCTAGTCAACCGCGCCGGCGAGCGCCTGCTCGGGGAGAGCGCCGACCATCTGCTCAGCCGCGACGCCGGAGCCCTCGGGCTCGCCGATCTGCTCGACGGGGCGCAGGTGCGCACCGCCGCCAAGACCTTCCCCGGCGGCCCGGGCCGTTGGGACGTGCGCCGCAGCCTGTTCCGCGAGCAGGGGCTGCCGCACAAGCTGCTGGTGATCACCGATCTGAGCAACGCTCTGCGCGAGGAGGAGCGCCAGGCCTGGAAACGGCTGATCCGCGTGCTGGGCCACGAGCTCAACAACTCCCTGGCGCCGATCCGCTCGATGGCCTCGACGCTCGCCTTCCTGCTCGAGAAGCAGCCGGACGACTGGAAAGAGGACATGGTGAGCGGCCTGGAGATCATCGGCAACCGCTCGGAGGCGCTGATCCGCTTCATGGCCGCCTATGCGCGCCTGGCCAAGCTGCCGCCGCCGCGCCTGGCGCCGTTCGATCTGGCGCTGCTCATCCGCCGCATCGCCGCGCTCGAAACGCGGCTGCCGGTCTATGTGGAGAAGGGGCCGGAGGTCACCGTCGACGGCGACGCGGATCAGATCGAGCAGCTCCTGATCAACCTGATCCGCAACTCCGTCGACGCCGCCCTGCTCACCGGCGGCGGCGTCGGCGTGAGCTGGCGGGTGGCCGGCGCCTTCGTCGAGGTGCGGGTGGAGGACGAAGGGCCGGGGCTGAGCAACACCGACAACCTCTTCGTCCCCTTCTACACCACCAAGCCGGAAGGCAGCGGCATCGGCCTCGTGCTCTCCCGGCAGATCGCCGAGGCCCACGGCGGCACGCTCACCCTGGAGAACCGTTTCGAGGACCGCGGCTGCGAGGCCCTCCTGCGGCTGCCCCGGTAGCCCAGGGTTGAAACCCTGGGCTACGTGCCTTCGCCCCTCCGGGGCGCCCCCGCCCAACCCCTACGGCTTCTTCTGCTTGTTCATGTACTCCAGCATCTCCTTGGCCGTCGCGGCGTTCTCGTCGTTCGGCGCCATCTCGAGGAACTTGGTGAGGTGCTCCTTGCCCTTCTCGTTGTTGCCGGTGTTGCCGTAGGAGAGGCCGAGCATGTAGTGGGTCTTGGCCAGGGTGGAATCGACCTGCAAAGCGCGCTCGAAGATCGGGATCGCCTGCTCCACCTTGCCGGCGTTGAACAGGGCGACCCCCTTGTTGAGCAGGCGCACGGCGGTGTCGTGGCCGGGGTCGGCCTTGATCAGCGCTTCGAGGGCGGCGTCCGCCTTGGCCGGATCGCCGAGCGCTTGGTAGGCGTCGTACTCGACGGAGAGACCGCGCGGCGCGTTCGGTTGCAGGGCGAGGTAGCGCTCGGCGGCGGCGATCGCCTCGGTGTTCTTCCCCGCGTCGAGGTACAGCTCGGCGAGCACCGCCGACGCGTCGGGCAGCTTGGGATTGAGCGTCGCCGCCTCCTCGAACTTGGCGATCGCGCCCGGCTTGTCCTTCGCCTGGAGCTTGGCGACGCCCTCGTTGTAGGCGGTGATCGCCTGGTTCTCGCCCGACAGGGCTTGCGGGCCGGCCGCCGGCTTGGCCACCGCCGGTTGCAGGGTGTAGGAGACGCGGATGGTGTCCTGGATCTTCGCCTTGACCGGCTCGTCGACCGGGATGAATCCCGCCTTCTCGATGTGGATCTGGTAGTCCTTGGTGGCGTCGAGGACCAGCAGGGTGAAGGTCCCCTTGCCGTCGGTCTTCTTCTCCTGTTTATAGGACGATCCCTGGCGGGTGAGCAGGATCTGGGCGTCCGCGACCGGGGCGCCGGCCGCGTCGAGGACGGTGCCGAGGATCCGCCCTTCGCCGACGGCGTAGAGAGGACCGGCGGCGGCGAGAAGCAGGGCGAGCATTGGAATCATGCGAATCGTGCGACTCGTCCGAATCGTGCGTGAGATGTTGTTCATACCTGCCTTTCCTCCTTGGAATAGGGCACGCGCGGCAGATTCTAATCCGAACCGGGCGCCGGCCGCTGCTCGATCCGCTGATGCTCGCCGACGAGCAGCCAGTCGCGGGTGAGCGCCGCCCAGCCTTTGGCGTCCCCGGCGACGCGGACCAGGGCGTTGCCCGGGCCGCAATCCTCATGGAGCGCGGTCACCTTGCCGTCGACGCGGCGATACAAACGAGGGTCGTCCGCCGGTCCGCCCAGCGCAAGCGGCTCGGCGCTCCAGAAGAACCAGGAGAGGAGCGGCTCCGGCGCCGGAGGCATCGGCACGGCGAGGGCGTCCCCCGCCGGCTGCCAGCTCCCGTCCCTCCCTCCAGACACCAGACGAAGCACGGCGCCAGCCGATCCGGGCCAGAGAGCGAGGACATCGCCGCTCCAGTCGCGCTGGAGATCGACGGCGGCGCAGGGATCGCCGGGCACCGGCAGGCTTTCCGCCAGCCGCCGGCCCAGGGAATCGAGCTTCCAGACCGCATGATCCGCGCAAGCCGGCGCCGCCCACACCGTGCCGCGGAGGGCCACGGCGGCGCGGAAACCGTCGGCGGGGACCGGAATTGCCGGTAGAACCGGCATCCTGGTCGGCTTTTTGGATCGCTTGCCGGCCGGCTTGACGTCCAAGGGGACCTTCGAGCCGTCGGTGATCGTCACCAGCTCGGGCCGCCGCCCCGGCCGCCGCCGCCAGAGGCCGGCGGGGGAGGCCAGCCACAGCGTGCCGTCGAGCGGATCGGCCGACACCGACCGCCAGGCGTCCGGCCGCGGACCGGGGATCATCTCCGTCTCCTCGACCGCGCCATACTCGGCGACCGCCACCGGCTCATGGTCCGCGGCGCGCGGCAGGCCGACCAGGAGCGACGGCTCGAAGAGGATCCACACCCGGTCCTTGCTCAGCGCCAGATCGACCGGCCGGCTGCCGGCCGGCAGACCGAGATCCGCGAACGGCGTCTTGCGCGCTTCCTGGACGGTGCAGATGAGCCGCGAGGTTTTGAGCGGGGGGAGCGGGGGAACGGCCGGCACGGCGGGCGGCGGTGGCGGGGCCGGTGCTGCAGGCGCCGGCTGGGCCGGTGTCTGGACAGCAGGCGGCGCTGACGGCCGCGCGGTGGCACAGCCGGCGAGAAGCACGAGAGCCAGAAAAACACCGCCCATCCGTCTGATCATTCTTTCCTCCCTGTTTTGATACCATCCGGAGGCTCACCGGTAGCGAGAGCCTAACCGCGGAGGAGAGACATGCTGGCTGATCGCATCCCTGAAATCCAGTCCGCCCTGGCCGAGGCCGGCCTCGACGGGTGGTTCTTCGCCTGTTTCCAGCGCAACGATCCCATCGGGCTCGACCTGCTGGGTCTGAACGACGAGGCCAAGCTGCTGACCCGCCGCTGCTACTACCTGGTGCCGCGGCAGGGCGAGCCGCGCAAGCTGGTGCACGGCCTCGAGCCGGCGGCGCTCGATCATCTGCCGGGCGGCAAGTCGGTCTATCTGACCTGGCAGAGCTATCACCAGGAAGTGACCAGGCTGGTGAGCGGCTTCAAGCGCCTCGCCGCCCAGTACAGCCCGCAGAACGAGCTCCCCTCCATCTCGCGCCTCGACGCCGGCACCGCCGAGCTGGTGCGCGCCGCCGGTGTCGAGCTGGCCTCCGCCGCCGACCTGGCGCAACAGTTCGCCGCCACCTGGAGCACGGACCAGCTCGCCGGCCACCGCCGGGCCAACGTCCACCTGCACCGCATCGTGCTCGAAGCGTTCAACCGGGTCGGCGAGATCCTGCGGCGCGGCGACGTGATCGACGAATACACCGTCCAGCGCTGGATCGTCGACGCCTTCGCGCAGGCCGAGCTGTGGAGCGAGGGGGACCCCATCGTCGGGGTGAACGCCAACAGCGCCGATCCGCACTACCAGCCCGGTCCCGGCCACAGCGCTCCCATCAAGCCCGGCGACTTCCTGCTCATCGACCTGTGGGCCAAGGAGAAGAAGCCGGCGAGCGTCTACGCCGACATCACCTGGTGCGGCGTCTGCGCTCCCGCGCCCACCGACCGGCAGCACGAGATCTTCTCCTACGTCGCGGGCGCCCGCGACGCCGCCTGGGAGCTGGTGAAGAGCCGCTATCCGCAGCAGCCGGTGCGCGGCTTCGAGGTGGACGACGCGGCGCGCGCCGTCATCCAGAAGGCGGGCTATGGCGAGTTTTTCTTCCACCGCACCGGGCACTCCATCGGCACCTCCGACCACGGCCAGGGCGCCAACATGGACAATCTGGAGACCCACGACACCCGCCGCCTGATGGCGATGACCGGCTTCTCGATCGAGCCGGGCATCTACCTGACCGGCGACTTCGGTGTGCGTCTGGAGATCAATGTCGCCCTGACCGCGACGGCCCCCGAGATCACCGGCGCCGAGCCGCAGCGCGAGCTGTTGCGGCTGCTGGCCTGAGGTGGTCTGAAGATATGGCCTCCCCGCCCGAGCGGCCCGGTCCGGAGCCGGTGCTCCGCGAGCAGCGTCCGGCCGGGGAGGCTGGAGCCGCAGATGATTGGCGGGCCGACGCGCTGGCGCGCAGCCAGCACAGCCGGCTCGACGAAGAGGTCCGCGAGCCGGCCGGTGATTTCGACGAGCACCGGGCGCTCGATCTCTGCGGCGGCATCTGCCGCGCCGTGCTCGGCGACTTCGCGCCCGCGCTCCTCCTCCTCTCCGCGCTGGAGCGGCAGCGGGTGCAGACGCTCCTCGCCTTCACCCACACGCTGTTCGACTTCGCCCGCCAGCACGGCGTCGAAGGCGAGAAGCTTTCGCAGATCAACCGCTGGGAGTTCACCCTCGATCTCGCGCTCGGCGGCCAACCGGTGGGACAGCCGATCTTCGTGCGCATGGCCAAGGAGCAGCGGCGGCGGCCCTGGCCGGTCGAAGCGCTCGACGAGCTGACCGCCTGCGCCCGCCGCCGTGCCACCCGCGCCCGGCCGGCGACGCTGGAAGAGGCGGAAGCCAACGCCGAGCGTCTGGCCCGCGCCGTCGCCACCGCGCTCCTCGGCAAAGCGCCGCCGGCCGAGGTCAGCGTCTTCCTCGGCGCCCTGGTGCGCATCCGTACCCTGCAAAGCCTGGGCGGCGAGATCGACCGCAACCGCATCCCGCTGCCGGTGAGCGAGCTGCCAGAGGATTGGAGCACCGCACGATCCGGACAATCAGGCCGCCCCGATCCGGAGCGCCTCGTCGCCGTGGTCCATCGCGAGTGCGCCCGTCTCCGTCCGCGCCTGCTGCAAGCGCCCCGCGGCCTGGTGGAGCTGCCGCCGGGCTACCGCCGAGCGTCCATCTTCTGCCTGCTGGCCGCCCTCCGCCTGCTCACCGGCATCGAAGACAGCGAGGGAGACCTGCTGAAGAAGCCGCCGCAGCTCGGCGTCCTCGCGCGGCTGGGATTGTTGATGCGGGCGCGGTGGTTTCGCGCGTAGCGGCCGCCAGCCCAAGAACGCCGACGCCAATACCACCAACCCAAAGTAGTGGAGGGGCTTGCCCCCTCCTGGGCGGGCGGAGGAGCCGGAGCACGGCGCCGACTTGATGTTTCCTCCTCTTGCCCCTTGTGGGCAAAGGCACGTAGATGCTATGCAGGGTTGGAAAAAGCGGGCCGCCGGGTATAAGTTCTGGGATCTTTTTTCGGAAAGGAGTCCCAGATGAGCCGAGCGACCCACCAAGAAGAGTTTACAGGAAAGCCGGAGATTCTGTATCTGGCGTTCGAATTGAGCCGGAAGGAGTGGAAGTTGGCGTTCACGGTGTCGAGGGGCCAGAAGCCGCGAATCGTGACGATCCCGGCGGGAGATTTGCCTGCGGTCGAGCAGGAGATCACGCGGGCGCGGGAGCGCTTCAAGCTGGCTGAGGATGTGCGGGTGGTGAGCTGTTACGAGGCTGGTCGCGACGGCTTTTGGCTTCACCGATTCTTGACGTCGGCAGGAGTCGACAACGTGGTGGTGGATTCCTCGAGCATCGAAGTGAACCGTCGAGCTCGCCAGGCGAAGACCGATGGGTTGGATGTCCAGAAGCTGCTGTCGCTCCTGCTGCGGTACCACGGTGGGGAGGACAAAGTGTGGAGCGTGGTGCGGGTGCCGAGCGTGGAGGAGGAGGACGGCCGTCAGTTACACCGGGACTGGGAGGTGCTGAAAAAGGAGCGGACCCTGCACCGCAATCGGCTCCAGGGTCTGCTGGCGAGTCAAGGGGTACGCTTGGAGATCCGAGCCGACTTTGCTGATCGCCTGGAGAGTGCGGTTCTGTGGGACGGAAGTCCGCTTCCTCCGGAGATGAAGACGAGACTGAAGCAAGAGTGGGCGCGTTTGGTACTGGTGGAGACCCAGATTCGGGAGCTGATCAAAGAACGGGAGAAAAAAGCTTCTGAGGGCAAGAGCGACGCGATGCGCATGATCGGGCAGTTGGTGCTGTTGAGGGCCATCGGCATGACGAGTGCCTGGGTGTTCGTCCAGGAGTTCTTCGGCTGGCGTCAATTCCGCAATCGCCGACAGATCGGCGCCTTGGCAGGACTGGTGCCGATGCCATACCGAAGCGGCGAGACACTGAACAGTGACCAGGGGATCAGCAAGGCGGGAAACTCCCGGATCCGGGCGATGGCGGTCGAGATCGCTTGGGCGTGGCTGCGCTACCAGCCGCACAGCCGGTTGAGCCTTTGGTTCCAGGAGCGGTACGGGCCTGGGACGCGAAGGTCGCGCCGGGTGGGAATCGTGGCGATGGCCCGCAAACTCCTGGTCGCGCTCTGGCACTACCTGGAGACGGGAGTGCTTCCTGAAGGAGCGGTGTTGAAATCAGAGTAAAGAACTTGGAACAGGACAACCCATGATCGGATCTGGTGGAGCGCGCCCGCCCCGGGGCTGGGTCCCCCCCAAGTGGGAACCGTTACCTTAGATGGGGCCGCTCCAGTAGGCTTGCAAGAGCGCTCGAAGCGCATGCAGCATTGGGTGTCCGACCTGAAAGGGTCGGCACGGATAGAAGCTGGAGGGAGCCACCTTGCTCCCCACTTCGGCAAGCCACCGGAACCGAGAGGTTTTGATGAACAGCGAGAACGCCAACGAAAGGCAGGCGGCTGGGTAAAGAAAAACGCACTCAATCGTTCTCAGAGCTTGACAACCGGGCCCTCATAGAAGCCCCGGGCTTCAGCCCGGGGGGGCGGGATACGCCGCCAGAATCCCAGGGATAAATCCCTGGGCTACGTGCCATAGTCCCTCCGGGACAAGGTTTGAGCGGCCCGAGACTCTCGGTCGAGCTCTCCGCGCCTTGCCGTCCGCCCCGGAGGGGGCAAGCCCCTCCACTCTCTCCGCCGGCACAATGAAGCTCCCGGCGTCGCGGAGCCTCTCCGGGCCGCCCGCCAGGTCATTTCATCTGCCGAGAGACGTTCCCGCCGGTCCGGCAGGTCGTCTCTTCCGTCGAGAGAGCCTCCGGTCCATCGCGAAGCTGATTTTCTGGATCGAGAGACTCTCGAGCGGGCTTGGCGAGGCATTTCGTCCGTCTGAGACCTCTCTTCTCCTATCGCGGGGTCGTCTCGAAAGCTCGTTCGCCTCCCGTCATTTTCGGACAGAAACGATTTATTGCCGGACACGGGTGAGTTATTGGCGGACGGCCCTGAGCAGGTGGGACCTCCGCACCGCGTCATTGCCGGACCAGGGTGAGTTATTGCCGGACCGCACCGCGTTATTTCCGGACAGCCCCGAGCCGTTGGACGATCGTCCCCCGTTATTGGCGGACCGGAACGAGTTATTGCCGGACACGGATGCGTCATCGGCGGACGGAGATGCCTTTCCGAACGGTCCCCCTACGCCGGCTCGACGAAGATCTTCGAAGCCGCGCGGTTGCCCAGGCTGAGGGCTTCTCCGGATTCGAGGCGGAGGTCGACGGTGTCCGCCGCTTCGTCGCGGTGCTCGACGCGGACGCCGCTGCCCGGCTTGAGGCCGCGCCGTTCGACGAGCTGCAGGAAGTCGCGGCTCTGGTCCGCCACCCGGGCGACGCGGAAGCCGAGGCCGATCTCGCAGGTCAGGAGGCTCGGCAGGACGGGGGCGGCGACGACGCCGTGGACGTCCGGGATCGGATCGCCGTGCGGATCGACGGAGGGGTAGCCGAGCATCTCGTCCATCCGCTCGACGAAGCGGTCGGAGACCGCGTGTTCCAGCTCTTCCGCCTCGGAGTGCACCTCGCTCCAGTCCATCCCCATCACCTGCACCAGGAACAGCTCGATGAGGCGGTGGCGGCGCAGCACGTGCGCCGCGAGTTGGCGGCCGGAAGGAGTCAGGCGTACGCCGGTGTAGGGCTCGTAGACCACCAGGCCGGTGTCGGCCAGCGTCTTGACCATGGCGGTCACCGTGCCGGGCGCCACCTTGACGCCGCCGGCGATCTGCCCCATGGTCACCAGGACCTCGGGATCGTGCTCCTGCGCCAGGAGGATGCATTTCAGGTAGTCCTCGACCGTGCTCGTCGGCATGCGACCATGATACAAGGGATGGAGCGGAGGACACCGCGAAGCGATGCGTCATGAGACCGTGCTCATCGTCGACGACGAGCCCCAGATCCGCCGTGCCGTGCGCAACGCCCTGCGTGAGGAGGTGGCGCGCATCCTCGAAGCGGAGACCGGACAGCAGGGGATCGACCTCGCCGCCGCCGAGCGGCCGGCGCTGATCGTGCTCGACCTCGGGCTGCCCGACCGCCAGGGGATCGACGTCTGCACGGAGATCCGCCGCTGGTCGAATTGCCCCATCGTCGTCCTCTCGGCCCGCCATTCGGATCTGGAGAAGGCGGCGCTGCTCGACTCCGGGGCGGACGACTACATCACCAAGCCGTTCAGCACGCTCGAATTCACCGCCCGCATCCGCGCCCATCTGCGCCGCGCCCAACCGGAGGCCGCCGCCGCGGAGAGCCCGATCGACCTCGGCCATCTGGTGATCGACGCCGGCGCGCGCAAGGTGCTCAAGGACGGTGAGGCGGTGCACCTGACGCCGATCGAATGGGAGCTGCTGCGCGCCTTCCTCGCCCAGGCCGGCCGCACCCTGACCCATCGCCAGCTCTTCCACGCGGTTTGGGGACGCGCCTTCGGCGATCCGCAGCAGTATTTGCGGGTGCACGTGGCCAACCTGCGCCGCAAGATCGAGCAGGACGCCGTGCGTCCGCGGCTCATCCTCACCGAGCCCGGCGTCGGCTACCGCTTCGAGATCCCCGGCTGATGGACCTTCGGCGTCTGCGTCCGCTGCGCGCCTGGCTGCTGTGGAGCCTGATGCTGACCGCCGTCACGCTGACGCTGATCGTCGCCCGCGACGATATCGACCCGACGCATGCGGTGCTCATCTACCTGCTCGTCGTGCTGGGCGGCAGCGCGAGCGGAGGAGGGCGGCCGCTGGGCTTCGGCCTCGCCTGCGTCTCTTTTCTGTGCATCGACTACTTCGTGCAGCAGCCTTACGACACCCTGAGCGTCTCCAAGCCGCTCGACTGGCTGGAGCTCCTCGCCTTCCTGGTCACCGCGGCGGTGGCCACCGAGCTGCTCGGGCGGGCCAACGCCGAAGCCGCGGCGGCACGCCGCCATGCCGAGGAGATCGACCGCCTCTCCAGCGAGCGCACCCGGCTGATCGCCGAGGCCGAGCATGCCGCCGCGCTGCGCGAGGCCGACCGGATGAAAGACGCCCTGCTCGCCGCGGTCTCGCACGACCTGCGCACGCCGCTGACCACGATCAAGGCGCTGGCGCACGACATCGCCGGCGAGGGCGACGAGCGCGCCGAGATCATCGAAGGGCAGGCCGACCGGCTCAACCACATGGTGGCGGACCTCCTCGACCTGTCGCGCCTCAACGCCGGCGGTCTGCGCGTCGAGCCCGAGATCAACGCCGCCGAAGACCTGGTCGGCGCCGCGGCGCAGCAGGCGGCCGGCATCCTCGGCGGACGCGAGCTGCGCACCGCGGTGGAGCTCTCGCAGCCGGTGCAGCTCGGGCGGTTCGACTTCGTCCACGCCCTGCGCGCGCTGGTCAACCTGATCGAGAACGCGGCCAAGTACTCGCCGGCCGGCTCGCCGATCGACATCTCGGTGGGCGGCGACGGCGAGTGGCTCAGCGTGCAGGTGGCGGACCGCGGGCCGGGGATCGCCGCCGCCGAGACCGACCGGATCTTCGAGCCGTTCTACCGCTCGCCGCGGGTGGCCGGCCACACCTCCGGCGCCGGGCTCGGCCTCGCCATCGCCCGCCGTCTCACCGAGGCGCAGGGCGGCCGGCTGACGCATGCGGAGCGTCCGGGCGGCGGCAGCGTCTTCACGCTCCAGCTCCCGGCGGCGGTCTTCTCGGACGGCGGCCTGGAGGAGGAGGCTTAATGAATTCTTTGTGGCTCGATGCACGATCTTTACGTCGTCTTTATGGAGATCCCGCTAAGGTAGCTCCTGTCGAGGTTAACTGGTTTGCGGAGCAATTTCATCCATCGCAGCGCCCTTCTCCTTCTTGCGTGCGCTGTCCCGGTCCTCCTCGGCGGCTCGCGGGCCGGCGCCGACTCTCTCTCCCTTGCGGAGGCTCGGCGCCGCGCCCGCGAGGGTAATTTCGACCTCCTCGCCGCCCGGAGCGACGTCGACCAGGCAGCAGCCCAGCAGATCGTCGCCCGCGAAATCCAGAACCCTTCGCTCTCCCTGTCCTCCGATTCGACGGTGGCGGTCAGCCAACTCGTCGAGCTGCGCAGCCACCGGACGCTGCGCCGCGCCGCGTCGGATCACGGCGCCGAGGCGGCCCGCGAGCGGTTCGCCGACGCCCGGCGCACGCTCGACGCGGCGGTCGTCAAGTCGTATGCCGCCGCCGCGCTGGCCGAAGAGAACGCGCGCCTGCTGAGCGAAGCGGCGGCGTCGCTCCGGCAGTCGGCGGCGATCGCCCGGGAACGCCTCTCGGCCGGCGACATCTCGACCGCCGAGGAGCGCCAGATCGAGGTCGAGGCCGACCGCTTCGACGCCGATGCCAAGGCGGCCGAGGCCGCGGCGCGCACGGCGCGGATCACCGTCGACGTGCTCCTCGGCACGCCGCGGCCGGCCGGCGACTGGCAGGTCGCGGACTCCCTGAGCGCGCTCGCACAGGCGGCCGAAGGCATCGCCGCCGCCCGGGCGCTGCCGCGGCCCGACCTGCTCGCCGCGGAGGCCAGTCTCAAGCGGGCGGATGCGGACCTCGCGCTGCAGAAGGCGCTCCGCGTTCCCGCTCCGACCGTGCAGCTCCAGTACCAGCGCGATCCCCAGCCGCCGAGCCCGGCGGCGACGATCGGGCTCGGTGTGGAGCTGCCGCTGTGGAACCGCCGCGGCGGCGAGGTCGCCGCCGCCGAAGTGACGCGCGACCACGCGGCGCGGGAGCGCGCCCGCGTCGCCGCGCAGGTGGCGGCGGATCAGGCCACTGCCGCGGCGAGCTTCGCGAACGCCCACGAGCGTTGGCAGAGCTACCGCTCCACCATCCTGCCCAAGGCCGAAGAGGTCCGCACCTCGGTCGTCTACGCCTACCAGAACGGCGGCGCGCCGCTGCTCGCTCTGCTGGAGGCCGAGCGCAGCGCCTCGCAGGTGCGGCTCGCCGTCGCTCAGGCGGCGGCCGACACGATCACCGCCGGCGCCGATCTCGCTTCCGCCCGCAACGTTCCTTTCCTGGAGACCAAGCCGTGAAACGTCTGATCCTTTTCGCCGCCGCGGCCCTCGCCGCGGCCGGCTGCCACAGCTCCCACCCGGCACCCGATCCGAGCCCCAAGGTCGAAGGCGAGCGGGTCGTCTATCCCAGCAGTGCCGGGGAGATCGACAGTCTCTCCGTGGCGCCGGCAAAGGCCGGCAGCCCGGCGGTCGCGCGGACGACCGGCCGCCTGAGCTGGGACGAGGACCACACCGCGCGGGTCTTTTCTCCGGTCACCGGCCGCGTGGCGCGCCTGGTGGCGGGCCCCGAGCAGCGGGTCGCGGCCGGCGCCACCCTCGCGCTGCTCGATTCGCCGGACTTCGGGCAGGCGCAAGCCGATGCGAACCGCGCCGCCACCGATCTCGCCAACAGCGAGCGGGTGCTGGCGCGCACCCGCGCCCTGTTCGAGCACGGCGCCGCCGCCCGCAAGGAGGTTGAGGCGGCGGAGACCGACGCCGCCCGCGCCCGGGTGGAGAGCGAGCGCGCCCGGCGCCGGCTCGCCCTCTACGGCGGCAGCCTCGGCGCGGTCGACCAGCGCTTCGCGTTGCGCAGCCCGCTCGGCGGTGTCGTCGTCGAGCGCACCCTGAACCCCGGCCAGGAAGTGCGCAGCGACGCCACCGCGCCGTTCTTCACCGTCTCCGATCCGAGCCGCCTCTGGGTGCTGCTCGACATCACCGAGCGCGATGTCTCCCTGGTCCGTCCGGGCATGGCTCTGTCGCTGCGCACCGCGGCGTGGCCCGGCCGCACCTTCACCGGCCGGATCGAGGTGGTCGGCTCGTCCCTCGATCCGGCGACGCGCACCGTCAAGGCGCGCGGCTCCGTGCCGAATCCCGAGGGCCTCCTCAAGGCCGAAATGTACGTCGACGTCGAGATCTCGGCGCCCGAGAGCCGGCCCGAGATCCAGGTCCCGTCGGCGGCGGTGGTCGCCGACGGCCGCAGGCACTACGTCTTCGTCGAGGAGGCGAAGGGCCGCTACCACCGCCAGCCCGTCGAGCCCGGACCCGAGCGGTCCGGGCAGACCCAGATCCTCGCCGGGCTCGCCGCCGGCGACCGCGTGGTGGTCGACGGCAGCCTCCTTCTGCAATCGCTCTTCACGGACAAGACCTGACGTGTTCCGCGCCCTGACGGCCTACGCTCTCCGCAACCGGGCGGTGGTGCTGGCGGCCCTCGCCCTCGCCGCCATCGCAGGGTTCTTCGCCTTCCGCCGCCTGCCGGTGGAGGCCTATCCCGACGTCACAAACGTCCAGATCCAGCTCATCACCCTCTTCCCCGGCCACGCCGCGGAAGAGGTTGAGCAACTGGTCACCATCCCGGTCGAGAACCAGATGAACGGCATTCCGAAGCGGGCGTCGATGCGCTCGATCTCCCTCTTTGGGCTGTCGGTGGTGACCATCGTCTTCGAGGACGACGCCGACCGCGCGTACGTGCGCAACCAGGCGTTCGAACGCCTGCAGGCGGTGGCCTTCCCGCCGGGAGCGCAGCCGGCGCTGTCGCCCGACTCGACGCCGGTGGGAGAGATCTACCGCTACACCCTCCAGGCTCCGGCGGGCACCTCCCTCCTGGAGCTCAGGGCGCTCGAAGACTGGGTGGTCGAGCGCAAGCTGCGCACCGTGCCCGGCGTGGTGGACGTCGTCGGCTTCGGCGGCCCGACCAAGCAGTACCAGGTCCTGGTCGATCCGCTCAAGCTCACGTCCTACGGCATCACCCTGCGCCAGGTTCTCGACGCGCTGCGCAACGGCAACCGCAACGCCGGCGGCGCCTACATCGAGCACGGCAGCGAGATGGTCGTCGTGCGCGGCCTGGGCATGGTGAAGAGCCTGGACGACATCGGCGCCATCGCCGTGGCGACCCGCAACGGCACGCCGATCCTCATCCGCGACATCGGCCGCGTCGAGCTCGGCTCCGCCCTGCGCCTGGGCCGGGTGGGCCAGCTCGCCAAGAGCGGCCACGGTGTTCGCGACATGGACGACGTGGTGGAGGGAATCGTCCTTCTGCGCAAAGGCGAGAACGCCCTCGACGTGCTGCAGAGCGTGCGCGCCAAGGTGGCGGAGATCGACCGCGAGGACCTCCCTTCGGGCGTGCGCCTGGTGCCGCACTACGACCGCACCGAGCTGATCGACCGCACCCTCCACACCGTGCGCCACAACATGGCGGAGGGGATCGGCCTCGTCCTCCTCGTGCTGATCCTCTTTCTCGGGCTGGGCAACTGGCGGACGGCGCTCATCGTGGCTTCCGTTGTCCCGTTGTCGCTCCTCGGCGCCTTCCTGCTCCTCGACCTGCGCGGCATCCCGGCCAACCTGATCTCGATGGGCGCCATCGACTTCGGCATCATCGTCGACTCGGCGGTGGTGGTGGCGGAGAACCTCCTGCGCATCCTCGAGGAGCGCGGCGACAAGGTGCGCTCGCTCTCCGCCGCCATCGTGCAGTCGGTCTCCGAGATGGGCAAGCCGATCCTCTTCTCGAAGGCGATCCTGCTCACCGCTTTCGTGCCGCTCTACACCATGCAGCGGGTGGAGGGGAAGATCTTCCGGCCGATGGCGCTCACCCTCACCTTCGCGCTGATCGCCGGGACCGTGCTCGCCGTCCTCGCCGTGCCGACCCTGCTCTCCTTCGCGCTGCACGACCGCCAGCCCGGCCACCGCTCCTGGCTGGTGGAACGTTTGCAACGACTCTACGATCCAGCGCTCGCCGCCGCGTTACGCCATCGCGGCGCGGTGCTCATCGGTGCCGGCCTGCTCCTCGCCGGCGCGGCCGGCGTTGCCGCCGTCCTCGGCACCGAGTTCCTGCCCAAGCTCGACGAGGGCACGCTGTGGGTGCGTGTCGTGATGCCCGAGTCCATCTCGCTCACCGAGGCCGACCGCATCACGGTCGCAATGCGCAAGGCCCTGGTCAACTTCCCCGAGGTCAAGAACGTGGTCAGCCAACTCGGCAGGCCCGACGACGGCACGGACATCAACGGCTTCGACACCGCTGAGTTTTTCGTCGACCTGAAACCGCGCGAGGAGTGGACGACCGCCGCCGACCGCGAGGGACTTTCGGCGGCGATTCGCCGCAAGCTGGGGGCCATTCCGGGGATCGAGCTGACGGTCTCCCAGAACATCGAGGACAACGTCAACGAGGCGGTCTCGGGGATCAAGTCCGAGCTCTCGGTGAAGATCTTCGGTCACGATCCCACCGTCCTGCAAGCGCTGGCCGACCGGGTGGCGGCGGTGCTCAAGAGCGTGCCGGGCACCGCCGACGTGGCCGCCGAACGGCTGGCCGGCCAGCCGCAGGTGCAGATCAGCGTCGACCGCGGCGCCGTGGCGCGCTCGGGTCTGACCGTCGACGACGTCCAGGCGGTCGTCGAGACCGCGCTCGGCGGCGCGGTCGCCACCCAGGTGCTCGAAGGCGAGCGGACGTTCGACCTGGTGGTGAAGATGGCGCCGAGCACCGTCTCCGATCTGGATGCCATTCGGGCACTCCCTGTGCTCGGCCCGAACGGCGAGAAGCTCACCCTCGGCTCGCTCGCCCGGGTGGAGATCGAGCCCGGCTTCGCCCGCATCTTCCGCGAGGAGAACGCGCGCCGCACCGCGGTCAAGCTCTCGGTGGCCGGGCGCGATCTGGGCTCGCTGGTGGCGGAGGCGCAGGCGAAGGTGGCGGCGCGCGTGAAGGTTCCGTCCGGGTATCACCTGCAATGGACCGGCGCCTTCGAAAACCAGCAGCGCGCCGTGCAGCGCCTCGCGCTCGTCGTGCCGCTGACGCTCGCGGCGGTCTTCTTCCTCCTTTTCCTCGCGTTCGACTCGACGCGCCTCGCGTTCCTCATCCTGCTCAACGTCCCCTTCGCCGCCATCGGCGGCATCCTCGCCCTGCCGCTCGCCGGCCTGCCTCTCTCGGTGGCCGCGCTGGTCGGCTTCATCGCCCTGTTCGGCGTCGCGGTGCAGAACGGCGTGCTGATGGTCGAGCGCATCCGCGAGCTGCGCAAGCTGGGCAGGCCCGTGCACGAAGCCATCT
Source organism: Thermoanaerobaculia bacterium (assembly GCA_036264355.1). Lineage (GTDB taxonomy): Bacteria > Acidobacteriota > Thermoanaerobaculia > Multivoradales > UBA5704 > UBA5704. The sequence goes on from DATARD010000313.1 coordinate 17,764, forward strand.
CCGAGGGAGCGGCGAGCCGCATGCGCGCGGTGGTGATGACGGCGATGATGGCCGCCCTCGGCCTGTTGCCCGCCGCCCTCTCGCATGCCGTCGGCGCCGAGACCTCGCGGCCGTTCGCGGTGGTGATCGTCGGCGGCCTGCTCACCGCCACTCTGCTCACCCTGTTCGTGCTGCCGCTCCTCTACAGCTTCTTCGAGCGCGAGCCCGCGGAGAACTGAGACCATGCTCTACCTCGTCGCGATGATTCCCCCCGACCGCTACGACGCGGTGGTCGACGCGTTGTCGGCCCGCCACGTGCGCGGTCTCACCGTCTCCGAGGCCATGGGGTTCGGCCAGGAGCACGACACCGCCCATCCGGAGCACCGCGAGCACCTCGGCGTCGAGCTGACCCGCAAGCTCCGCTTCGAGCTCGTCTGTCGGGACGACGAGCTCGAGGGCATTCTCGCCGCCTTCTACGAAGCCGCCCACAGCGGCCGGCGCGGCGACGGCAAGGTGTTCGTCCTCCCGGTGCAGGACGCCTTGCGGATCAAGACCGGGCAGCGTGGCGAGGAGGCGCTGTGAGCCCGCGCGAAGGCGCTTTTGAGCTGGCCGCGGCGTCAGTAACTCTCGCCCGGGTTCAAGGCGACCACCTCGGTGTTGACGCCGAAATCCTCCAGCGCTTTTCCCAGCTTCTTCGGTGTGCCGGTCAGCGCCGGGAAGGTGCCCCAGTGGATCGGGATCACCTTGCGCACGCCGAGATACCGGCAGGCCCGGGCCGCCGACTGCGGATCCATGGTGAACAGGTCGCCGATGGGCAGGAAGGCGAGCTCGGGACGGTGGATCTCGCCCAGGAGCTGCATGTCGGAGAAGAGCGCCGTGTCGCCGGCGTGGTAGAAGGTGTAGCCGCCCGGCAGCTTGACGATGTAGCCGCCGGCGAGACCGCCGTAGAGCAGCGTGCCGCCGTCGGAGATGCCGCTCGAGTGGTCGGCGCGCACCATGGTGACGGAGAGGCCGAGGACGTCCTGGCAGCCGCCGAGGTTCATCGCGGAGCAGCCCGCGACGCCCTTCGACTCCAGCCAGCCGCAGATCTCGAAGTTGGCGACGATGATCTTGGGCTTGTGCCGTTTGGCCAGGTCCACGGCGTCGCCCATGTGGTCGAAGTGGGCGTGGGTGATCAGCATCGCGTCCAGCCGTTCGAAGCTCCTGCTCGCCTCCGGACAGGCGGGGTTGCCCGCGACCCACGGGTCGATCAGGACGACCTCTCCCCCCGGCAGATCGCAGCGGACGGTCGCGTGCCCCAGGTAGGTGAACTTCGGACGCGGATGGTGGTTGTGCATGGCTCTCCCTCCAGATCGTCTCGAGACCGGGGCGATTCTAATGGTAGAGTTCCCGGGCATGGAAACCATGCGGTCTCTCGGAACCTGGATGTCGACCCTGCACGTCCTGGCGGCGCTCTGGTTCGCGGCCGGAGTTTTTTCTTCCTCGGTCGTGCTGGCGCAGGTGAAGCGGGCGAAGGGCTCCGCGGAACGCGCCTTCGGGGTCCGCCTCGTCGCGCGGCTGATGAACGTCTTCATCATTCCCGGCGCCCTGGTCGCCGGAGCGCTCGGCTTCTACCTGGTCACCGGCCTCCACTACGGCTTCGGTCCGTTCTGGGTGAAGGCTTCGATCGTCGTCTACCTGCTCGTCCTGGCCGGCATCCTGTTCTACCAGGCGCCGCACATCCGGAAGTCCGCGGAGACCGGGGACGCCATCGGCAAGGGCCCGGCGATGCTCACCCATCTGGTGGCGCTGGCCATCGTGGTGATGGTCGTCCTGATGGCGATGAAGCCGGCGCCCTAAAAGAAAAAGGCGGCCGCTGAAGCGGCCGCCCGGGGTAGAGCCTTTGAATCCGCGCGTTCAGACCTGGAACTGTTTGAAGAAGTTCTCGCGCAGCTTGCTATTGAAAGCGTGGTCGGTCAGACGGTAGTAGATGGTCTGGGCATCCCGGCGCGGGGCCACCAGCCCGTAGGCCTTCAGCTTCGCCAGGTGCTGGGAAACGGCCGAAACCGAGACCCCCAACATCTCCGCCAGATCGCACACGCACAGCTCTTTCATGTTCTCAAGCAGATAGAGCAGCTTGAGCCGGGTGGAGTTACCCGCCAGGTTCATCAGCTCCGCGGCCTCTTCGATGTCAGGCGTCCCTTCTAAGTTCTGCCTGATCTGGGCCATTTCTTTGGACGACATGCTCGGCGCCTCGCCTTTCATTTTTCTACCTCCAGGGTCTGGACGTTAATTCATCCTTCCAACCCCCCCTCGGCGCCATGCCGGGAGGGGAAAACCGCTGACTCTTTGTAACTACGTGTCCTCTACAGTCCTATCCGGGACAAAACTGTAAGAGAAGCTCCTGGGTCACGAGGAGCCCCGGCCACGGTCAGCCGGCCCACGTCATGACAAAGAGGTTCCACACAGCGATATTGAACACTCTCGATTGTACTCATAGGTATGGCCAAAATCTAGTGCTTTGGAATTTTTCTCCGCGACTTTGTCCCGTTCGGGCCTCCAGCCGCACTTATACACCCAACAGAATCAGGTGTCATTTTATTCCTAGCTTGAAGAGTGCCACAACCCCTGCCGTATAATCGGGTCCGGAAAGGAGACGCTGTATGCCCTCTCAAGTCACCATCGAGTACTGCACCATCTGAAACTACTACCCTCGTGCCGCCGGTCTGGCGGAAGAGATCGAGAAGCAGCTCGGCACCAAACCCCAGCTCATCAAAGGATCCGGAGGAGTCTTCGAGGTCACGGTCGACGGCGAGCTCGTCTTCTCCAAGAAGGCGACCGGCAGATTCCCGGAACCCGGCGAAGTCACCGGCAAGCTTCAGTCCAAGGCGGTCGGCTCCCAAGCGTGAACCGGCCTTGACGCCCCCCTTCCTCCTCGTTCTCCTGTTTGGTGCCGGCCTGTCAGGGCTGGCGCTGGGGATCGAGGAGCGACGGCGGACGGCGCCCCGGCTTCCCCCCTCCGCGGCGCCTCCCCGCGTGCGACGGCGACAGTTTTACTCCCGGTCCGTAACGAAGAACATAACGTCGTGTCCTGCCTCGGCGGTCTTCTCGCGCAGACCGCCGAGCCGCTCATCGGGTGATCGACGACGGCTCGTCCGACGCCACCGCGGTGCGCAGGGTCGCGAAGCCGCCGGCCTCCTCCCACAGCGCGCGGCGCACCAGGATGAGCTGTCCGTTCGCCACCGGACGCTGGAGCGAAGCCCTGCTGCTGTGGAGCGGCGGCGCGGCGGCCTCGGCCCTGCTCCGCTCCGGCAGCGGGCACAACGCGGCGTGGGGGCTCCTTTACCCATGCGACGCCCTCGCTCTCGGCGCCGTCCTCGCCCTCGGCATCCTGGACCGCCGGCGCCGCCGGCCGGTGCGCTGGAAAGGCCGCGAGGTTTCCGCGGATTAGACCGCGGCTAGATCGGGCTAGATCCGGTCCTCGTACCAGCAGCGCTGTCCCGCGGACTCCTGCACCGAAACGGCCATCCAGTCCACCTGGGAGCCTGCCAGATGCGGCGCGAGCTCCTGCCAGAGCAGGCGCGCCAGCAGCTCGATCGAGGTGTTGATCAGCGGCAGGAGGAGCACGTCGCTTTCCGGAAAACGGTAGACGCGCGCGCCACAGCGCACCTCGACCGCTCCCTCGACCCGCGACCATTGGAGGCGCCGGCTTTCCGCCGGCAGGAGGGTGACGCTGTCGAGGCGCGCGCACCGGCTGCGCAGCAGCTTCTTGAAGCTGTCCAGGTCGACCAGCAACCCCTCCTCGTCGAGGCCGGCGCCGCCGAGCTCGACCTCCACCCGGTAGTTGTGGCCGTGCAACAGCTCGGCGCCGCCGCCGGCGAAGAGGGTGAAGTGAGCGGCCGAGAACTTGAAATCCTCTTTGGCGAGCGCGATGCGGTACCGGGACATGGGCGCGATTGTATAAGACGATTGTATAAGATCGGCCGATGCCAACCCGCCTCGCCGTCACGCTGTTGCTCCTCGGCTCTGTCTTCGCTCCGCCGGCCACTCCGGCGCAGACGTTTTCTCCTCCCGAGGAGCCGCGCCACTACATGCCGGAGCGCGGCTACGATCTCCGCCACCTTCGCCTCGACCTCGCCTTCGACTGGGAGAAGAAGGAGGTCTCCGGCACCGCCACCAACACCCTCGCACCGCTGCGCTCCGGCCTCGACCATCTGGAGTTTCATGCCGTCGATCTGGTCGTGACGCGGGTGCGCCTCCGCGCGGCCAGCGCACCAGTCAAGGAGCCCGGCGAAGAGCTGCCGTTCTCGCTCGATCCCGCGGCGCAGACACTGACCGTGCATCTCGGCCATCCGCACGCTCCGGGAGAGGTGCTGGAGGTCGCGATCGACTACACCGCCCATCCGCGCACCGGCCTCTACTTCGTCGGTCCGGACGCCGCCTATCCGGCCAAACCGCGGCAGATCTTCTCGCAGGGGGAGCCCGACCTCAACCGGCACTGGTTTCCGAGCTGGGACGCGCCCAACGACCGCGCCACCTCCGAGCTGTTCGCGACGGTCAAAAAGCCGTTCCAGGTGATCGGCAACGGCGCGCTGATCGAGGTGCTCGACCGGCCGGACGGGACGCGCACGTTCCACTGGCGGATGGATCAGCCGCACCCCACCTACCTCACCTCGGTCGTGGTGGGAGATTTCGCGCGGGTGGCCGACGCCTGGCAGGGCGTGCCGGTCGAGTACTACGTCCCCCCGGGCCGCGAGGCCGACGCGCGGGCCGCTCTCGGCCGGACGCCCGAGATGATGGGCTACTTCGTGGAGCTCACCGGCCGCGCCTACCCCTTCGCCAAGTACGCCCAGAGCTTCGTCTACGATTTCCCCTGGGGTGGCATGGAGAACGTCTCCGCCACGACCGAGACCGAACGCGCCCTGCATCCGGCGGATCAGGACGCCGATTTCTCCAGCGACGACCTGGTGTCCCACGAGCTGGCGCATCAATGGTTCGGCGATCTCATCAGTTGCCGGAGCTGGGATCAGGCCTGGCTGAGCGAAGGGTTCGCCGACTACTTCGCCGCCCTCTGGGACGGCCACGCCCACGGCGCCGACGCTTTCGCGGTCGCCATCGACAAGCTGCGCGAGGGCTATCTGGCCGAAGCGGAAGGCGACTACCGCCGGCCCATCGTCACCCTGCGCTATAGCGATCCGATCCGCATGTTCGACGCCCACTCCTACGAAAAAGGCGCGCTCGTCCTCCACATGGTCCGCTCCCTGGTCGGTGAGGACGCCTGGTGGCGCGGCCTGCGCGAGTACGTCCGGCGGTATGCCGGCCAGACGGTGACCACCGCCGACTTCCAGAGCGTGATGGAGGAGGTCTCCGGCGTGCCGCTCGGCCCGGTGATCGACCAGTACGTCCTCGGCGCCGGGCATCCCGAGCTGGAGGTGCGCTGGGAGTGGCGGCCGGAGACGCGCCAGGTCCACGTCACCGTCGAGCAGCGGCAGCGCATCACCGAGGAGATCGGCTTTTTCTCCTTTCCGGTCGAGATCGCTCTGCTCGGCGAGCACGGGACCGAGGTGATCGAGCGGGTCGACCTGGAAGCCCGCCGCCACCAGGACATCGACCTGCCCAGCGAGACCCGGCCGCGGACGGTGGTTTTCGATCCCCACGGCTGGATGCTGAAGACGCTCGACTTCCACAAACCGCTCGACGAATGGATCGTCCAGCTCGACAACGCGCCGGAGCCGGAGGCCAAGCTCGACGCCATCCGCGCCCTGGGAGCCCTCGGCGGCGGCATGGCGCGTGGAGAAGCGGAAGCGGCGCTCGGCCGTATTTTGCACGGCACCGCTTTTCAGGGCCTGCGCCGCGCCGCGGCAGACGCTCTCGGCGCCCTCGGCACCGACGCCGCCTTGCACGAGCTGCAGGCCGCTCTCGCGACCTCGACCGCGGAGCCGGACAGCCGGGTGCGCACCGCCGTTCTCGCCGCCCTCAAGAAGTTTCCCAAGCATCCGGAGCTGATCCCGCTCCTCGGCCGGGCGCTCGAAGCAGACCGGAGCTTCGCCGCCCGGGCTGCCGCCGCCGGTGCGCTCGGCGCCTTCCGCGCCGAGCGCAAAGAGGTGGCGCCGCTTCTGGTGCGCGCCCTCACCCAGAAGAGCCCGCGCGATCTGGTCCTCGCCGTGTCGCTCACCGCGCTGGCCGAGCTCGACGCGCCGCAAACAGTTGAAGAAGCGGAGCGTTATGCCCGCTATGGCGCGCCGGACGGCGCCCGCGGCCGAGCCATGCTGGCCCTGGCCCGCTACACCGCCCGGCAGAAGGACGCGAAGATGAAAGAGGACGTCCGCCTCGTTCTGGAGGGCTATCTGGACGATCCGGTCTACCGCATCCGCCGGGAGGTCTACTCCGCCTTCGCCGCGCTCGGCGACCCGGCGGCGATCCCGGCCCTGGAGCGCAGCGCCCGCAACGAAGTCGACGGCGAGCAGCGCGGCAAGGCCGAGGAGGCGCTCCATGCCCTGCGGACGGCGAAAGGCGGCGGCGATGCGGTGGCGGGCGATCTCGCCGGACGGGTCGAGCAGCTCGAACGGGAATCCGACGTGCTCAAGGCGCGGATCGAGGAGCTGGAGGGCAAGCACTAAAGAGGAGGTGTTTTCTTGCTTCCCGGGGCCTGCCGCAGGAACGGCCGCGCGCTCAAGGGGAGCGTGCCGTCCAGATCGTCGGCATACTCCGCGCTGTAGATGTCGAGCAGGGAGAGGAACAGGGCGGCGATCATCGGGCCGATGATGAAGCCGGTGATGCCGAACATGGCGAGGCCGCCCAGGGTGGAGAAGAAGACCATGAGATCGTGCATGCCGGTCTCCTGGCCCACCAGCCGCGGACGCAGCAGGTTGTCCACGTTGAAGATCACCACCAGCGCGACGGCGAGGATTCCCACCCCCTGCCAGACGTGGCCGGTGGCGAGCTGGATGAAGGCCGCCGGCAGCAGCACCGGCCAGGAGCCCGCCATCGGCACGATGGCGAGCAGCGTCACCACCATGCCCCACAGGAACGGCGAGCTGACGCCGAAGATCCACAGGGTCAGACCGGAGAGCGTCCCCTGGATCAGGGCGATGAGCAGCGTCCCGCGGACCGTGGCACGGGCGACGGCGGTGAAGCGGACGGCGATGGCGTTCTTGTGCTCGCGGTCGAGCGGACTGAGAAAGCGCAGCCGGCGCAGCAGGTCTTTGCCGTCGCGGAAGAAGTAGAACATGCTGAACAGGGTCATGAAGAGGATGAGCACCACCTGCAGCGTGCCGCGCGAGGTGGCGTTGAGGACCGCGCCGACCAGCGGTCCGGCCTGCGTAGCGATCTCCTGCAGGCTGGAGCGCCAGTTCAGCCGGTCGAGCTGGAGATCCCGCACCAGCGGCAGGCTGCGCAGCGAGGCCAGAGGGTCCGGCTGGCCCGGCTGGAGGAGCGCCGAGATCTTTTCCTGCGCCGCATGATAGAAGCCCACCGCCTCGCGGGCCACCAGGTCGGCGACCCCGAAGAGCGGCAGGATCAACCCCAGGAACAGCACCAGACAGCAGAGGAACGAGGCGATCGACTTCCGGCCGCCCAAGGCGCGCAGGAACTTTTCGTACAGGGGATAGAAGAGCGTCGCGAAGACCGCCGCCAGCAGCACCGGCACGAAGAACGGCTGCACCATGCGGAAGAAAAGCAGCGTGGTGCACAGCAGGATGCCGATGAAGAAGTAGCGGGTGAGGGTCCTGTCGTTCATGGCGGCTCGCGGTTTCGTGCTGTTCTATTCTTTCACGGTCTGCCCGACTTTCCGCAGGCTTGGCGTAGCCTGGCTCGCCGGTTGCATCGTCCAGGCTCACGACGGGCTGAGAAAGCCGTTCCGGTTTTCATCGACCTGTTCAGGAGAGCGCATGACCATGGTTCGTCCATCCCGATTCGCGCTGCCGCTTTTCGCGGCGTTGATCGTCTTCGTCTCGATCGGCGCGGCGCCTCCGGCTCCGGCGCCATCCACTTCACCTCCGCCCGCCGACGTGCAGATCCTCCTCGACCGCACCAACTTCTCGCCCGGCGTGATCGACGGCCAGGGGGGCGACAACACGCGCAAGGCGCTGGCGGCGTTCCAGGAGGCGCACGACCTGCCGACCACCGGCCAGCTCGATCCGGTGACCTGGCAGAACCTCCAGGCGGCGGGCGGCGGCGCGCCGCTGCTCCTCGCCTACACCATCACGCCGCAGGATGCGGCGGGGCCGTTCTACCAGATTCCCGAGGACATGGAAGCCAAGGCCAAGCTGCCGGCCCTCGGCTACACGTCACTTCTGGAGATGCTCTCCGAACGCTTCCACTCGACGCCGGAGTTTTTGAAGAAGCTGAACCCGCAGGCGCAATTCGTCGCCGGAGAGGCCCTGCGGGTGCCCGCCGTGCGGGCGGTGCCGACCGGCAAGATGCCGGCGCTCGACACCATCCGCGTCGTCGTCTCGAAGGAGAAGGGCACCCTGATCGTCGAAAACGGCGACGACCTGCTCTTTTTCGCGCCGGTGACCTCCGGCAGCGAGCACGACCCGCTGCCCCT
>DATARD010000343.1:0-3304 GCA_036264355.1 Thermoanaerobaculia bacterium
ATCCGGCCGATCGGACTGACCGGTCCGCTCTTCCGCTCCCCCCACCTCTCCCCGGCAGCCTCGCCTATCTGATCTACACCTCGGGCTCGACCGGCCGCCCCAAGGCGGTGGCGATCCAGCACGGTGCCGCGGTGGCCCTGGTGCGCTGGGCGGCGGAGGCTTTCACCGCCGCAGAGCTGGACGGGGTGCTGGCCTCGACCTCGATCTGTTTCGACCTCTCGGTCTTCGAGCTTTTCGTGCCGCTCTCCCTGGGCGGCCGGGTGATCCTGGCGGAGAACGCTCTGGAGCTGCCGCTCCTGGCGGCGGCCGGCGAAGTCCGGATGATCAACACCGTGCCGTCGGCGATGGGCGAGCTGGTGCGGCTGGGGGCGATCCCGCCGTCGGTGCGCACGGTCGGCCTGGCCGGTGAGCCGCTGCAGCGCGACCTGGTGCAGCGGATCTACGCCACCGCTCCCGGCGTCGAGCGCGTGCTCAACCTCTACGGCCCCTCGGAGACCACGACGTATTCGACCTGGGAAGCGATGGACCCGGAGGGGAGAGGCGATGCGGCGCCGCCCGCGATCGGGCGGCCGATCACCGGCACCCGGGCGCATGTCCTGGACGGCGCCCTTGCACCGGTGCCGATCGGCGTTCCCGGCGAGCTCTTCCTGAGCGGAGCCGGCCTCGCGCGCGGCTACCTGGGGCGGCCGGCCCTCACCGCCGAGCGGTGGCTCCCCGATCCTTTCGCCGTGGCGGCGGGCGGCCGGCTCTACCGCACGGGAGACCGCGTGCGCCGGCGGCCGGACGGCCGGCTCGATCTGCTGGGCCGCGCTGACACCCAGGTGAAGATCCGCGGCTTCCGGATCGAGCCGGGGGAGATCGAAGCGGCCCTCACCGCCCTGCCCGCCGTGGCCCAGGCAGCGGTGGTGGCAGGTGACGAGGGCGGGGACCGCCGGCTCGTGGCCTGGGTGGTGGCGCGGCAGGCCGAGAGCCTCTCGGTCGCGACCTTGCGCACCGCTCTGCGCGAGCGGCTGCCCGATTTCATGATCCCCGCCGTCTTCGCGTTCGTCGAGGAGCTGCCCCGCACCGCCAACGGCAAGGTGGATCGCGGCGCCCTGATGCGCCGGCCGGCCGACGCTCCCGCGGCCCCCGACGGGATCGACAGCGCGGACGGCCCTCTCTCACCGCTCGAGCAGGGAGTCGCGGCGATCTTCGCCGAGGTCCTGGGGCGTGAACGGGTCGGCCGCGGCGAGAGCTTCTTCGACCTCGGCGGTCATTCGCTGCTCGCCACCCGCGTGATGTCGCGGCTGCGGGCCGCTTTCGGCGTCGAGCTGCCGATGCGCCGGCTGTTCGAGGCTCCGACGGTGGCCAGCCTGGCGGCGGCGGTGGCCGGCGCGGCGTTCGGAGACGCTCCGGCGGCGCCGCCCCTGGTGGCGGTGATGTCGGTGGCACGGAGCAGCGGCATGCCCCTCTCGTTCGCCCAGCAGCGGCTGTGGTTCATCGATCAGCTCGAGCCGGGAAGCCCGCTCTACAACATCTCGATGAAGGTCGAGCTGCGGGGCCGCCTCGATCCCGGGACGCTGGCCGCGGCGCTCGGCGAAGTGGTCCGCCGGCACGAGGGGCTGCGGACCCGGTTCGTGGCCGGCACGGACGGTCCGGTGCAGGTGGCCGATGCGGCCCTGCCGGCCCTGGCCCTGGCCGATCTCAGCGCGCTGCCGGGGCCGGCGAGCCGGCGGGAGGAGGCGCGGCTGACCGGCGAGGAGGTGCTGCGGCCGTTCGATCTCGCGCGGGGCCCGTTGCTGCGCATGCTCCTGCTGCGCCGCGGCGAGGACGATCAGGTGCTGGTGCTGTCGATGCACCACATCGTTTCGGACGGCTGGTCGCTGGGCGTGCTGGTCCGCGAGATCGGCGCCATCTATCCGGCTTTCCTGGCGGGCCGGCCGAGCCCGCTGCCGGAGCTCGCGATCCAGTACGCGGACTTCGCCGTCTGGCAGCGCCGATACCTGTCCGGTGAGCGGCTGGAGGCGGAGCTTGCCTGGTGGCGCGGACAGCTCGCGGGGATGCCGCCGGCGCTCGAGCTGCCGGCGGACCGTCCGCGTCCGGCCGCGGCGAGCGTGCGCGGGGCAGTCCACGGATTCACCGTCGGCGAGGAAACTCTCGCCGGGCTGGTGCGGCTCTCGCGGCAGCACGGAGCGACCCTCTTCATGACCCTCCTCGCCGGGTTCGCGGCTCTCCTGCATCGCGTGGCGGGCGATGGGGAGCGGGACGAGCTGGTGGTGGGGACGCCGATCGCGGGGCGCACGCGAGTGGAGTCCGAGCCGCTGATCGGCTTCTTCGTCAACACCCTGGTGCTGCGCGTGGACCTCGCGGGAGACCCGGATCCGGTGACCCTCCTGAGCCGGGTGCGGGGGACCACCCTGGCGGCCTACGCCCACCAGGAGCTGCCGTTCGAACGCCTGGTGGAAGAGCTGGTGACCGAGCGCGACCGCAGCCGCGCGCCGCTGGTCCAGGTGATGCTCGCTCTCCAGAATGCCGCGGCGGGTCCGCTGGAGCTGCCCGGTCTCGAGCTGACGGCGGTCGCGCTGCCCAGCGGGACGGCGAAGCTCGATCTGACCGTGGCGCTCGGCGAGACGGCGCAGGGTCTCGTGGGGGAGATGGAGTACAGCCGGGATCTTTTCGACCGCGCGACGATCGAGCGGCTGGCCGGCCGGTTCGTGCGCCTGCTGGCCGGCATCGTGGCGGCTCCGCTCCGGCCTCTGTCGGAGCTCCCGCTGCTGAGCGCGGCCGAGCATCAGCAGGCCTTCGTCGAGTGGAACGCCACGGCGACCGCCTATCCACGGGAGGCGTGCCTGCAAGAGCTGTTCGCGGCCGTCGCGCTCGCCATGCCGGACGCGCCGGCGATCGTGTCCCCCTCCGGGGCATGGACCTACGGCCGGCTGGACGCGGCGTCGAACCGGCTGGCCCGCCGTCTCCGCTCTCTCGGCGTGGGATTGCAGACGCCGGTCTGCCTGGCGATGGAGCGCTCCCCGGAGCTGATCGTGGGCATCCTGGCGATCCTCAAGGCGGGTGGGCTGTACGTCCCTCTCGATGCGAGCTATCCGGACGAGCGTCTGGCGTTCATGCTCGCGGACGTGGGCGCCGGGATCGTCCTCGTGCACGCCGAGAGCCGGGAGCGGCTGGCTGGACAGGCGCGTCTGGTGGCGGTCGACGATGAAGACGATGAAGATGAAGAAGACCGGGAAGCCGAGGCCGGCGGCCCGCCGAGCCTGTGCGTACCGGCGGAGAGCCCGGCCTATGTGATCTACACCTCGGGCTCGACCGGCCG
>DATARD010000402.1:0-14833 GCA_036264355.1 Thermoanaerobaculia bacterium
GAGTGCCCGTGAAGGTAGGTGAGCCGGACAGAGATGTCGGCGCCAAAACTGAAGACGGCGAAAAGATTGATCTTGAAGCCGAAGCCGAGCCAGGCCTCGGCGCCGGCGGTGTCCGAGCCGGTCTTCCACGTCCCGACGATGAACCCAAAGGAGCCCCAAAGGGCGAACGACCCGATCCCCCAGTCGGCGCTGGCGCCCGCCGTGAATAGGACGCCGAACCCCTTGGGCCCGCCGTCGACCCATTGGATGCAGACTCCGAGCCGAAAGCCGGCCTTGAGGCCCCAGATCTCCCAGTTTGCACCGAGTGAGAGCCAGGAGCGCTGATCGGCGAGCTGCCCGACGGCGACGGACCACGGCTGGTTGCCGAAGTAGAGAGTGCCGGAGAGCGAGACTTTCAGCCATTCCAGGGACGCGGGCGGGTAGACGAAGGCGGAGAGAGTCAGGTCGACGCCGGTCATCACCCCGAACTTCTCTCGGTCGATGTCGTAGTCGACTGCCACGAAGGCGATCGGCTTCGGATTCTTCAAGACGAACAGCTCGCCGACGACGAGCAGTCCCGTTTCCTTCTTGTTTTTGGCGAAGAAGATGAAGAGATCGATCCGCGCCGCGTTGCCGCAGCTATTGAGCGAGAACCCGCAGCCCACCCCAAACGACAGCGCATCGCGCTCGGCGATCCAGCCGGCGAGGGTGCGGTTCCTGGGCATGGTGAGGGCGTTGTTGGGGTTCTGGTGCCACTTCAGCAGCGCCATTCCCTGGCCGTCGTGGAACTCGTCGGTGAGATTCGGCGCCATGTTTTCGGCGAGCAGAAGGCGGATGTCGTAGAGGCTGTAAGGCCCCGCCGGCAGGTACCCTAGAAGCAGCGAAGCCAGGAAGTAGTCGAACTTGTTTGTCGGATCGGCGATCTGCTGGCGAGTTCCCTTGACGAGCTCCGCTGCAACCAGGAACGTCATTCCCGTCGCGTTGAACTGCACCTTGACGCCGAAGCCCCACTCATGAACCGCCCATTCCGCGTCCTGGTCGTCGCGGATATAACCGAAGCCCTGGATCAACACGGTGCCGAAGTGGAGATTCAGGAAGAGACCGTCGAGCTTGAAAGTGGGCTGGGTGGAGTCGTCGTTGGTGCGGAAGCGCAGGCGCCTCACACGGAGGCCGACGCCGTCCTTGCTCTTGCCGTCCTGGGGATCGCCGCTCGGCTTGGGCGCGTCACCGCCGCTGAAGCCGAGCGCGACACCGCCGCTGAAGGAGAAATATTGCGCCCCGTTCGGCTCCTCAACCCATCCCATCTCCTCGACGATGATGCGCACCGTTTCGACGAAGACGAGCTGCACGCCGTCCGGCATCTGTAAGCCTTCGAGCTGGGGGTGCCCAAACTTCCAGCCGATGCCGCGGAGGACGAGCGAAAGGGGCTGGCCGGTCAGCGACTCCAGCCTGAAAACCTGGTCGATGCGCTCCCCGAGGGCGGGCTTGGGGGCGGTCTTGACTCCAAGATCGACGAGCGCCTCGAAACTGTCCTTGAACGCCACGCCGCGCTTCAACCGCCCAACCGACACGCCGAAGCGGAACCCTGCCACGACGACGGTCGTGCCGGCGATGGTGAACCTGAGCCGCGTTTCTGCGTCGAAGACCATCCCGGCGAAGACCGTCCAGTCGTCGTCGATGCCGAACGTCGTGCCGATGGGTCTTCCGCTCTTCGTCTCCCAGAGGAGCGACGCCTGAAGCTCGACGGTGGGCGGCGTACCGCTCGCGATCAGGAGCCTCTCCACGGAGAGCCACAGGGGCTTATCGCCCTTGCGGATTGGCACCAGAATCGGCGCATCGAGGAGCGAATAGGCGTTGGCGAGGTCGTCGCGGTCGACGATCTTACGGCGGAAGCCGAAGGTACCGTGCGAAGGGAGTGGCAGGAAATGCACAGCCAGCGGAAGGACGACGTCCTCGAAGACCAGCTCGATGTTGTCGAGGTTGACTCCGCCCTGTTGCACCCGTTCGCGAAGGTCTTTGAAGGGCGGCTGGTCGAAGTCGATCTCGATGCTGCGAAATCCCACCGCGCCCTTGACCGGCGGGTTGGAGTCGAACGAGCCGATGTCGTTGCGGGCCCACTCGAACAGGTCGCGCCGGTTGGGCGACGGGATGAGCTGGATGTCGTAGACGGCCTTGGCAGGAAGGCCCATGAAGCGCGAGGCGCCGAGCGAGAGCGGGACGGTGGGCTCGAGAATCACGTCCCCGGCGGGCGTCAGGTGAAGGCGCACGACGGCGTCGATCGTCGACGGCTGGCTGTCGTCCTGGAGTGTGTAGGCGAAGCCGTCAACGTTGCCGTTCGTGAATTGGCCGACGGTCTCGGGCGCCAGCGTTAGCGTCGTGGCCAACCCGCGCTTGAGGAACAGCCGCACCGGCAGGTGGTCGATCAGCACCTCGTACCCCCGGCCGTCGACGGCAAAGAAACACTGGGCGGGCGGGCCGGTCGGGAGAAGCTGGATGCCGAGGTCGGGCAACGAGCGCAGGTAGAACGGAAGCGAGGTGAGGAAACCGTCCCCGGTGACGTGCAACTCGGCAGCGAAGGTGATCTGACCGGGGACGCCGCTGCCGAGGGTGGCCTGGGGGTCGACGCCGGGCCGCACGCTCTTGAAGGTGAGCCCCTGCTGCAGCATCTTCACGAAATTGAGCGAGTCGTCCGCCGTGTTGATGCCGGGGGTCAAGGAGAGGACCTTGTTCGGCCACAGTGCCGCCGCCGCCGCGTCGCGGTCATTGTCGTTCGGGTCGAGGCCCAGGATGTCGTAGAAGGTGACGCTCATGGGTATCCTGGGCCGTTCTTCCGCGGTGGGGGCTGGGGCTCGAGCTCCGTGGTTGGATCGACGAGCAGCCGCCAGGCCTGCGGCTTGAGCTCTTCTTCGATCCCGCCGATCGTCAGCTTGAGGATGTTGGTGCCGAGCCCGACATCGAGCGGGGTGGGGCCGAAGAACGAGAGCGGCTGGAGGTGCGAGCCGTTGTACCAGGAGCGCGTGGTGAACAGGGAGATGGCCGAGAGCGGATCGGCGAGGAGCGAGAGCCCCATCTCCGGCGGCAGCCCAAGGTGCTCGGCCCAAAGCCGGCAGCGCAGTCGCCGCGCCGGGTTGGCGGGGTCGCCCTTGAGGTGCTGCGGCAGCGTGAAGGAGTTGAGCTCGCCGTCATGATAGAGGCTGCGGCGATTGAGGTTCGCCGAGCCCACCGACAGGAACATGTCGTCGACGATCATCACCTTGGCGTGGACGTAGATGCCGGGGATCTGGACGCAGAGGACCGGGGTGCCCTTGGGATGTTCGAGCGGCTGCGCGCCCCAGCCGGGCTGGCCGGCGCGTTGGATGAAGACCTTCTGCTGACGCACCGGCGGCGTGTCGTCGCTCAAGTCCGGCCCCTCGCCGCTCTTGCTGGTGACCAAAAGCAACTCGCCGCCGACGAAGCACCAGAACGGCGGGTCCGGTAGGTGGGCCTCGGGGCCGAGAGTGGCCGTCGGGCCCGCTTCGTCCGCTGTCAGGTCTTTGGTCAGGCGCAGCCGGCCAAGGTTGGTGACCCGCGCCGGTGTCGGATGGAGGAACCGCCGCAGCGGCGTACCGACGTGGAGTCGAGGTCCCCACGCGTCGGTCAGGGCCTTGATCACGTCGGCACGGCGGATGCCGCCGTAAAGCTGATCGGTCTGGTAAGGCACTGTGATCACCAGGGCGCGGACGCCGCGTGCCGGTTTGGCGGCATCGAGCAGCGCCTGAATGTAGTCGTCGGGCGGCGTCAAGTACTGGTCTTCGATGTAGATGAAGTCGCGCGCCGCGGCGATCGCCGCCTTGAGCGTTCTGACCGTCGTGGTTTCGCCGTTGGGGGCGAACGGGAAGGCCGGCGTCGTGCTTCCGGCCGCCGGCTTGAAGTAAGTCCGCGCGATCTGTACCAGGTGGCTCCCCGCCGCGGCGACCGCGTCCGGCGTCAGCATCGGCGCCGTCGCACCGTGGAAGGCGGCGCGTTCGGCGTAGGTCTGGATGAGATTCTTGGTCGCCGGCCCGGTGATCCGCACCTGCACGTCGTGGAACGGGTGGATGGCCCGGTGGAGCGGGTCGTCCACCCGGTCGCTGTTGAGGTCGATGCCTCCGAGGTAGGAGACGAAGGCGCCCGCGGCGCTGCGGATGTTGACCAGCTTCTGATGGTAGACACCGAGGTGAGAGAGGTCGTCGATTCGCAGGCCGCCGAGCTCGACGGGCTGCGGGACGAGCGGGTTGTCGACGAAGGCGGCAGGGTAGGGCGTCAACGTCACCATATCGGGGCTGATCTTGAGGAGCTCGTCGACCATGGGCTTGGAGATCTCGGCGACGTGCTCGATCAGCGACTTGATGAGCTTGGAGCCCAGGCTGGTGGTCAGGATGGTGGACGTGGCCGTGAGCGGGATGGAGGCGACGACGAAGCCTGCAGGGTCGGTCGCCAGAAGATTGAACGTCTGGAGCGTCATGAGCGACGCATACGTCGCAAGAAGGAGGCCAGGGAGAATTGGGACGTCGAGGTCGTCCAGCTCAGGCACGTCGAATTGCAGGAACTGGTTGACCAGGAACTTGACGGTGGTGGGGGGGAGAGGGGGAGGTGGGGGGGCGGAGGCGATCAACTCCTGGACCAACGCCAATAGGATGGTGTCGGCGGCGCCCGGCACCAAGGGCCAATCGACCGTGTCGGGGTTGGCAAGGCTCCCCTTGACGAAGGCCCAGCCGGCGAATCCTACCGCACCACCGCCTTTGGCGCTGCGCAGGTCTTTGACCAGCCGCGCGAAGTAGGGGTTGCCGTCGACGATCGGCTCGACGTGGCTGTCGGGATTCCAGCGCGGGAGCTCGACCCACGCGTCGGGCCACGCAAACCACGGGTCGGCGTCGAGGGCTTGGGCGAGGCGGCTCCCCGCGGCCAGGGTGAGCGGCGCCTGGAACGCCCCATCGTCGGCGGCGGCGGCGGCGACGATGGGCGCGACCGCCGAGCTGTAGGTGAGGGTGATGTGGGAGGTGGGCGGCACGACCACGCCGGTGTCGCCGTCACTCGCAGCGGTCAAGGTGACGGAAGTCGCGGGGCCGCCGGTCGACACCGCGAAGATACCGTGGGTCTTGGGGCGGCCGACGTGATCGAGGATTGTGAGCCGGCGTGCGCCCGGAAGGGCGCCGAGATCAGTGACGAATTGCGCCCAGGCCGGTTGTTCGGCTTCCCCCGTCGCCGCGATGGCCTCCGCCCAGGTCAATGGGGCGCGGCAGAGACGGTCTTGGAAAGCGAGGGCGAAGAAGGCGGTCGCTCCGGTGCCCTTCGGCGCGGTCACGAAAGATTGGCCGCCGATGAGGAGGTCGTCCAAGGCAGGACCAGGGACAACCGCACCGCGCACCACGACCAGCAGGACGGGCAGCCCGCCGGCGAGCGCCTTGAAGGCTGCCGGCGCCATCTGCGGCAGCGGCGAAAGCTCGAACAGCGTCCAGGGTGCCGACGGGTCGCCCGGGATGCCCGGCGGCGGGCCGTTCGGTGCGGGTTTGCCAGGTTTGACGGTGGTGACGCTGCCCGTCGCCAGGGCACGAATGATGGTGTCGGCGGCGACGCCGGTCCAGCGTACGGGATCACCCTGGAAGCGGCCCGCCGGGATGGGGGCGGAGAGGGCGACCGGCAGGAGCGCGGCAGGTTGCTTGACGAGGGCTGAGAACGCTGGCATCAGCTCAGCTCACCCCTTTCACTCCACTTGAGAACGGGCCGCAAGCCGAGGAGGGAAAGCCGTCGCGCGTGAGACCGAAACACCAAAGCGTGACCCATCCGTCCGCGGCATGCTCTCCTGCTCCAAGGGTGACGAGGCGCTCGCCGCTTTCGCCGATCGTGACGCCTCCACCGGTGAGAGCCTTGACGGTGGAGGGCGCAAGGAGGCTGCCGTCGGCCAGATGCAAGCGCAGCCCACCGCCTTGGCGATAGAGGTCGCTGCGGTTCGGCAGGCGCAGCAGCTCGGCGGCGGCCTGGTTGACGGGGGCAGTGCCAGCAGGCGTGAACACCTCGAAGAGCAGCACATGGGTGGTGTCCGGGTCGGCGGGGACCCCGATCGTGAGGTTGACTCTTGAGCCCCCCTTGGCGGTGAGCGACCGGCGCAGCGGCACGGCGGCGGGGGCTGTCGACGGCACCCGCACCGCCAGCGGCAGGATCGCGCTGCCCTCGGAGACGTGGCCCAAGGCGTCGGCCGCCCGCACGCGGTAGAAGAAGCGCCCCGGCTTGGGCGGCAGCCGGTCTTCGATCACTGCGACGGGTAGTGTCTGGCCGCTCACCCGCGAGAAGAACGACTCAGGGCGCGCGGCCTGGGCGACCAGATAGATCTGGTAGCGATTGGCCAGCCGCCGCGGGTCGCTCCGCAGCGTTGCCACGACCGCCGCCTGGTCGGCTGGATTTGGAAACGCGATCACCTGCAGAACCGGCGGCGTGACGCCGGAGTCGACGAGGAGCACGCGGCCGCCAGGGTCGACGCTCACCCGCGACAGGACGTCGTCGGAGGAGCAGCGCTCGAGCGCGATCGGCGAGCCCGGCGGCAGGGCGCCGCCGAGCAGTGCCACAAGGTCGAGCGAGACCAGCACCTGGCGCCCCGTTGGCTCCTCGGTGACGAGCTCGGGGACTTGGCCTACCGGAGGTGGGAGGCTGAAGACCGGCTGGCCCTGATAGCGGGCGGTGACGGCGCACGCCGCGATGCTGCTCTCGTTGCCCGGGCGCAGCGCGTTGGGGCCGGAGGCGAGCTCGTCGGCGATATAGGACTCGGCGTCCGCCGCAGACACGCCGACCCAGAGCGCGTCGCTCGGGTGCTCCGGCCTCAAGGCCAGGAGGTCATAAAAGACGTAGGTATAGCTGTCCTTGGCGGTCAGTGACACGACCGCCACCCGACGTCCCCATCCCGCGGAACGCTGATGGTCCGGGCGTAGTGGGCGGCCGAAGACGACAGGACCGGTGACAGGGATCGCCTGCTCCTGCAGTCTGGACCGTTCGACGATCAGCCGAAAGCTGGTGCCCTCGGTGTGGGACGAGATGAGGAAGGGATAGCCGCCGCAGGTGACCCATTGTCCCGCGCATTCGCCCGCGGCGAGCGCCTTGACGTCCGCGTCACAGGTGATCGAGAGCTGCCAGCCGAACAATGTGAAGGGAGGCTCCCAGCCGAATTCGACTTTTTCCACCGCGGTGACGGTGCCGCTGACGACGTCGAGCGGCTTCGAGACGTAGACGCGGAACTCGGCTGTCGTGGGGTCGAGGTTGCGCTCGTGCTGGCGCCAGCCCCAGGCGAGCACGATGGCGTTGGCGTGGTTGCCGAGGGTCTGCTGGTCGGCCGCGGTGAGGCCCTTGGCGCCGGCGACGATGACGCGTGCACTGGGGCCCGGTGGCGCCGTCAGGTGGTTTGTGGCGTCGATTTCTGGGGATGGCTGCGGCCCCACCGGCAGCGGCGGCGGGACGTGCTTTTCGAGCCGGACGGTGTTGGAGAGCGTCCAACTCGCGCTCACGCGGCCGACCGCGTCCACGGCGCGGATCTGGTATTGATGCACCGTCCCGAGCGGCTGCGCCGGGCGCACGGCGCCTGTCGTGGGGTCGTTCTGGCCGAAGACATCGGAGAGGTGCAGCGTGAACCCGGCCCCGGATGCGCGGCGCCGGACGCGCGGATAGACCTCGTCGAAGTCCATCCCCTCTTGCAGCCGAACCACCGGCTCGTTGACATCGCGCGAACCGACGACGAGGTTGTCGCCGCCCACGATGTTTTCCCAGGGGCTCGCGATGTCTGTGCGGCGGTGCTGGATCTGGTAGGCGATCGGCTCCAGCGGCGGCCCCGCGTCGAGATCGTCCGGCCACACCGTGAGCCCGCCGGCGACGGCGGGCAGCCAGCTCAGCTTGAACCCGACTGGCGGGCGAAGAGGAAGTTTGGTCGAGTCGTCGATCGCGCCGATCAGGGGCGTGGGAGGCTGCTGTTGGTTGGTCACCGTCAAGCTGATCGGAGGCGCCGGCAGCGGCTGCGCGGCGAACTGGATGGGGGCCGTCTCGGCGTGCAGCTCTACGATGCCGCTCTGGCCCGACGGGAGCCGTAGTACAAACAGGGTCCCGGTGCCAGCCAGCCGCAACTGCGTGATCGGCGCATCGAAGTGCAGCGCCGCGCTCGGGCCGACGGGGAGCGGCTTGGCAGCGGGGGATTGGAATGCCTCCATGTTGCCCGCCGCGTAAGCGAAGGAATGATTCTCCGCGACTTCCAAGATGACGTCTTTGACCGGACGGGGCAGGTCGAAGACCGCGCTCCATTGACCGAAGCTCGGCGCCAGCCACGTGGAGTCGAAGCCGCTCGCGTCGATGCGAATGCCTCGCCGGCTGTGGCCGGAGCTCACATCTTCCTCAACTGGCGGGTCGAGGACCACCTTGGCTGGCTTCTGGAGCCGCACGCCCAGGCCACGGATCACGAAGGCGGCGGGCAGCGGCGTGGAGGAGGGCGCCAGATGAACATCGTAGATGTCGTCGTACAGGTCCTCGGCATGGAAGCGTCCGGTGACGCGGTAGGCGTAGGTCTGCCCGGGGGTGAGCCCTTTTCGGTCGGCATAGGCAAAACCGAGGACGCGCCGGAGCTTCGGGTGAATGGAGAGGGCGGAGAGCACCCCCCCGAGGGTCAGCTCTTCTAACGCCTCACCGGCGACCGCGCGCATCAGCGCCACGCGCTCGCCGCTGCGGCCGGGGTTCGAATGGGCCGACCACAACGCGTGTGTCATCTTCAAGAAGTCCTGCTGGCCGAGCGTTTCACTGGCGACCAAGCGGGACCTCGCGGCCGCGAGCTCGGAGTCGAAGGTGGTTAGGACCGGGTCGACCCCGTTCATCGGCAAGGTGAGACCTTTCACGATGTAGGGGGCGTCGTGCCATTGCGTTTCGGAGCTCTGCGCGTCGGGCAGGTCGAAGACGCAGATCTCGAGAATCTTGGCGACCGACGTCGCGTAGAGGATAACGGTGTCGATCGCTGGCGCGCGCAGGCTGAAGCTGGCCGAGTCGAGCACGCGCGAACCGGTCTCGGCAGCCACGGCCTTGCCCTCGAAGAGCGCGACCACTACGGCGGAGCCCGCGCCCGTCAATGCCCTCACGGTGACGCCGTTGGTGGGCGTTGTGAGCTCCTGGATAAAGGCGCTCACCCCCGACGCGCCCTGCGTCTCCACGGAGCTGATGACAGGCGCAAGGGTGACACCGCGGCGGAAGCGAAGCGGCCCGAGCAGAGCGGGGTATTCGCCGCGCGCTACTAACGTGTCGAGAATCGGCTGCTCGATTGTCTCGCAACGTGGCTGCCGCTGGTTCGAAACCTCGCGGCGTTGGATGTCGTAGCCCCCCTCGGAGAGCGGCAGCAGGTCCGGCGGAGCCCACAGGAGGTGGATCCCTTCAGCGCCGGGATCGAGCCGCGGCATGCCGAACGCAAGCATTTCAGGACCTCCTTCCGCTGGCGAGAGCTTAGATCAACGCTTGTCCGGCGGCGACCACATCCGCAGTCTGCTTCTCGGGCGATGCGCAGGTGCTTTCTACCGCTCTCCCATAGGGCGCCTCGCTCCCTTGCGCCGGAGATGGGGCCGCGAGCCCTATCGATATCGAAGCATGGCACAGAGCTGCTTTTCAAGCAAGAATAGCCGTAAATTCGTTCTATATGTGAAGTATAATAATTGCTATGCGCCATCCCATCATGTTGGGTGCAGGTCCAGAGGTATCCAGCTTTCCCCCCGACGGGCGGCTGGAGAGGCTGCGCCTGGACTCCCGGGCTCGTTCTCCGATATGACGGTTACAGCGCCTCGGAAAGGCCACGTGTGGGACTTCAGTCCACGCCGCCAAGGTCGGCGCTCGGGCCAAGAGAGAGGGGCCGGCCGCCCTTCAAGCGGCCTGCTGACGGATCTTGCGGTGGACGAAGCGGAGGGACTGGACGACGAAGTGAACGCCGGTGCGGGTCTCGCCGTCCGCGGTCTCGAATTCATACTCCTCGCGGCGGCCGGTGACCTTGATCTGATCTCCCTTGCGGGCGAGAAACGCCTCGGCGCTGGGGTTCCAGAGGATGAGGTCGTGCCAGTGGGTGACCGGGCCGGTGGCGGAGCGCTCTTGCGTGGCGAGAGAGAGCTTCATGTAGGTGCGGGACGGGAGATGGACCTCGATCTCCTCGTCGCCGTCGATGACCTTGTTGTGAACGGTCTTGGTGTAGGTGCGCTCGCGGGTGGTGCGGGTCTCGCGGTCTTTGCCGAGGAAGCCGATGAGGATGGTCGTGGGGTTGCTCATGTCCGTGTTTCCTTTCCGGGTTGTCGTTTGTGCAGCCACGGGCAGAGCGGAGAGGCCAGTCCGTTTCTCGGAAGACCGTAGAGACCTCGCACGGCGCGCGCGACCCAACCGCCCGGCCTCAAGCCTCATCGAATGGCGGGATTGCCTCGGAATCCGTAGGCTGCCGGATGGGCTCGTCGGCGAAGAGCACCTACCAGACCCAGGGATCGGCGGAGGTGGCCACAATGCCTATGACGGCGGACTCGTCTTCGGGAGTCAGGTCGTGCTCTCCGTCGGAATTCCAAAGCGTCGGCGAATAGGCCAGCGGAACGTTTTCTGCCTGAGAGGCCCGTGAGGGCCTCTTCGGGGGAAGCCGAAACCTCTCCTTTCTGCTGTTGGGGAGGGGGCTCCGGGAGAGTCTCCCGAAGCCCGCGTGAGAGCTGGCGGAGGCGCCCTACTCCGGCTCTTCGTCGGGGAGCGTGGACTCCGGTAGGCAGTCGCTCCAATTGTCCGTGTAGCTCAGACTGTCGAGCCACGCGGTCCCGCGGAAGTAGAGTTCGTCATAGCGGGGAGCAGGAGAGACGGGAGGACGCGCGGCACGCTCTTCGGCTTTGGCCTTGAGCCGGG
This sequence comes from Thermoanaerobaculia bacterium, assembly GCA_036264355.1. Lineage (GTDB taxonomy): Bacteria > Acidobacteriota > Thermoanaerobaculia > Multivoradales > UBA5704 > UBA5704. Next base: position 10,867 of record DATARD010000402.1, read on the forward strand.
CGCGGATTCTGACGCGTAGAGCTTCGAGGTCGGGCTTCTTGGCTGGGTGGGACTCGTGATCGTTCATGCCCCGCGAGAACCCCGGAGATCGGCCGGCGGTCAAGGCCGCGCGGAGCGCGCCCGGCACGGGTCGCCTTGACCGGCCGGGCCGTCCTCCGGGTCAAAACCGCGGGGATCGAGAACGGATACGAGCCCCACTCCGCCGGAGCCTCACCTCCTCCCGGCGAGCGCGCGGTAGACCGCCTGGCCGAGCGACAACGCCGTGCCGAGCGCCGCAGTCTCTTCCGATGAGGCGCCCGCCGCTTCGAGGGCGGCTTGCAGATCAAGGCCGTCCACTTGGAGAGAGGCGGTGGTCTTCTTGGCGATCAGATCGAAGGTCACCTCCTGGGCGGTGTCCGCATAGAAGGCGGTCTCAATCGTCACCGGCCGGGTCTGTCCGATCCGGTGGAGCCGGCCGTTGGCCTGGCGGTAAGTGGTCGTCGACAGGTCTAGCTCGTACCAGAGCCCGGCTGAGAACGAGACCAGGTTGTTGAGCCCGGTGCGCACGGCGTTGGGATTGACGAGAAGGACCTGCACGTCCTTGGCGAGGACGTTCTGATCGATCCAGTCCTCGCGCCGCTGAGTCGGGACCTTCTTGGCGTCGAGCCAGGCGACCCTGGGCGTGACCTCCTTCAAGAGCCGGAGGAGCCGGGCCGGCAGCTCGGATGTCCCGGTGTGGCGGAGGAAGACGAGAACCTTGTCGCCCCGCCGGAGGAAGCTTGCGACGCGGCTGAGTAGCCAGGTTTCCTTGGGAGTCCGCCACGACGCCGGGAAGGACGTTGCGGTCTCGATCAGCTCGCCGCCCAAGGCGGCGGGATAGCGGATCTCAAAGGGCGCCTGATCGTCGCTCGCCCGGTCGAGATAGGAGGGAAGCTCAACCAAAGCTCCGAGAAGCCGGCCGGCGCGGTCCTTGTCAAACCGGTCGGCGCGGATTCGGTCGAGAAGCGCGTCCTGAAGCCGCTCGTACTCGGCGATCAGCTCGCCGGCCAGCGGATCGCCGTCCGGCGCTGCAATCGGAGCCGGGCTCTCGGTGAGCGCCGGCAGCTCGACGTCGAGGTCGTCCTTGTGGACGAGGGCCGCGACCGGGAGGAGGTGACGGAGGATGAAGGTGGGCATCAGTCCCGGTGCCTCGCCGATCGTCGTTGGCTGGCCGATCTCGCGGTCGGTGTGACTGCCCAGCTCGCGCGGAGCGGACGATCCGTCGCGGGAGACGAGCACCTTGCGGAAGCCATAGCGGGCGATGAAGGCTGCGCGGTCGTCGCGTCCGAACTCGGAGCGGAAAGTCGGTGACAGAGCCCAGAAGTTGGCAAACAGAGAGCTCGCATAGCCCCCCATGAGGCTCCCGGTCAAAGCGATCGTCGGAACGCCGGGAAGGCCGCTCAACCGATGGGCGGCTTTGGCCTGCGCCGAGCCGGAGTTATTCATCTCGTGAGCTTCGTCGAGGATCAGCAAGTCGAAGTCGCGGGAGTGGCGCCGGACGATGAGCTGAGCCAGTGGGTAGCGGCGGGGCTCCGGGATCGCCTGGAAGAGCGGCTCACCGCACGGTGGCATCTCTTCCCAGAGACTCCGGGCATGGAGCGACTCGAGGACCCGGACGAAAGCGGTCGCCCGGTAGTGGCGGCGCTCCTCCTCAAGATCGAGGTTTTCCTCCGCCGTGACGTGCGCCTCGAGGTTGCCGATCGCGGAGCGGATCCAGGAGACCGGACCGAGCGCACGCGGATCTCTGCCCTCCAGGAGAGCGCGGAGACCGGGCAAGTCACGTTCTCCGGTGCCGAGCGCCCGATGTAGCGGGACGAGAAGGTCGCTCAACGTGAGAAGAGCCAGATGATCCTCGCCGTCGCCCGCCCGGAACAGGCTCCCGATTTCGCGGAGCACCGCGTCGTGAAAATCGAGGAGCCGTGCCTCGTCGACCGGACGGGTGACGCCCTCATCCCGCAGGGAGGCGATCCGGCGGCGGAGAGCCGGAGACGTGACGAGCTCCGCGACCAGCGGATTCTTCGGGTGAGCGGGTCCCAGGAGAGCGGCGAGCGTCAAGGCCAGATGTGCGGTGCGGTTTTTCGGCCGGCGAAGGATGGCGCCACAACGAAGGCGGCGGGAGACATTGGTCGCGGGGGACGTCTCGACCGGAGAGCCGCAGCGCGGGCATCTCCCCTCGATGCCGCGGTGGCCATGGCCGAGCTTCGCGGTCTCGCGGCTCAGGATGTAGATCCGTGCCGGGCGCGTCAAATCGAGAGCGTTCTCAACGATCTGGACATTGAAGTCGGGGAGCACGGCGGCGGCCTGATCGGACCAGCTCTTGAGGAGGTGAGGCGGACAGACGATCAAGGTCTTCTGGACGCGCGGGAGCCGGCCGGTCAATCCCAAGCGACGGATCGCGGCGGTCGTCGCTTCGTGGTGCTCGGGCGAGAGGGCGGCGGCGATCGTCAGGGCCATGGTGCTCTTGCCGGTCCCCACCTCGGCGACCAGGAAAGGATTGAAGCCGCGAGAGAGAAGCTTCAATGCCGCCTGAACCGCCTGGGCCTGCGCTCGGAAGGGCTTCCGGGCCAATTCCGGGAGAGCGATCTGATGATCGCTCCGGTGCGGATCGTGGAGAGCCGGAAACTGCTCCCGCAGGAGGCGCGCAAGCGACCGGTCGTAGTTGCGGATCAGGTCCGCCGCGTTCCAGCGCGAGACGTCGTCGCCGCCGTTCGGGATCGTGCCCGGCTCCAGTTGATGGAAGGTGTAGTCGTCGAGGCGCAGAAGCGTCAGGCAGAGAGTCGGCCGCTCGATCTCGACCGTCGCGACGAGCTCGCCCTCGCGGTTGAAGCGCTCGGAGATCGGGACGAGATCCCGCTCAAAGACGCCCTTGGCGAGGAGCGGCGGATGGCGCCACGGATCGTTGGGCTCCAGGCGGTGGCCGTTGAACATCCCGGCCGAGAGGGCAAGAGCGATGTGGACCGGCTTGGGCGGCATGGCGGTCTCATAGCGGGCGCCCAGGAGCTGCCGGGCCGAGACCGAGGTCCCGACCGGGCAGTCCTGCCACGGCCGGAAGGCTTCGACGGCGGCGGTCAGATCGAACGGCGCGAGAGTGTAGTCAAGGTAGTAGTACGCCTCGGTGTCCACGACATACGGGTCCGGGCACTGCTCTGGAAGAACCGGGAGGGTCTCGGCGTCCCGAGCCCACATGCGGAGGGTCTCTGCGAACGGCGCAGAGGACAGAGGCTTCGCCGCCCGCCGGCCGACGAGGAGGACCTGGCGGAAAGCCTGAAACTCGGGCTCGGGGAGGCGCCACGCCCGAAGATCGAGATACTGCCGCGCCAGGAAGTCAGCCGATGCCTCCAGCGCGTAGTGGGGGACCAGGAAGAAGAGGAACCCGGAGCCGGGGTGAAGGTGCTGGGTGAAGCGGAGGAGAAACCGGTGCTCCAGCCTTCCATGCTCGGGATCGTGATCGTAAGGCGGATTCAAGTAGAGGACGGTTGCACCGCTGTCCTCCGCTCCGGTCGAGCAGAGCTGGAAGGCGTCGCCGTGAAAGGCGTCATCGACGTTGAAGGGGAGGCGTCTGCGCAGCGCCAACGCGCGCTCGGCCTCAAGCTCGCAGGCGCGGACAGACATCCGGATGGGCCACGGCCCGGCCGGCGCGCCGGAGTGGGGACAGTAGCTCTCAACCCACAGGCGGCGGAGAGTCTCGATCGCGACCCCCTCGCCGGCGCACGGATCGATGAGATAGGTGCGGTTCTGCGGCTCAGGCCACCGCAAGATCGAGGCAAAGCTGGACAGGAGCCTGATTGGGGTAGGAAAGTAGCCGGCCAGTTGCTGGGATGCGGGTCTTGCCACGGCGGATCTCCTCTTGGTGAAAGAGCTGCGTCTGTTGGATGAGAAAGTCGGAGAGCGCGGCCTGTCCGACGCTCAAGGCGACCGGAGCGTCGAGGCCGGAGGCCTCCGCGCCTCG
>DATARD010000015.1:0-43140 GCA_036264355.1 Thermoanaerobaculia bacterium
ACCGTAATGGGAACGCTGGATGCCGTGGGCGTCCTCTGCGTCGAGTTCTTCCTGACCCGCGCCGGCGACCTGCTCATCAACGAGCTCGCCCCGCGCCCGCATAACTCCGGCCACTTCACCTTCGACGCCTGCGTCACCAGCCAGTTCGAGCAGCAGCTCCGCGCCATCTGCGGCCTGCCGCTCGGCGCCACCGATCTGCTGCGTCCGGCGGCGATGGCCAATCTGCTCGGCGATCTGTGGCAGGGCGGCGAGCCGGACTGGGAGGCCGCCTGCCGCTTTCCGGACGTGAAGCTACATCTTTATGGCAAGGCCACCGCGCGGCCCGGGCGTAAGATGGGTCATCTGACCGCCCTCGCCGCCTCCGCGGAGGAGGCACGGCAGAGGGTGCTGGCGGCGCGGCAGGCACTGTAGGGTGCGCTCCGCGCACAAAAACGGAGGCGAGCGATGGTGAGCCCGACGAACACCCGTCCCTGGATGATCTACGGTGCCAACGGCTACACCGGCGAGCTGATCGCGCGCGAAGCCGTCGCGCGCGGTCTGCGGCCGGTGCTCGCCGGCCGCAACGCCACCGCGGTGGGCGCCCTCGCCCTGGAGCTCGGCCTCGACAGCCGCACCTTCTCGCTCGACGATCCGGAAGCCACCCGGCATGGCATCGCCGGCACCTCCGCCGTCCTCCACTGCGCCGGCCCCTTCGTGCGCACCAGCAAGCCGATGGTCGAAGCCTGCCTGGCGGCCGGCGTGCACTATCTAGATATCACCGGCGAGATCGCGGTCTTCGAGCCGATCCTCGGCCGGCGCGGCGACGACGCCAAACGCGCCGGCGTCGCGCTGCTCCCCGGCGTCGGCTTCGACGTCGTGCCGAGCGACTGCCTCGCCGCCCGCCTGGCGCGCGAGCTGCCCGACGCGACCGAGCTCCTCCTCGCCTTCGCCGCCGACCGCGGCGGCATCAGCCGCGGCACCTTGAAGACGATGATCGAGAGCCTCCCCGGCGCCGGAGCGGTGCGCCGCGACGGCAAGATCGTCCCCGTGCGCATGGCCTACGACGCCCGCGAGATCGATTTCGGCGGCGCCCTCGGCAAGCGCTGGACGATGACCATTCCCTGGGGCGACGTGTCGACCGCCTTCTACTCGACCGGCATTCCGAACATCCGCGTCTACACCGGAACCCCCCGCGGCGCCATCCGCCGCGCCCGGCTCTTCTCGCCGTTCCTGCCGCTGGCCGGCCTGAAACCGGTGAAGCGCTTTCTGCAACGCCGCATCGACCGCCGCGATCCCGGTCCCAGCCCCAAAGTCCTCGAAACCGCCCGCACCTACCTCTGGGGCCAGGTGAAAAACGCCGCCGGGGTCACCGTCACCGCGACGCTGGAAACCCCGCAAGGCTACCGCCTCACCGCCCTCTCCGCCGTCGAATGCGCCCAACGCGCCGCCGCCGGCCAGGTGCCCCCCGGAGCCTGGACCCCCTCGAAAGCCTTCGGAGCCGACTACGTCACCGAGCTGCCCGGAGTGGTGGCGAGTGAGCCGGTGCGGACGCGCTAACCCAGCGTTAACCCAAAGTAGTGGAGGGGCTTGCCCCCTCCGGGTGGGCGGAGGAGGGCGTGGAGTGATCCTCGACCTCTTGAAGAACGCTGGCCCGAGCCTCTTGAATCTTGTCCCGGAGGGACTATGGCACGTAGCCCAGGGATTTATCCCTGGGATTGGGGCGGCGTAGCCCTTTCCCACCCCAGGCTAAAGCCTGGGGCTACGTGCCTGCGCCCACAAGGGGCGAGATGAGGAGCACCAAGTCGGCGCCGGATGAAAAGGACGTAAAGGACTGCAAGGACGAAAAGGACAGGCCCTCAGCCATCTGCCGGATTCCCTCGCGCCCGCTTGAGGCGGGCCGCCATCTCCTCGATCAACTCGGTCGTGAGGGTCTCCCGGCGCGCGGCTTCTTGAAAGAGGACGAGCGCGGCCGTGGCTTCGCGGTGGATGTCCCCCGCGGTGAAGATCTCGCGCATCTCCTCGGCCAGCTCTTTCACCGCCGCCGTCCGGTTCTGCCGCAAGTACAGCAACGCCAGATCGAGGGAAACCAGCGCGGCGTCGTAGCCGATGCCCTCCGCGGCGAATCCGGCCCGGACGTCGAGGAAGCTCTGCTCGGCCTCCGCGAGAAGGCCTGAAGCCACGGCGATCCTGCCCTGGAGCCAGAGTCGCCGGAGAACAGTCCAGGGATTCGCAAACTGTTGATAGAGCAGAGCGTCGGACTGGAGCAGAGCACCACCTTCCGCGAATCTCCCGCTCTCTACGAAGAACTTCGCGAGGTTGAACCGCGCGCATAGATAAAGCCGCGGATCGGATTCCGGGCTCAGAAACGACAGAGCGGTCTTCGTGGTCTCGATCGCTTTCGCCATCTCCTGCTGCTCGTAATACGCCAGACCGAGCACAACCAGCGGGCGGGCAGCTTCGATCGCTTCACCGGCAAGCTCGAAGAGGGCGGAGGAGCGGGCGAGCAGCTCCTCTGCCTCCTGGAAACGGCGCTGATCTTTCCGCAGCACACCTTCGGTCGCATCCACCTCTGCATAGACCAGCGTGCTGGTGACGTTCTCACGACGCACGAGGCTGCGGGCGCTCGCCGTCCGCACATCCGCATCGCGGAGCCTGCCCCTGGCGCGGAGCGCATTCGCCTGGTAGGCCCTCGCACGAGCCAGTGCGTCGTAGTAGCCCCGGCCTTCAAGAGACCGCAGAAGGATCTGTTCGGCCGCTTCCGCCAGGTCATACAGTGCTTGCGGTTTCTCGGGCATGAACTGCTTCGCCTCGTTGAGGACACGATGCGCGAGAAGCACGCCCCTGAAACGCCGGTTCGCCCGACGAATCCTGGCAAGACGCTGCTCGTGCGTCAGCTCCAGCAGCTCGCGGAGATCCCGGTCGGCCTGTTCGCTCCTCTCCGCGTCGTTCGCGGCGTGCCTTTCGATCACCAGGGGGAGCAGCCGGACCGCCGCCTCGGAATCGACCGGACGGTCCAGCGTTTCCTCTTGAAAAGCCAAGACCCCATCCCGACACGTCGGGCAGAGACGGAGAAGGTGATTCCATCCCAATTCCAACACGACGTGAGGCAGGAGATCTCCCCGTCGCACAGCCTTCAACAGCTCCACAGTAATATGGATGTCGGTCAAGATTCCTCCTTGAGAACCGCGCCATCCTATAACAAATCGCGCGGCTGCGACACTGGCTAATTGAAAAAGAGCGCCGACCGGAGCCCTTCGGTTCGACCGGCGCGGAAGAACGTGCTAGCCGTAGGGATCCATCCCCGATCCGAGATCAGGGCTCGCCAAGCCGGCCGGGTCCATCTCCGACCCGAGTTTTCCGAAGATGGAGAGGACCGACCGAAGCACAAGCCAGACTTGACGGCGCATAGAGCCTCCACGCGGCGCGGCACCCTGGCACCCTCCGTCATGGAGAATCGGGCCGGCCGATCCTCCTAGGGTGCCTGGTTTGGGGAGGCTTGGGAATTGACGGACTCGGCAACGGGTAACCCGTCAGCGTCAACCACTCATCCGTCAGCCCTGACGGGTAACCCGCGGCGCCCGCGTTGCCAGCCGCGCTACCCGGTTTCCGCAGCCGCGGGTTCACTGAACCCCCTTTCTGCCGGTCAAACGAAGGGGTTCACGATCTCGAGCCCGTTGATCTTGCGGCCGCTCTGGAGGTCCTCTGAATAGAGCCGCGAACAGTTTGACCGAAGAGCGGCTCGGAGGATGAGAGCGTCCCAGAAGGAGGTCTGATGGAGCCGCTGGAGATCGATCGCCGTCAGGATGTCCTCCAGTTGATTGGTGACGAGGTCGAAACGGGAGAACAGCTCGACCTTCCGGCGCGCCGTCTCGGTGGGCACGCTCAACTTGCGGATGACCGAGACGAAGTACTCCTGGAGCACCTGGGTCGAGACAACCCCTTTGCGGGTCAGCCGCCCCTGCTCCAGGAGCTCCAAAGCGATCGCCTGCTTCGCCGGATTGTCCTTGTCGTCGGAATAGACCAACACATTGCTGTCGAAGAAGCTACGACCGTTCATGGATCTCTTCGCGGTTGAACTTCCAGCCTTGCGAGTGGCCTTGCCCGTCCAACGACAGCCGGCGCAGCTCCTCGACCTCTGCCTTCGCATCGGACTGCGAAGTGAGATCCGTAAGATAGTCGCGAATGAGCTGATTCAGGCTGGTCCCTCGTGTCTCAGCCATCTTCCGGGCTTGCTGCACGAGATGCTCGTCGATCGAGAGCGTCAAATTCATTGCCCCACCTCCCTGAGCACACATAATACGTGTACTCCGGCGTCACTAGCAAACCTCGTGCCGCTGGGCTAAGCAAGATCCTGACGTGCAGTTCGCGACGCCCAGACCGCGATTTAAAATTCTACGCTCTAAAAGGGCGCGCTTTCGGCGCCATCCCGCACCTTCTTGGATAGAGGGCCACGCTCACTCCAGTTCGGCACACCTTGACGGCTCTGCCACCGGCTTCAGGCGTTCACGATGAAGGCTCCCGTCGGGCCTTTATCTGCTTGCAAGGAGGAATGGAGCATGCAAATGGAGAAGAAGTGGGTCAGGAGGCTCTTGGTCACCAACGGTATCGTGCTGGCCGTGGTGGCGGCTCCGCTGGTCTACGCGGTGACCGCCACGGAGGCCCCGGCCGGGTTTGACAACCTGACGAACGGTTTCGAGGCGCAGTCGCAGATGGACCTGGACCGGGCGGCCTTCGAACAGCGCGAGGAGATCGCCGACGGCCTCGGGCCACTGTACAACGCGCAGTCGTGCGCGGAGTGCCACCAGAACCCGGTGACCGGCGCCACCAGCCAGATCACCGAGTTGCGCAAGGGCCGCTTCGACGGCTTCACCTTCACCGACTCCCCCGGCGGATCGCTGAACAACGACCGTGCGATCGACGCCTCAATCCAGGAGCGGGTCGCCGGCGCCGACAACGTCATCGCCCTCCGCTCGTCGCTCAACACGGTGGGAGACGGCTTCGTGGAAGCTCTCCCCGACAGCTTCTTCACCAACACCCAGGCGGCGCAGCCCTCGGGGATGAAGGGGCAGATCATCCGCGTCCCGGTCAATGAGGCAACGGCCGGCACCACCCGCATCGCCCGCTTCGGCTGGAAGAACCAGCATGCCAGCCTGCTCTCGTTCTCGGCCGACGCCTACCTGAACGAGATGGGCATCACCAGCCCGCTGCAGCCGACGGAGAACACCTCGAACGGCGTCTCCGTGGCGGCGTTCGACCACGTGGCCGATCCCGAGGACGCGGCGACGACGGGCCATCCGTTCGGCCCCGACATCGACGCCTTCACCCACTTCATGCGCTCGACCAAGGTACCGCCGCGTGACACCGTCCTGGCGGGCACCTCGGACGCCATCGCCGGCGCCTCGCTGTTCCATTCCATCGGCTGCGACATCTGCCACGTGACGTCGGCCACGACGGTGACCGCCGGGACCGTGATCAACGGCACCAACTACACCGTGCCGGCGGCGATCGGCGACAAGATCTTCCACCCCTACAGCGACTTCATGCTGCACGACATCGGCGAAGGCGACGGCATCGTGCAGAACGGCGGCCAGTCGACGATGAACAAGATGCGCACCCCGCCGCTCTGGGGCCTGCGCACCCGCTCGCGCATGAGCTTCGATCTGCTCGACTTCACCCGCAACAACGCCATCCTGTTCCACGCGGGCGAAGCCAACGGCGTCATCAACAACTACATCAACCTGAGCGTGACGCAGCAGAACCAGCTCATCACCTTCCTCAATTCGCTGTAATGGCGGTTTTGACCGGCCGGACGCTCGTCCGGCCGGTCCTCTTCTTGCAGCTTTTCAAGCTCCCGTCGTGAAAGCCAAAGTGAGCAGCGTCTGCTGCTCCAGGGTGTGCGCCTTGGCCGAGCCGGTGGCCGGGCTGCCGGAGGCCGAGCGCTTGACCGAGCGGACCGGCCGCCGCAGGAGGCGCTCGATGCGCGGCTGGACGAAGAACTGCGCTCCCATGTTGGCCGGCTCTTCCTGCACCCAGACCACGTCGCGGGCGTTCGGATGCGCGGCGAAGGCCGCCTCCAGCTCCTGCTCCGGGAACGGGTAGAGCTGCTCCAGGGTGAAAATCGCGGTCGCGGTGTCCTGCCGCTTCTCGCGCTCCCGCCGCAGCTCGTGGGCGATCTTGCCGGTGCACAGCAGAACGCGCTGGGCATCCTGTACCTGGGTGTCCGGAATCACGTTCTGGAAGCGCTCGCGGCCGAGTTCCTCGCGGGACGAGGCGGAGTCTTTGTGCCGCAGCATGCTCTTCGGGGTCATCACGATGAGCGGCTTGCGCCACGGGCGGAGAGCCTGCCGGCGCAGGAGGTGGAAGTACTGCGCCGCGGTCGAGGGCTGGGCCACCTGGATGTTGTCTTCGCCGCAAAGCTGGAGATAGCGCTCCAGGCGGGCGCTCGAATGCTCCGGCCCCTGGCCTTCGTAGCCGTGCGGGAGGAGCATGACGACGCCGGAGAGCAGGCCCCATTTGTCCTCGCCGGCGGTGACGAACTGGTCGATGATGATCTGCGCGCCGTTGGCGAAGTCGCCGAACTGCGCCTCCCAGAGCACCAGCGAGTCGGGATAGTCGCGGCTGAAGCCGTATTCGAAGCCGAGCACCGCGGCTTCGGACAGCAGGGAGTCGTAGATCTCGATCCACGCCTGGTCCGGCGCCACGTTCTGGAGCGGCATGTATTCGTGGCCGTCCTCGACGTCGATGAGCACCGAGTGGCGCTGGTTGAAGGTGCCGCGGCGGCTGTCCTGGCCGGTGAAACGGATCGGCACCTTCTCCTTGAGCAGGGAGGCGAAGGCCACCGCTTCGGCCATGCCATAGTCGAACGGTCGCTTGCCCTGTCCCATCTCCGCCCGCTGCTCCAGCAGCTTGCGGATCTTGTCGTGGACGTGGAAACCCTCCGGCCAGGAGGTGAGCGGCTTGGCCAGCGCCGCGACCGCGTCGGCCGGGAGACCGGTCGTCACTTCGTAGTCCGGCTTCCACCGGCCGCCGGTGTAGGCGTTCCAGTAGGCGGGCAGGGTGCGCAGGCTGGGCTTCTTCTCGACCTCTTCCGCCTGCTTCTGCGCGGCGGACAGCTCGGCGCGGACCGCGTCGCCGCGCCGCGCGGCTTCCTGATCGTCCAGGCCGATCTCGCGGGCGTAGATCCGCCAGAGCGGCGGATGCGCCTGGATCTTCTTATAGAGAAGAGGTTGGGTGACCGTGGGATCGTCCACCTCGCTGTGTCCGTGGCGGCGGAAACCGATGATGTCGACCACCACGTCGCTGCCGAATTTGAAGCGGTACTCCACCGCCAGCCGCGCCACCCGCGCGACGGCGCCGAGGTCCTCGCCGTTGACGTGGAAGATGGGGATCGGCAGGCGGCGCGCCACGTCGGAGGCGAAGCGCGACGAGAACAGATTGGCCGGCTCGGTGGTGAAGCCGATCATGTTGTTGACGATCACCTGCACCGTGCCGCCGACGCGGTAGGCCGGCAGCTCGGCGAAGCTGAGCGTCTCGGCGAGGATGCCCTGGCCGGCGAAGGCGGCGTCGCCGTGCAGCACGATCGGCATCACCTGCGCGCGCTCGGCGTCCTTGAGGCGGGTCTGCTTGGCGCGCACCCGGCCGACCGCCACCGGATCGACCGCTTCCAGATGGCTGGGGTTCGACACCAGGTGGATGCTCACCGTGCGGCCGTTCTGCGCCTGGTGATCGCCGGTGGCTCCCATGTGGTATTTGACGTCGCCGCCGCCGAGGATGCTGCGCGGATCGACGTCCTCGAAGCCGGCGAAGATCTCCGCCGCCGGGCGCGCCACGGTGTGCACCATGACGTTGAGCCGGCCGCGATGGCTCATCGCCAGCACCACCTGCCGCGCCTGCTGCTCGGCCGCGGTCTCCAGCATCTGATCGAGCAGCGGGATGAGCGCCTCGATCCCCTCGATCGAGAAGCGCTTGGTCCCCAGATAGCGCGCCTGCAACACCTGCTCGAAGGTCTCCGCCCGGATGAGCTGGTCGAGGATGCGGTCCTGGTCGAAGGACGGCGCCGCGGTTTCCATCCGCTCCTGGATCCAGCGCCGGCGCTCGGGATCGGGGATGTGCATGAATTCGACGCCGATCGTGCCGCAGTAGGAGCGGCGGGCGTACTCCGCGGTCGCCGGGTCGGCGTCGTCGAGCGCCGGCCGGGTCTCCGGCGCCAGCCGGTTCATCGGATCGAGGTCGGCCTGCAGGAATCCCAGCCGCCGATAGGCGTTGAGAGTTCTTTCGTCATACGTCGAACGCTCCGAGCCAGCCGGAGCGGAGGTGGACTGTGCAGTGATGGTCTCCATAGCAGATCGAGGATACCGCAACTGCCAAGCCCCACCCTCCGCGAACCGCCCATTTCCGATAGACTGTCTCGCTTCTTCGACTTTCCGTGACTAAGCCCAAAGAGACCTTGAACATGGCCGAATGGAATTCCTGGACCGAGGTCCTCGCGCGGCTGCGGCCTCTGCTGGAGCAGATCTTCGTCGCATACGAGATACCTCCGAACCAGGCGCAGCAGATCGTCGAGGAGGCGTGTCTCGTGCTGATCAGCAAGAGCCCGCAGCGCCGCGACCCGGAGGGCTGGCTGCTGCGGGCGGTGGTCGAGAGCTGCCGGCGGCTGCGGGGGGAGGTTTGAGGCGATCCTACGGGCAGGTCGCGAAGGCGTTGGTGTCGAGAGTGGTCGCGAAGGTGTTGTCGAGCTTGTTGAAGTAGGTCTTGGTGATGCCGGTGTGCGTGTCGGTGACCGTGATGGTGGTCTCGACGTTGGTCATCCCGCCCTGGAAGACCCAGTACTTGTGGTTCAATCCGCAGCCGTTCAGCACCTTGACGATCAGCTCCACGTTGGTCGGACCGAAGAACCAGAAGTAGCCGCTGTCGCCGCTCAGGCTGACCGCGTGGCCGCCGCCGCTGGTCGAATGGTTGCGCCACTGCACGGAGACGCGGAAGCGGCCGTTGTTGAGACAGAGGTTGGGACCGCCGGCGACGCAGGCGGTGCCGGTCTGGAAGGCGCCGATGTCGCAGCCGGTGGCCGGCCTCGCCTGGCCGCGCTGGTCGGCCGCGTTGCAGGAGCTGCTCTGGCCGAGGGCGGGGCTGCCGGCGAGCAGGGCGTGGGTGGGCGTCGGGCCGCCGTTGCTGGCCAGCGGGCCGAGCTTGGGATCGATGACCAGGCCGTTGACGCCGGAGAGATCGTGATGGCCGGACTGGAAGTCGATGCAGTCGGAGGCGTCGCCGACCAGGTTGTAGCCGTCGGACTGGACGGTGCCGGTGCAGTCGCGCTGCGGCGAGCCGGTGTTGCCGGCGAGGATCGAGTCGCGCAGCTCGGGCTGGGTGACGCCGATGAACGGCGCGATCTCGGCGAAGATGCCGCCGCCGTTCTTCACCGCGGCGTTGCCGGTGATCGTCGAGCCGGCGAAGACGACCTGGGTCTTGGCGTAGGCGTAGAGACCGCCGCCGTAGAGGTTGGCATGGTTGCCGGACAGGGTCGACTCGGTCACCGTGGTCGTGCTGCTCAAGGCGAGGCCGCCGCCGCCGCCGTCGGCGCTGTTGCCGGAGACCGTGCTCTGGGCGAGCGCCAGCGTGCTGCCGCCGCCACCGCTCGCGATGCCGCCGCCGTAACCGCCCTGGGTGGTGGAGTTGCCGCTGACCACGCTGGCGGAGAGCTCGAGGGTGCCGGCGTTGCGGATGCCGCCACCGGTTCCGGCCACCCGGCCGTTGCGGATCGTCACCCCGCGGATCTCGGCGTGGACGCCGGCCGCGATGTCGAGCACGCGGTCGAGCTGGCCGCCGTCGATGACGGTGGTGTCGGCGGAGGCGCCGAGGATGGTCAGGTCGTCGCGGAGATCGAGGTCGCCGGTGGCGCCCTGATCTTCGCCGGCGCCGGCGAGGGTGAGAGTGTAGGTGCCGGCGGGGAGCAGGATGACGTCGGGGCCGTGGTTGGCGTTGGCGGCGAGGATCGCCTCGCGCAGGGAGCAGTCGGAGTTGCAGGCGCCGTCCGCAGTGTCGTCGGTGCGGGTGACGGTGTAGATGGCGGCGTGGGCAGGAGCCGCAACGGCAAGCGCTGTGATCAGCGCCAGGGTCCAGCGGGTGCTACGAATCATGGTCGGTATCTCCTTCGCATCGCTGCGAAACGTTTCGTCAAGGGTCTGAACCGGTTCAACTTGCAAAATTTGCGTCGCTGTCAATCTTTACGATCCGGCCCGCCCCACCGTCCATTCAGCCGGGCGAAATCGGCTAGACTGCGCGTTCGACCGAATCTGCGGAGCCCACCGACCATGCGACCCAGCCCATCCCGTCTCGCCCTTCTCTTCGCCGTCTGCCTGGCGTTCACCCTGACGCTCGTCCTGGCGCGCGGGGCCTCGCCGTCTGAGGTCAACCTCGCCCCGTCGCCCATGGAGCCGCCGGTCACCGGCAGCGCGGCGGTGGTCGACCGCGCCCTCGCCAAGCTCTCCACCGCCAAGCGGCTGCTGGTGATCGCCGCGCATCCGGACGACGAGGACACCTCGCTCCTCACCCTGGTGTCGCGCGGCATGGGCGGCGAGGCGGCCTACCTGGCGCTCTCCCGCGGCGAAGGGGGGCAGAACCTGATCGGCCCCGAGCTCGGGCAGGGCCTCGGGCTCATCCGCAGCCGCGAGCTGCTCGCCGCCCGCGGCGTCGACGGCGGCCGGCAGTTCTTCACCCGCGCCTACGACTTCGGCTTCACCACGAGCCTCGACGAGACGCTGACCCTGTGGCCGAAAGACGCGCTGATCGAAGACGCGGTGCGGATCATCCGCCGCTTCAAGCCGCAGGTGATCGTCTCCATCTTCCCGGGCGTGCCGATCCAGACCCACGGCCAGCATCAGGCCGCCGGCGTGACCGCCTTCGCCGCCTTCCCGCTGGCCGGCGATCCGCAAGCCCTGCCGCAGCTCGCCGCCGAAGGGCTCACCCCGTGGACACCGCAGGCGCTCTACCGGTCCGCCTTTTTCGACCGGAAAGCGGCCACGGAAACGCTATCGCTCGGCAGCGTCGATCCGTTCGCCGGCAAATCGATCTTCCAGCTCGCCATGGCGAGCCGCGCCATGCATCGCTCGCAGGACATGGGCACCCTCCAGGAGCTGGGACCGCGCGAGACCGCGGTGACCTGGGCGCAGGGAGGCGCCGGCCAGGAGGGGAAAGACCTCTTCGCGGGGATCGACACCCGCCTGTCGTCGATCGCGGCGACCGTCGCGGACGCCGACCGCCGGGCGCGGATGGTCCCGCACCTCGACGCCGCGCAGGCCGCCGCCGAGACCGCCCGCAAGGCGCTCAACCCGCAGCGGACGGAAGAAGCCGTGCCGGCGTTCCTGGAGATCCTCAAGCACCTCCGGGCGGCGCAAGCCGTCTTGAACGCCCCGACCACCGCCCCGGAGGATCGCCCCGCCGCCGAGCTGCTGGCCGAGAAGGTCCAGGTCGCCGCGACCGGCCTCGCCGCCGCCGCCGGCCTCGGCCTCGACGCCTCGACCGACGCCGAAGCGCTGACGCCAGGGCAGTCGTTCAAGGTGACGGCCACCCTGTGGAACAGCGGCGGACGCGCGCTCACCGGCGCCGCCGTGACTCTCGTGCCGTCGGCCGACTGGGGTGGAGACCCGGTGAGCGGAGAGCCCAAGGACGTGGCGGCCGGGACGCTCGCCACCTGGAGCCTGCAGCCCGCCGTGCCGGCCGGAGCCGCGCCGACCGTCCCCTATTTCCTCCGCCAGCCGATGCACGGCGCGCTCTATGACTGGAGCCAGGCGAAGCCGGCAGTGCGCGGCGAGCCGTTCGAGCCGGCGCCGCTCGCCGCCCGCTTCGAGCTGGCCGTCGACGGCGTGCCGATCACCCTGGAGCGCGAGGTGGTCCACCGCCACCGCGACCAGGCGATCGGCGAGATCCGCCGCCCGTTGCGCGTCGTTCCGAAGGTGGAGGTCGCGGTCGCCGAGCATCTGCTCATCTGGCCCGCCAGCCGGCATGAAGCGCGCCACCTGCAAGTGACCGTCACCTCGCACGCGGCCGACGTGGTCAAAGGCCATCTCGAAGCCATGGTCGACGTGGAAGGCGGCGCCAAGCCCTGGCCGGCGGTCCAGCCGCTGCCGTTCACCCTCGCCGCGGGGGAGGACCAGACCCTCGACCTCGCGGTCGCGCCGCCGGCCGCGGTCGCCGCCGGCCGCTACAATCTGAAGCTCGCCGCGGTGCTGGATGACGCGCCCGGCCAACGGTTCGACCTCGCCGTGCCGGTGATCGACTACCCGCACATCCGGCCGACGCCGCAGCCACAGCCGGCCGCGGTCGCCATCAGCGCCGCCGACATCAAGCTGCCACCGCTCAAGCGGGTCGGCTACGTGCGCGGCGCCTCGGACCGCGTCCCCGAATTCCTCCGCCAGGCGGGAGTGCCGCTCGAGCTTCTCGGCGCCAAGGACCTCACCGAAGGCGACCTCGGCCGCTACGACGCGATCGTCATCGGCAGCCGCGCCTACGAGACCGATCCGGTGCTCGGCAAGGCCAACCACCGCCTGCTCGACTACGCCCGGGCCGGCGGCCTGGTCCTGGTGCAGTACCAGCAGTACCCCTTCATCGAGGGGCGATTCGCGCCCTTCTCTCTGGAGATCGCCCGGCCGCACGACCGCATCACCGACGAGACGGCGGCGGTGACCCTGCTCGATCCGGCGAACCCGGTCTTCCACACGCCGAACGAGATCCGCGCCGAGGACTGGAACGGCTGGGTGCAGGAGCGCGGCCTCTACTTCGCCCACACCTGGGACGCCTCGTACGTGCCGCTCCTCTCGATGGCCGATCCGGGCGGCCAGCCGCTCAAGGGCGGCCTGCTGGTGGCGCCGCTCGGCAAGGGCCACTACGTCTACACCGGGCTCGCCTTCTTCCGCCAGCTTCCGGCCGGAGTGCCAGGAGCGTACCGCCTGTTCGCCAACCTGCTTGCAGTCGGTCGGCCCAAGAAATAAAGACCGCCTGCTTTCTCCTTATAACCAACCATGAAGCCTGTAGAGATCAACGATTTTCTCGCCCGGAACGTCATCGGCCAGGAGGAGGCCCTGCGCTACGTCTCCGTGGCGATCTTCAAGCACCTGCAGGGAGAGAAGTACGGCAACCTCCTGCTGATCGGCAACTCGGGCACCGGAAAGACGACGATCATGCGGGCCATCGAGGCGCTCTACAACGCGCGCGACGAGTTCCGCGAGCACCGCGCCGTCCTCATCCTGAACGCCAACACCCTGGCGACCGAAGAAGGAGCGGTGGACACCAGCCGCCTCTTCGCCCGCCTGGAAGAGAAGGCCCGCCTGGTGCTCGGCCCCAACGCCTCGGCCGAGGAGATCGCCCGCACCATGGAACGCGCGACCGTCTGCCTCGACGAGATCGACAAGGTCTCGGGCATGATCGGCGGCAAGCCCTACGTCACCGGCATCAACATCCAGCAGGCCCTGCTCACCCTCATCGAAGGAGAACGGGTGCTGCACAAGTTGACCGGGATCAAGGACGGCGTGCCGGAAAGCGCGGCGGTGTGGATCGACACCGGCAAGATCCTCTTCCTCTGCGCCGGCGCCTTCGAGACCTTGTACGACCAGGTCTTCGCGCGCGTCACCTCGGCGAAGAGCGGCGTCAAGCTGCCGACCACCACCACCTACATCAACGGCAAGATCACCATCCGCGAGTACTTCACCCTGCGCCACCACTTTCGGCAGGAAGACCTCTTCGAATACGGCATGCAGCCGCAGTTCCTCTCCCGCTTCGACAACGCGGTGATCCTCGAGGACCTCACGGCCGGCACCCTGTCGAAGATCTTCAAAGACCCACCGGAGAGCGTCTTCCGGACCTCCCGCAACTTCTTCACGAAATACGACATCGACCTGGACATCACCCCCGAGGCGATTCAGAAGATCGCCGAAGAGGCGTCGAAGAGCAGCCGCATCGGCGCCCGCGCCTTGAAGTCCGTCTACGGCAAAATCATCAAGCCCTTCGAGTTCGATCCCTTCTCCCGTGAAGAGGTCAAGCCGAACGGCGACGGCAAGCACCACCTGGTGATCGACGAGAAGCTGGTCAATGAGGCGTTGAAGCCGCTGGTGTAAACGTCGAAAGCTGGCCGGTCCGCTCGGCCGGCGTGATCGTGGCGACTGTCTCACTCTGAGGTACTGTCTCACTCAGCCGTCGCGTCTCACTCACCGCGGAAGCTGCCGGCGGCAAGAGGAAGTGGGCGGTTGGACGGATGATCTGAGACACAAAGGAGCCCAGAGGAGGGATTGGGGCCGGGAAATGGACGGCTCCCGCCGAGAAGTGGGCCATTGAGGAGCCGGAGTGGACGGCTACGGAATCCGGGTGGACAGCTCCCGGCACGAAGCGGACGGTTCAAACCAGCGAGTGGACGGCTACCGAGCCCGAGCGGACGGTTCGACTCGATGAGTGGACGGTTCACGACGAGTCGCGGACCGTCCACTTGGCTTGGTGAACGTCTCACTCCGATTCTGCAACCGTCCACGGAGTGACGGTGACCGTCCACTTCTTCACGGGAACCGTCCGGAAGGTGGCCGCAACCGTCCACTTCGTCTGGGGAACCGTCCGCAAGGTGACGGCGAGCGTCCAGGTCGTTTGGGGGAGCGTCCGGAAGGTGGCCGTAGCCATCCACATCGCCTTGGGAACCGTCCGGAAAGCGGCCGTAGCTTGGACTGCAGTGCTGTTGCACACCGCGACTGCTCCATCGGACGCGAAGAGGTCAAACCGAACGGCGACGGCAAACACCATCTGGTGATCGACGAGAAGCTGGTGAATGAGGCGTTGAAGCCGTTGCTGTGAGGAGTGGACAGACTATGGCATTTTCGCTATGCTAAATGCAATCCAGGGAAGCCTGGAGGTGGAAGGTTGGTACCTTCGGTAAGAGGCCGGCTCAAAGAGCCGGCTTCGAGCTTTTCAGGGTAGCCACTTCCGTCCCCATCCCTCGATTCTTCCCTGCGGGCTGCACCGGTATTTACCCTCTTCGAGGATCTTGGCGATCTGGCCGCCAAAGTCGCCGGGAAGGTCTCGGCCATTCCGCCGCGCCACCGTGGCCTTGAAACTGGGATAAGCGATCAGGTCGGCCAGTTGAAGCCCGGCGATGTTGTCAATCTTCTTTTTGAGCTTCAGCTCCTTGCTGGTCAGATGCACGGCGTTTATGTTATCCCGATCGCCATCCTGCGCGAGCACCAATTGTTCCTCAATCCCACTTCGTCAAGCGACCTTGGAAATCTCAAGAAGGACGACCTGCTCTTCGCCCTCTGCGACTCCGCGAAGGATCTGGCCGAGCTTTCTCGGGCGGGCCGATAACGGGTAGCTCTCCTCTGGCCTCACGTCCAGCTCTTGCGCTATGGTCCCTGGGCGAAGCAAGGAGATGCCGTATGCCCGCAGATTCCGTCCAGCCGTCCATTTCAGAGGACACCGTCCAGCAGACCATCGACCACCTGATCGCCGCGCACGGCGAGGCGCATGCCGGGCGCATCCGGCGTGGCGTGGAGCAGGTGGCGCGGCGATGGTGGGCGGAGGATGGAGACGACGCGGCGTTCAGCGACTTTTGCGCGGCGAGCTTCCTCACCGATCCGGCGGAGATCGACCGGACGGCCGAGCGCATCGAGCGGCTGCTGGAGCAGGTCGACGGCCACGTCTATGAGGCCCGGCGCGACCTGACGGCGGCGATCGACCTCGATCTCGGAGAGATCTCCGCGGTCGAGCTCCTCTTCGCCGATCTCGATCTGGCACCCAACGTCGAGGAGGGGCTCTTCGCCACCAAGGTGGCCTTTCTGGCGCTGCTCAACTTCCCGGCACACACGCTGCGCGAGCGGCTGGAGCACGGCGCCTCCTGGGACCGCGCGGCCTGGGCCCGCTCGCGCATGATGGAACGCTTCACGGTGCGCGTCCCGGCTGCCGTGGCCAAGGGGTCGACGCAGGCGTTCATGGCGGCGGAGCACTACATCTCTGGCTACTACCTGCGCATGGACCGCGTGGTCGACGGCACGGGCCGCCGCCTGTTTCCCGACGATCTGCGTCTGATCACGCACTGGGGCCTGCGCGACGAGCTCGCCTCGCACTATGCGCAGCCGGACGGCCTCGCGAAGCAGCGGCTGATCCAGCGGATCATGGAGCGGATCGTCCGCCAGGAGATCCCGGCGGCGGTGATCGACAACCCCGGTCTTCTATGGAATCCGGAGACAAACGTGGTCCGTCCGTTCGACGAAAGCGCTCCGCCGTCCGGGGATCTCACCGCTCGCGAGCCGGACGCGCGCTATGCCCGCCTCCTCGACATCTTCAATGCCGTGCGGAAGATCGATCCGTACTCCCCGAACGAGCCGACCTTCATGGCCCGCCGCTTCGAGCGCGAACGCCAAATTCCGGAACGCGAGGTCGAAGAGCTGTTCATCTCGGTGCTGGAGTCGCCGGCTGTCGGCCGCCTGGCGCAGCTCATCCGGCAGCGCGTGGGCCGCGACCTGGAGCCGTTCGACATCTGGTACTCCGGCTTCAAGTCGCGCGGCCGGTACAGCGAGGACGAGCTGAACCAGACCGTGCGGCAGCGCTATCCGAACCTGGAAGCCTTCCAGGCCGCGCTGCCGGAGATCCTGCAAGGTCTCGGCTTCACGCGCGACAAGGCGTGCTGGCTGGCCGACCACATCGCCGTCGACCCCGCCCGCGGCGCCGGCCATGCCATGCCCGCCATGCGGCGCGAGGACAAGGCCCATCTGCGCACCCGCGTCCCCAAGGACGGCATGGACTACCAGGGCTACAACGTCGCGTTCCACGAGTTGGGCCACAACGTCGAGCAGGTCTTCTCCCTCAACGGCATCGACCACTGGTGGCTCTCCGGGGTGCCCAACAACGCCTTCACGGAAGCCTTCGCCTTCATCTTCCAGCATCGCGACCTCGAGATGCTGGGCCTCCAGTCCCCGGGTGAGGAGACGCGCCGCAACGAAGCGCTGGCCGTTCTCTGGAACACCTATGAGATCGCCGGCGTCTCGCTGGTCGACATGCGGGTCTGGGATTGGATGTACGCGCATCCCGCCGCGACACCAGCCGAGCTGCGGGAGGCCGTGCTCGCCATCGCCCGCGACGTCTGGAACCGCTGGTTCGCTCCCCACTTCGGCGTCCGCGACTCCGACCTCCTGGCCATCTACTCCCACATGATCGTCTACGGTCTCTATCTCCCCGACTACACCGTCGGCCACATCATCGCCTTCCAGGTCGCCGACCGCCTGACGCAGGAAGACTTCGGACAAGGTGTCGAGCGCATGACCCGCCTCGGCCACCTCACCCCCGACGCCTGGATCCG
Organism: Thermoanaerobaculia bacterium; assembly: GCA_036264355.1. Taxonomy (GTDB): domain Bacteria; phylum Acidobacteriota; class Thermoanaerobaculia; order Multivoradales; family UBA5704; genus UBA5704. Next base: position 17,303 of record DATARD010000015.1, read on the forward strand.
CGCCGCGGTAGGCGGGCCGGTCTCGGCGGATGCGTTGCTGGAAGCGGCGAGCGGGGCGCTGGAGGCGTCCGCGGCCTGACAGCGCGTCTTCTGCTACGATGATCTCTGGTTTTTAGAGGAGCTGAAACGTGGGTCAGAAATATACCGCCGTCGTGAAGAAAAGCGCAGGCTGGTGGATCGGCTGGATTGAAGAGATCCCGGGAATCAACTGCCAGGAATCCAGCCGCGAAGAGCTGTTGGAGACCCTCCGGATCACTCTCAAAGAAGGGCTTGAGCTCAACCGGCAGGAAGCTTTGACAGCGGCCGGCGACAGCTTCGAAGAAGAGCTCATCGCCGTATGAAGCGAGAGGCGCTGGTTCGCCATCTCCGATCCCAGGGTTGCGAGCTCGTCCGGGAAGGTGGGCGCCACTCCTGGTGGCAGAACGCAGCGCTCAACAAAAGATCAGCCGTTCCGCGGCACACTGAAATTGACGATCACCTCGCTCGAAAGATCTGTCGCGATCTCGGCATCCCAAGGGCCTGAGTGACCGGCCTGCTTTCCGCCGGATTCATTCCCGAGCCTGTCGTGCCAACTCGCGGAGCACCCAGCCCGGGGCCACGCAAGGTCGGTCAGTAGTAGCCGCGCCCTCTCAGAGGCGGCAGTGTCTTGCGGAGACGCGCCAAGCTTTGCGGCAGTGGTGTACTTCTGTTCCAGCCTCTTGAAGGCCTGGATCACCAGCCCGCTCAGCCGGTTGGCTGCGCCAAATTGCGCGGCGAGGTGGGCGGCCGGGACCACCGCGTCCGTCGCGAGCTCCACAAGCCATACCATCTGTTCCTGGCGGCTTCTCGCGACGCCGCGGACCGCTTGCGATCAGGCCGCACCGCCAGATTCCCGCTGGGAAGTTTTCCTCCTGCCTACCTACCCTTCGTCAGCGCCTGCCGCCGCCGACTCTAACTTTTACCCGAAGCTACCCCACCAAACGCCGCTCGCAAATCCTCCTCCAAATTTGGGTCTAGACCAACTCGCACGGTCGATGCCGGATGGCGCATCTCAGCCTTGAAGACCTCCGGGATCTTAGCTTCGAACTCATGTGGCCCCCGTCGGCCAACCGTCAACAGCCGGCGAAGCATGTCTGCTGTTAGGCGGGCCCTGAAGGAATCCACGCTGTGACCATCAGCGCTAAAGCCCAAGGTACGCGGTTCCACTCCTAGAGTCTTGCTCAGAAACTCCACCGCCACCACCTCTCTCTGACCTTTCGATGTAATCGTCTCGCAAGAGCCAACACATTTGTTGTCCTGAATCAGGCATGTCGCCCATTGGCCCCTCTCGCACTGGCACGAGCCTCCTGGCGGGTCTGGGCAGGAGCAACTCCATTCGCCCACAGCTCGTGTCGGGCCGACCAACACTGCAATTAGCAATAGAATGTGCAGAAACCTACTTGCTGCATTCGAGAACATATCGCAATCCTTTTTCAGACCGAACCGTATAGCTCAGTGCCTGGGGGCCTTCGATCATGTATTGGAGATTTTCCAGGAAGTCCTTCACGCTGTCACCTTTGTGCTCTCCGCCAGTGACCAAGACCTGCGAAACATTGACGGGGCATGTCGCGCTAAACACGACGTTCACCCCCTTTTTGTCCTTCACCTTCGCAATGAGCGCACCCAGGGTCACTGGGGCAGGTCCCGCGTTGATACTGATGTAATCGGGATTCGGAACGCTAGATTTCCTTAAAAACAAAGTAGAGCCGAGCAACAGCGCAATTATGAACACCGCGATGCCACCAGTCGCTGATGCCGCAACCGGGTTATTGTTCAAGAACGGAATCGGCAAATGGCCTTTGGCAGATGCGTCGCCACCGAGGAAGGCGGCAGACAAGGCGGCGCCGAAAGCACCGACAAAAATGTGTGCAAACGTCGCGGGTCCAGCCTGAAAAAGCGCCACATACATGAAGAACAAGAGCGTAACCAAGCCAGCGAAATAGCCGGCGATGGGAAACCATGGTGGAACCGTCCGACCAGGGCTTGGCATCACCACCTCCGTCAGAGAAGCGTTGAAGTTGCCTTCGGATAAATCAACCGTGAATAGGCGATCGACGGTCGGTGCCTCAGCCGGGTACTGGACGCGAAGACTGACAGTCTTAACCGTCTGCGGCGTCTGGAGGGTGAGAGGTGCACCGACGGCGCCCTTGGTTACGCCGGACACCACTGGCGTGCCATTGATTAGTATCGCAACCTTAGCACCTGGGATGGGGCGTTGATTACGATCGACCACATGGATGTTGAGGAACTGCTCGACGAGCTCGCTTGGGTCAGGCATCCCAGCCTCCCTCCTTCAGCAGCAAAGCTTCACGGTCACTTCCCCCGCGGAGCACGTGATACAAGGGTGGTGACCAGTTTTCGACTCACCCGATGCCTCGCAGGTGACGACGCACTGATCCAGCGACGCTGCATGGTGAAGGTCAATCTCCGCGCGTGAATCATTGGGCTGCCGAATCGCTACTTCACTTAGCCCTTCAACTGTTGCGCCCAGAGTGAGAAACCTCATCACCTTTGGGAACTCAACGGTGAGCAGGATCCGTGAGCGACCCTCGACCTCAAATGCGACTTCGTGAACATCAGAGAGCCCCAGTGGTCTCCGGAATCGCGCACCCCGACCGCTCGCAACGTCCACGAGCGTGACCCTGACTGGAAGTATGCTTTCTGCAACTTCCTGCTTGATGACTATAGGCAAATGATGGCCCTCCTGTTTGAGGCCGAACTGGAGCTGTTCCGGTTCGGTCGACTATTATGGGCTGGAAATCAAGCAGCGGTCCTGCGCTTGAATTCGGCAGGCAGCCCCGGACGCAGGCAACTGACACCTATAGAGGCGCTATCCCGGTGGAGCGGCGAAAACGCTTCTCTGTGAGCTTGCGGGCCTGCATCCGGGTCTCCCGCCAGCAATTCCTATTTTACCAGTGTACCGCAGATGGCGAAAGGGACCCCTCCCCCCCAGACTCACCCTCCTTGAGGGGCTGGGAGACAGGGGGCGCCCGGGGAGCCGACCGCTCCGCAATTTTCCATATCCCGCAACTTCCATTCCCAAGCCAACCAAAACCCGGCACTCTAGGAGGAGCGGCCGGCCCAATCCTCCGCGGCGGGGATGCCGGGTGCCGTGCCTCGTGGAGGTTGTATGTGCTATGAGCTCCGGTTTGTGCTTCGGTCGGTCCTCCTCATCTTCGGGAATTTCGGATTGGGGCCCTTGGGAGCGCCGACGGCGGGGTAAACTCCCCGCATGAAGACCGCCCTCCTTCCTCTTCTTTCGTTCCTCATCCTGATCGCCGGCGTCGCCGTGGCCCATGGCGTCGGTGGATTCGACCGCATCACCGGCCGCTCGTTCGCCAGCCGTTCGGAGATCATCGCTCCGCATGCCATGGCGTGCACCAGCCAGCCGCTGGTGACCCAGGCGGCGCTCGACGTCATGCGGCGCGGCGGGAGCGCGGTCGATGCGGCGATTGCCGCCGATGCGATGCTCGGGCTGATGGAGCCCACGGGGAGCGGGATCGGCGGCGATCTCTATGCCATCGTGTGGGACGCCAAGACGAAGAAGCTCTATGGATTGAACGGCAGCGGCCGGTCTCCCAAGTCGTTGACGCTCGACCACTTCAAGAAGCTCGGCCTCAAGCACATCCCTCCGTATGGACCGCTGCCGGTCTCCGTCCCCGGTGCCGTGGATGCCTGGTATCAGCTCCATGGCCGCTTCGGCCGGCTGCCGATGAAGGATCTTCTGGCGCCGACGATCAGCTACGCCCGCGAGGGCTTCCCGGTCTCCGAGGTGATCGCCTATTACTGGCAGAAGGGCGCGGCCAATCTCCAGAAGTGGCCCGGCTTCGCCGACACCTTCATGCCGGGGGGCAAGGCGCCGCAGAAGGGGGAGATGTTCCGCAATCCCAATCTCGCCAATACGTTGGAGAAGATCAGTCGTGGCGGGCGCGACGTCTTCTACAAGGGCGAGCTGGCGCACGCCATGGACGCCTACATGAAGAAGAACGGCGGTTTCCTGACCTACGAGGACCTCGCTGCGCACACGTCCGATTGGGTCGAGCCGGTCTCCACGAACTACCGCGGATACGACGTCTGGGAGCTGCCGCCCAACGGCCAGGGGATCGCCGCCCTTCAGATGCTGAACATCCTGGAGGCGTACGATCTCAAGAGCCTGGGCTTCGGCAGCCCGGACTACGTCCACCTGTTCGTCGAGGCCAAGAAGCTCGCCTTCGAGGACCGCGCGAAGTGGTACGCCGATCCGGCGTTCAACAAGATCCCGGTGAAGAGCCTGATCTCCAAGGAGTACGCGGCCGAACGGCGGAAGCGGATCAACCTGCAACGGGCGGCGAAGAGCTACGAAGCCGGCAATCCGGCGCTTCAGGACGGCGACACGGTCTATCTCACCACCGCGGACGCCGAGGGGAACATGGTCTCGCTCATCCAGAGCAACTACCGCGGCATGGGCTCGGGGATGGCGCCGGACGGTCTCGGCTTCGACTTCCAGGACCGCGGCGAGCTGTTCGATCTGGAGGAAGGGCACTTCAACACCTACGCGCCGGGCAAGCGGCCGTTCCACACCATCATCCCCGCCTTCGTGACCAAGGACGGCCAGCCCTTCCTGAGCTTCGGAGTGATGGGCGGCGCCACCCAGCCGCAGGGTCACGTGCAGATCCTGGTCAACCTCATCGACTTCGGAATGAACCTCCAGGAAGCCGGAGACGCGCCGCGCGTCCTCCACGAAGGCTCCTCCGAGCCGACCGGCGAGAAGATGACCGACGGCGGCCGGGTCCTCGTCGAGAGCGGCATCCCCTACGAGACCGTCCGCGCCCTGATGGACCGCGGCCACGCCGTCGGCTTCAACCTCGGCGACTACGGCGGCTACCAGGCGATCCGCTGGGATCCGGTGCAGAAGGTGTATTACGGCGCGTCGGAGTCGCGGAAGGATGGGCAGGCGGCAGGGTATTGAGCGGATGGTCCTGATAGCCGGCCCGGAGAAGTGGCAGGAAGCGTGGAGGCTGCATACGCCGCGGCTCAGGCGGAAGAATTCGCGGCCGAAAAGGTCTTTTCCCTCGCGTTTCAGCCCTCTGACGCGGCGCTTGACAGACGGGCGGCGGCACCCGATCCTGTTGGGCACCCCCTGGGGGCTTTTGACATGCCGTCCGATCCAGATCCCATCTCCGAAGCTGCTCTGACGCGGGAAGGCCTCGCCACCCTGCCAGCCGGCGAGCGCCGGTCCGCGCTCGCCCGTGCTTTGCGGCGGCGGGCCAGCGCGGCTTTGGGCGTCGCGGAGAGCGCGCTGGGACTGGGCCAGCCGCTGCTCGAGCTCGGTCTCGATTCGCTGGCGGCGATCGAGCTGGCGCATGGCGTGGAGACGGATTTCGGGATCGAGCTGCCGCTGGAGGCGGTGTTCGACGGAGCGAGCTGTGCGGAGCTGGCGGAGAGGCTGATTGAAGCCACGGCGATCCTCCCCGCCAGTGGTCTCCGTAGGGGCGGTCCACAGGATGCCGTCAGGCACCCTGTGTGGACCGCCCCTACGAAAACCAGACGCCGCAAGGTATGGCCCGGCCTCTCCTCCGGCGAGCGCGGCCTCTGGTTCCTCGACCGGCTGCTCCCTCCGGACGATGCCTCCTACCGGCTCGCGGCGGCGGCGCGCTTGACGGAACCGGTCGCGGCGCCGGAGCTCCGGGATGCGTTCCAGCGGCTGGTCGATCGCCATGAGGCGCTGCGCACGACGTACGTCGCCGACGAGGTTACCGGCGAGCCGGTCCGGCGGGTGGCCGAGACGGCGGAGGTGGCGTTCGTGGAGCGCGACGCCATGGGCTGGAGCGCCGAGCGGCTGGCCCGCGAGGTTCAGGAGGAGGCGTGGCGACCGTTCGATCTGGAGCACGGCCCGCTGTTCCGGGTCGCCCTGTTGACCGGCTCTCCTGAAGGACCGACTCTCGTCATCGCCCTCCATCACATCATCGCTGACTTCACCTCGCTCGGCCTTCTCGCCCGCCAGCTCGGAGCTGTTGCTGGTCTCCCCTCTCCCGGGGAAAGGGCGGGGGGAGCCGAGAGAGGGGCCGGGGGTGAGGGCCCCTCCGCCTTCGCACGCCGCCAGACGGCGGAACTCGCCGGCCCACGCGGCGACGCCCTCTGGTCGTACTGGCGTCACCGCCTCGCAGATCTCCCTGCTGCCGCGAGCTTGCCGTATGACCGGGCTCCGCGGCCGGGCGAGCGGCTTTCGGGGCCGGGCGGATCGGTGCGGATCGAGCTCGGAGCGGAGCGGACCGAGCGCCTCCAGACCCTGGCGCGCCGCCAGGGAGTCACGCTGTACGCGGCGGTCCTCGCGATGTATGCGGCTCTGCTCGCGCGGCTCACCGGTGAGACGGATCTGACCGTCGGCTCTCCGGCCGCGGGACGGCCTGACGCTGCGAAGATGGTGGGTTACTTCGTCAATCCGCTCGTCCTGCGCTTCAGGACGGAGGGCGACCCGGCCTTCACCGACATCCTCGCGCGCGCCGGGCAGGAGCTTGCCGGCGCATTGGCGCACCAGGAGATGCCGTTCCCTCTGCTCGTCGAGCGGCTGCGACAGGAGCCGTTCCGGACCATGCTCGTGCTCTACCGGGCTCCGGCCGGACAGGAGGGCCTGGTCTCTCTCGCCTTGGGTGAGGAGGGCGAAGCGCTTCAACTCGGGCCGATCGAGCTGACGCCGCGGCCTTTCGCTCCGCGCTCGGCGCAGCTCGATCTCACCCTGAGCTTTGGTCTCCGTGGCGGCAGCCTGGGGGGACAGCTCATCTATCACGCTGGCCGTTTCGACGCGGTGACGATGCGCCGCCTGGCCGGCCAGCTCGAGACGCTTCTCGACGGCGCGCTCTCGGATCCGGAACGGCGGCTGTCCGATCTTCCGCTCCTCTCTGACGCAGCGCGGCACCAGCTCGTTCTGGAAGCGAACGACCGCCCGGAGGACGAGCCGGCCTGGGGATCTCTCCAGGAGGGATTCGAACGGCAGGCGCGCCGGACTCCGGACCGGACGGCGGTCGTCGACGGGCGGGAGCGGACGACCTACGAGGAGCTGAACCGGCGCGCGAACCAGTTGGCGCGCCACCTGGTGAAGATGGGCGTCGGAGCGGAGGACCGGGTGGCGGTGGTGCTCGGCCGGACGACCGAGGCGGTGGCGGCGCTGCTCGGCGTGCTCAAGGCCGGTGCGGCGTATGTGCCGCTCGATCCGTCGCATCCGCGGGAGCGGTTGGAGTTCCTGCTCGCGGATTCGCGGGCGTCGGCGGTGGTGACGCGGCAGGTCCTGGAGGAGAGCGTCGCGGAGAGCGGTGAGGATCTGTCCGGATGGCCGGGCCGAGCGTTCAGATCGTTGGCGTATGTCATCCATACGTCGGGCTCGACCGGCCGGCCGAAAGGCGTGGGGATCGAGCACGGAAGCGCTCTGCGGCTGATCGAATGGGCAGGGCGGACGTATAGCGCCCAGGAGCTGGCGGGCGTGCTGGCGTCGACGTCGTTCGGTTTCGATCTTTCCATCTTCGAGATCTTCGCGCCGTTGTCGTTCGGCGGCACGGTGATCCTGGCCGAGAACGCTCTCGCGTTGCCGGAGCTGCCGGCCGCCTCCGAGGTGACTCTCCTCAACACGGTGCCGTCGGCAATCTCCGCGCTGATCGATCTGGACGGTTTGCCGCCGCGGCTGCGGACGGTCAATCTGGCGGGCGAGCCGTTGCGGCAGAGCCTGGCGGAGCGGGTGCTCGCGGCGGGCGTCTCCCGGCTGTTCAATCTGTACGGACCGAGCGAGGACACCACCTATTCGACCGGATGGCGGGTCGAGCCGGGGGAGGAGCCGCCGATCGGCCGGCCGCTCGCGGGATCGCGCGCGTATGTCACGGACGTTGCGCTGCGCCTTCTGCCGTTCGGCGTGGCCGGCGAGCTGTGCCTGGGCGGCTTCGGGCTGGCGCGCGGCTATCTCGGCCGGCCGGATCTGACTGCCGAACGGTTCGTGCCGGACCCCTGGAGCGGAGAGCGCGGCGAGCCCGGTGGACGGCTCTACCGCACCGGCGACCGGGTGCTGCAACGCCCGGACGGCGCGCTGCTCTATCGCGGACGTCTGGACCGGCAGCTCAAGATCCGCGGCTTCCGCATCGAGCCGGGCGAGGTGGAGGCGGCGCTCCTGGCGCTGCCGTGGGTGCGCGAGGCGGCGGTCGTGCGCCCTACCGGGCAGGACGTGCTCGCGGCGTTCGTAGTGCTCGGCGACGAAGCTCCGGCGACGGCGGAGACGGATCTCCCCGACCTCAGAGCCGCTCTCGGCCGGCGGCTCCCGGCACCGTTGGTGCCGTCGATCACCCGGCTGGACCGTCTGCCGCTCACGCCCAATGGCAAGGTGGACCGGAAGGCCCTCGCGGAACGCGCGGTGGCGGCCGAGCCGGTCGCCCTCCAGCCGCCGCTCGGCGAGACCGAAACGCGCCTGGCGGAAATCTGGCGGGGGATTCTGGGACCGGACGCGGCGGCGCGGATCGGGCACACGAGCCGGTTCTTCGATCTCGGCGGCCACTCGCTGCTCGCCGCCCGTCTGGTCGCACGGGTGCGGGCGGTCTTCGGCGTCGAGCTGCCGCTGTCGGCGGCGTTCGACGCGCCGCGGCTGATGGACCAGGCGCGACGGATCGAGGCGGGTCTGACCTCGGCTTCGGCAACGATTCCGCGTGCTGACGCCGGCAGTGCGCGGAGCCTCTCCTTCGCGCAGGAGCGCCTCTGGTTCCTCGACCAGTTGGCTCCCGGCCAGGCGGTCTACAACATGCCGGTGGCGTTGCGGCTGAGCGGTCCGCTGAATGTCGCGGACATCGCGGCGCTCACCGGCGCGCTGACGATCCTCACCCACCGCCACGCCGCATTGCGGACCACGTTCGCGACAGCGGACGGCGCGCCGTATGCGGTGGTGCAACCGGCGGAGGGCGTTTTTTCTCTGCCTTTGATCGACGTCTCCGAAGCCGAAGCGCTCCGCCTGGCGCAAGCCGAGGCGGTGCGGCCGTTCGATCTCGCGGCCGGGCCGCTGGTCCGGGCGGTGCTGCTGCGGCTGGGGGCCGAGGAGCATCTGCTCGTGCTCGTCCTCCATCACATCGTGGCGGACGGCTGGTCGCTCGACGTTCTCGCCCGCGAGCTCAGCGTGGGCTATGCGGCGTTGATCCGGCGCGAGCAGCCGGCGCTGCCCGATCTTCCCATCCAGTATTCGGACTATGCAGCCTGGCAGCGCGCCTCTCTGGGAACAGAGGCGCTCGCCGCCGAGCTGGGCGCCTGGCGGGACCGGCTCGCCGGTCTGCCGCCGGTCCTGACGCTGCCCGGCGACCGGCCGCGCCCGCCGGTGCAGAGCTTGCGCGGCGGCACGGAGTCGACCGGTTTTCCGGCGCCTCTCCGCACGGCGCTCGGCCGGCTCGGCACGCGCTCCGGCGCGACCCCGTTCATGGTCTGGCTGGCCGGCTTCGCGGCTCTTCTGGCGCGGCTCACCGGCGAGACGGACCTCGCGATTGGAACGGCGGTGGCGAACCGGCCGAGACTCGAGACGGAGGGGTTGATCGGCCTCTTCGTCAACAGCCTTGCGGTGCGCGGCGATCTGTCAGGCAATCCTTCTTTCCTGGATTTGCTCGGCTGTATGAAGGAGTCTGCTCTCTGGGCCTTCTCCCATCAGGAGCTGCCGTTCGAAAAGCTGGTGGAAGCGCTGGCGCCGGTGCGCGCGCTGTCGCATGCGCCATTGTTCCAGGTGATGCTCGTCGCGGAAGTCGCCGCGCCGGCGATCGATCTGCCCGGCCTCACCGTGCGCCGCCAGCCGCTCGACACCGGCACGGCGAAGCTCGATCTGCTGCTGACGCTCCGCGATGAGGGTGTCGGCGGTGAGCTGGAATTCAACCGGGATCTCTTCGATCGGACGACGGCGCTGCGTCTCCTCGCGCAGCTCGGCACGCTTCTCACCGCGGTGGCCGCGGCTCCGGAACAGCGCCTCGCGGACCTGCCGCTCCTCGCCGAAGCCGAGCGCCAGCAACTGATCGAATGGAATACGGTGCCATCGCCGGGACCTGGCGGCGCCACGCTGTCCGAGCGCTTCGCGGCCCAGGCACGGCGCACGCCGGAGGCCGAGGCGATCGTGGAGGGGCTCGAGCGGATCAGCTATTCCGAGCTGGCCGGCAAGGCCCGGGAGATGTCCGGGCGGCTCGCCCGGCTGGGGGTCGGCCCGGAGGTGCGGGTCGGCGTCTTCCTGCCGCGCACGGCGGACATGGTGGCCGCGCTCCTCGGCGTGCTCGCCGCGGGCGGCGCCTACGTTCCGCTCGATCCGCGGCAGCCCGCGACGCGTCTGCTGTGGACTCTGGAGGACGCCGGGGTTTCGGTGTTGATCAGCGAGCCGGAGATGCTCGGACGTTTGGCGGAGGGTGGTACTTGGAAGGGAAAGACGGTTCTGGTCGGCGGGGTTTCTTCTGCTGGTCTCCCCTCTCCCGGGGATTGGGAGGGGGGAGCCGGGAGAGGGGCCGGGGGTGAGGGCCTCGCGTATGTCATCTATACCTCCGGCTCGACCGGCCGGCCGAAGGGAGTGGCGATCGAGCACCGGAGCGCGATGGCGATGCTCGATTGGGGAGCCGAGCGTTTCTCTCCGGAGGAGCTGTCGGGCGTGCTGGCGGCGACGTCGATCGCGTTCGATCTCTCGGTGTTCGAGATCTTCCTGCCGCTGACCACCGGCGGCCGGGTGATCCTGGCCCGCGATGCGCTGGAGCTGACGTCGCTGCCGGCGGCATCGGAGGTCACGCTGGTCAACACCGTGCCTTCGGCGATGACGGAGATCCTCCGTCTGGGCGGGCTGCCGGCGTCGGTGCGCACGGTCAACCTGGCGGGCGAGCCGCTGCCGGCTCTCCTCGCGGCGGATCTGTACCGCCAGCCGCAGGTACGGCAGGTCTGGAATCTCTACGGTCCGTCGGAAGACACCACCTACTCGACCGGCTCGCCGGTGCCGCGCGACGGCGGCGCGCCAGCGATCGGCCGGCCGTTGCCGGGAACCCTGGTGCGGGTGCTCGACGCGGCGCTCCAGCCGGTGCCGGTGGGGGTTCCGGGCGAGCTGTGCCTCGGCGGCTCGGGTCTCGCGCGCGGCTACCTCGGCCGGCCGGAGCTGACGGCGGCGCGGTTCATCCCCGATTCATTTTGCTCGGGGGGAGAGCCCGGCTCGCGGCTCTACCGGACCGGCGACCTCGTGCGTTTCCGTCCGGACGGCGAGCTGGATTTCCTGGGCCGGGCCGATCATCAGGTGAAGGTGCGCGGCTTCCGCATCGAATTGGGGGAGATCGAGGCGGTGCTCGCCGAGCATCCGGCGGTGCGCGCGGCGGCGGTGCTGGTGGACGAGCGGCCCGCGGGCGCCCGGCTGGTGGCCTGCTGGGCGCCACGGCGGCCGGAGGCGGACGCCGAGCCCGCCGCGCTGCGCGCCTTCCTGCGCGAGCGGCTGCCCGAGCCGATGCTCCCCTCGTCGTTCGTCCGCCTCGCGGTGCTGCCGCTGACGCCGAACGGCAAGATCGACCGCAAGGCTCTCCAGGATCAAATCGCGCATGCCGGCGGTCATCTCCCGGGTCACGCCCAGGGTGCCGGAACGGACGCGCCGCGCGGTCTCCTGGAAGAACGCATCGCGGGCATCTGGCGTGAAGCTTTAGGGAGCGCGACCGAGCGGATCGATCCCACCGCAAGCTTTTTCGAGATCGGCGGCCACTCGCTGCTGGCGACCCGCGTGATATCGCGGCTGCGCGGCGTCTTCGGCGTCGAGCTGCCGGTGCGCACGCTGTTCGAGGCGCCGTCGGTGCGCGAGCTGGCACGGTGCGTGGAGGTGGCCCTCGACGCGGCACGCGGCGGCGCGGAGAGCCATGCACGGCCGCCGATCAGCAAACGGACCGAGACGGAGCCGCCGCCGCTCTCCTTCGCCCAGGAGCGGCTGTGGTTCCTCGATCGCCTGGAAGCCGGCGCGGTCTACAACATTCCGCTGGCCATCGCGGTGCACGGAGCGCTCGATCCCGCCCTCCTCGCCCACATCCTGGCGACGATCGCACGGCGCCACGAATCGCTACGGACGACTTTTGAGCTTGGCTCCACTGGCTCCGGAACCCCCGTGCAGGTGATCGCGCCGCCCGAGTCGGCGGCGATCGATTTGCCGAGCGTCGATCTCACCGCTCTCCCGGCACCGGCGCGGCCGGCGGAGGCGCGGCGCCTGGCCGCCGCGGAGGCCGGGCGGCGGTTCGATCTCTCGCGCGGCCCCTTGGTGCGCGCCGCCCTGCTACGTCTCGCCGCGCAGGAGCACGTGCTGCTGTTGAATCTCCACCACATCATCGCCGACGGCTGGTCGATGGGGGTGATGGTCGAGGAGATCGCGGCGCTCTACCGGGTGTCCGATCGATCCGATCTCCCCGAGCTGCCGATCCAATACGCCGACTTCGCCGTCTGGCAGCGGCACTGGCTGGGCGAGACCGAGCTGGCGCACCAGATGCGCTTCTGGCGCGAACGCCTGGAGACCGCGCCGCTCTCGCTCGCCCTGCCCGCCGACCGCCCGCGGCCGGCGGCGCAGAGCTTCCGCGGCGCGGCGATCCCGTTCGTCCTCGGCCCGGACCTCGCGGCCGGTCTCCTCGCGCTCGGCCAGCGATGCGGCGCGACGCCGTTCATGACGCTCCTCGCCGGTTTCGCCGCCCTGCTGCTGCGCCTCACGGGACAGGACGACCTGGTGATCGGCACGCCGATCGCGAACCGCAACCTGCTGGAGACCGAGACGCTGATCGGCTTCTTCGTCAACAGCCTGCCGTTGCGCCTGGATCTGGCGGGAGATCCGGCGCTGGCGGCGTTGATCGCCGGCGTGCGCGAGACGGCGCTCGCCGCCTACGCGCATCAGGATCTCCCCTTCGAGCGCCTGGTCGAGGAGCTGCGGCCGGAGCGGCATCTGGCGCAGAATCCGCTCTTCCAGGTGATGCTCGCGTTCCAGAACGCCCCGCTGGTGCCGCTCGCCGAGATGGATCTCCCGGGGATCGCGCTGGAGCCGTTCCCGTTCGCCGTGCCGGCGGCCAAGCTCGATCTGCAGCTCGATCTGACCGCAGCGGAGACGGCCGAGGGAACGGTCCTGCTGGGCGAGCTGCGCTACGCCACGGATCTGTTCGACGCGGTGACCATGGAGCGGCTGATCGGCTATCTGCGGACGCTCCTCGCGGCGGGAGTCGCCGATCCGGAGATCCGGCTGGCGGATCTGCCGCTCTTCGGAGAGGGCCAGCGGCACCAGCTCGCCGTCGAATGGAATGCGGACGCGACCCCAAGCGGCGGTGTTTCGTTCCTCGCGCTCTTCGCGGAGCAGGTGGCGCGGGCGCCGGAGGCGGCGGCCGTCGTCTGCGACGGCAACGCGCTGACCTACGAGCAGCTCGATCGCCGCGCCAACGCGCTCGCGCGGCGGCTGCGGACGGCCGGTGTGACTCCGGGCGCGGCGGTCGGTCTCTGTGCCGGACGCTCGGCGGCGGCGGTGGCCGGGCTGCTGGGCATCTGGAAGGCGGGCGCGGTGTATGTGCCGCTCGCTCCGGAGCATCCGCGGTCGCGCCTTTCTGATCTCCTGGCCGAGGCCGGCATCTCGGCTGTCGTCTTCGCGGAGGCGCAGGAGGGTCTCCTGGCGGAGGTGGCTCCGGCGGGAACGGTGCTGGTCAAGATCGATGCGGAGGAGGTGGCTGCGCCGTTGGAACCTCCCCCCCCTGGCCCCCTCGCCTATCTGATCTATACCTCCGGCACGACCGGCCAGCCCAAGGCGGTGATGGTCGAGCATTCCGCGCTCGCGATCCGGCTCGCCGCGATGCTCGGCCGGTTCGGATTCGCGCCGGGCGAGCGGATGCCGGCGATCGCGCCGTTCACCTCCGACCTCTCTCTCTTCGAGCTGCTCGCTCCGCTCGCCTCCGGCGGCACGGTGGTGCTTTTCCCTCTCGCTCCGACCCTCGACGTGCAACAGCTCGTCCGCGAGCTGCCGGATCTCGATCGCCTGCATGCCGTGCCGGCGGTGATGCGCCAGGTGGCCGAGCGGGTGCGGCGCGAAGCGGATCCTCGGATCTCTCGCCGGATCAAGGAGCTGTTCGTGGGCGGCGACGTGGTGCCGGCCGATCTGCTGGACGATCTGCGGCGCGCCGTTCCGCACGCTCAGGTGTGGGAGCTTTATGGATCGACCGAGACGGTCCTCTCGCTGCTCGGCCGGCCGCTCCCCGGCAGCGCTCTCACTCTGCGCGACCGTACCGGCCGGCAGGTACCGATCGGCGTCGCGGGGGAGATCTGGACTGGCGGCGGTCTCGCGCGCGGCTACCGGCAACGCCCGGACCTCACGGCGCAGCGGTTCGTGCCGGCTCCGGGCGGCGGCCGGCTCTTCCGCACCGGCGATCTGGCGCGGCAGCTTCCCGACGGCCGCCTGGAATTCCTCGGGCGGACCGGCGAGCAGGTCAACGTGCGTGGTTTCCGCATCGAGCCGGGAGAGATCGAGCGCGCGCTGCTGCGCCATCCGGAGGTGCTCGAGGCGGTGGTCGCGGCGCAGCCGGAGAGCGGTGGGCCGGCGGCCGAGCCCGGCGCGCGACTGGTCGCCTATGTGGTGCGCCGCTCAGAGCCGGACGGTGGCGGCGCGCTCGCCACCGCCATCTCAGACACGGCCGCGGCCGAGCACGTCGCCGCCTGGCGCGCCCTCTATGACGAGACATACAGCCGGGCGGAGGGGAGCGGAGCGGGCGAGAGCTTCACCGGCTGGACGAGCAGCTACACGGGTCTGCCGATCCCGGCGCCCGAGATGCGCGAGTGGCTGGACGGCACGGTCGAGCGGATCCTCGCCCTGGGTCGCCACCGTGTGCTGGAGATCGGCTGCGGCGCCGGCGTTCTCGCCGCCCGGCTCCTCCCGCACGTCGAGCGCTACCGCGGAATCGACTTTTCGGCTCCGGCGCTCGACCGCGCACGGCGGCTCCTGCGTCCACCCGAGGGCACGGACGTCGAGCTGATGCAGGGGCTGGCCGACGACTGGAGCGGCGTCGTGCCGGGCGCCTTCGATCTGGTGGTGATCAACTCGGTGGCGCAGTATTTTCCGAGCGCTGAGTACCTGCAACGGGTGCTGGAAGCGGCCGTCGGCGCGGTCGCTCCGGGCGGCGCGGTCTTCGTGGGCGACGTCCGCAGCCTGCCGCTCTTGCCGGCCTTCCACGCTTCGGTGGAGCTGGCCACGGTGCCCGCCGGGCTTGCCGCGTCCGAGCTGCTGCGCCGCGCCGAGCAGCGCGGGAAAGAAGAGGAGGAGCTGGTCGTCGATCCGGCGTTCTTCTTCGCCCTGGCGGCGCGGCTGCCCGCGGTGCGCCACGTCGAAGCACGGGTCAAGCGCGGCCGAGCACGCAACGAGCTGACGCGCTTCCGGTTCGACGTCGTGCTTCACGTCGGTGAAGCGGCACCGGCTGCTCCACCTTGGACTGTCTGGACGGGAGATTTATCCACACTGGAAAAGCAGCTCACCGGCGAGGCACCGGAGGCGCTGGCGATCTCCGGCATTCCGGACGCACGGCTGGTGGAGATCACGGCGTGGACCGCCGTGGGGGGTGAGGGGCCCAACGGTCTGGAGCCGTCCGCGGCGGATCTGCGCAAGGCCGTCGCCCAACAGGCGGCGCGGCTGGAGAAGGACGCCGTCGAGCCGGAGGATCTCGTCGAGCTGGGCCGCCGCGCCGGCTATGCCGTCGAGATCACCTGGTCGACGCCGGAGGAGTGGCGGTCCGGCCGGTTCTCCGCCGTGTTCTCCCGCTCGGCTCCGTCGATCCCGGCGCCGGTCCGCCCCGAGGACCTGCCGTCCACGCTGACGGCCTTCACCAACGCTCCGCTCGCCGGCAAGATCGACCGCCGCGCCCGCGCCCAGACGGTCGGCGAGCTGCGCCGTTTCCTGCGCGGCGAGCTGCCTCCGTTCATGGTGCCCAGCGCCTTCGTGCTGCTCGACGCGCTGCCGTTGACCGCGCACGGCAAGGTCGACCGCGCCGCTCTGCCGCTGCCGGCGGGGATCGGATCGCGGACGACAGCCTATGTGGCACCGCGGACGCCGGTCGAAGAGGCTGTCGCGGAGATCTGGACCGAGCTTCTGGATGTCTCGGGGGGGTCGGGCGACGCCAAGGTGAGTATCCGCGACAGCTTCTTCGCCCTCGGCGGCCACTCGCTGCTGGCGACGCAGGTGGTGGCCCGGCTGCGCGAGCGCTTCGGCGTCGAGCTGCCGGTGCGCGCCGTCTTCGAGGAGGCGACGCTCGCCGATCTGGCGGCGCGGGTGGAGATGGCGCGGCGATCGGACGGATCAGGCGGATTGCCGCCACCTCCGGCACGAGCGGACCTTGAAGCTGGCGCCCCGCGGCCGGCCTCCTTCGCGCAGCGCCGCCTCTGGTTTCTCGACCGCCTGGAGCCCGGGACCGCGCTCTACAACATGCCGGCCGCGCTCGCGGCGCACGGCGACCTGGACGTCGCGGCGATGACGCGCGCACTCTCCGAGATCGCCCGCCGGCATGAGGCGTTGCGCACCGTATTCGCGGAAGAGGCCGGCGAGCCGGTGCAGCAGATCCAATCCGCGAGGCCGCTCGCCGTGCCAATGATCGATCTCTCCGCGTTGGCCGCCGGCCGGCGCTGGCAGGAGGCACGGGATCTGGCGGTCCAGGAAGCGGGCTTGCCGTTCGATCTTGCACGCGGTCCGCTCTGGCGCGTGCGTCTGCTCCGCCTCGCCGAGCGCGAGCACCAGGCGCTCCTCACCCTGCATCACATCGTGAGCGATGGCTGGTCGACCGAGGTGCTGGTGCGCGAGGTGGCGGCGCTCTACACGGCGTTCGCCGCCGGCCGGCCTGGCGGTCAATCGCCGCTCCCCGAGCTGCCGCTCCAGTACGGCGACTACGCCATCTGGCAGCGGCGCTGGCTCATCGGCGCGCCGCTCGAACGCGAGCTGGCCTACTGGCGGCGGCAGCTCGCGGGCGCTCCGGCGCTGGAGCTGCCGGCCGACCGGCCGCGCCCGGCGTTCGCGAGCCACCGCGGTGCGCTCGTGCAGTGGACGGTGCCGGAGCCGCTCGGCGCGGGGCTGCGGATGCTGGGCCGCCGCTACGGCGCCACGCTTTTCAGCACGCTCCTCGCGGCGTTCCAGGCGCTCCTCTTCCGTCTCTCGGGCCAGGACGACGTCAGCGTCGGCACTCCGGTCGCCGGGCGGAGCCACGTCGAGATCGAGGGGCTCATCGGCTTCTTCGTCAACACCTTGGTGCTGCGCGCCGAGCTGGCCGGCGGTCGATCCGAGCCAGGCGATCCAATCGATCCAATCGATCCGACATTCCGCGAGCTGCTGGTCCGCGCCCGCGAGACCGCGCTCGCCGCGCAAGCGCATCAGGCGGTGCCGTTCGACCGCCTGGTCGAGGAGCTGGCGCCGGAACGCGACCTCGCCCGCACGCCGCTCTTCCAGGTGATGCTCGCGCTCCAGAACGCGCCGCGCGCCGCGCTCGATCTGCCCGGGCTCACCCTGGCGCCGCTGCCGCTCGGCCGGCCGGCCGGGGACACCGCCAAGCTCGACCTCACCCTGACGATCGAGGAAGGAGCCGGCGGCCTGTCCGCGAGCTTCGAATACAGCACCGACCTTTTCGACCGCGCGACGATCGTCCGCTGGGCCGGCCACCTCGAACGGCTGATGGCCGGTGCCGTCGAGAGCCCTTCACTCCTGCTTTCGGAGCTGCCGCTTCTCTCGCCAGCCGAGCGGCACGAGCTGGCCGTCGGCTGGAACGACGGCGGATGGGAGGCAGGCATCTCGACGCCCTCCCGCTCGACGCTCTGGGAGCTGTTCGTCCGCCAGGCGGAGCGGACGCCCGGCGCCTGGGCGCTCGAAGGGGCCGCCGACCGCTACACCTTCGGCGAGCTGCGCGGCCGGGCGGAGCAGTTGGCGGCGCGGCTGCGGCGGCACGGCGTGGTCGCGGAGACGGCGGAAACCGTGGTCGCGGTCTGCGTCGAGCGCTCTCCGGCGCTGGTCGTCGGCCTGCTCGGTACCCTGGCCGCGGGCGGCGTCTACCTGCCGATCGATCCGGCGCTGCCGGAGCTGCGCCGCGATCTCCTGCTCACCGATTCCGGAGCGCGGGTGTTGGTGACCGAAACCGGCCTGCTCTCCTCCTGGCCGGTGCCGGCGACCGTCGAGCCGCTCTGCGTCGATCGTCCGGACGACGACGGATCAAAAGATCAGACAGTGATCGGTCCGCTGCCCGGCCAGCTCGCCTACCTGATCTATACCTCCGGATCGTCGGGCCAGCCGAAAGGTGTGGCGGTGACGCACGAGGAAGCGGCGCGGCACTGCGCGGCGGCGATCCGGGAGTACGGGCTGACCGCGGACGACCGGGTGTTGCAGTTTCTCTCCGCCGGCTTCGACTTCTCTCTGGAAGAGATCCTTCCCACCCTCGCGGCAGGCGCAACCGTCGTGCTCCGCGGGCCGGAGCTGCCGCATCCCGCCGACCTCCTCGCCGAGCTGGCACGCCGCGCGGTGACGGTCGCCAATTTCCCGACCGCGTACTGGCAGCAGTGGACGCGCGAGGAAGCCGGCCGGGCCATTCGCGCCATCACCCATCCGCCGCTGCGCCTCGTCGTCGTCGGCGGCGAAGCGATGTCCCCTCCGGTGGTCCCGCTGTGGCAGGCGTTCCGCCGCGCGGCCTTCCCCGCGGCCCGCCTGCTCAACAGCTACGGCCCGACCGAGGCGATCATCACGGCGACGCTCCACGCGGTGACGCCGGCGGACGAGCACGGAGGGAGCGCGGTGTCGATCGGCCGGCCGATGCCGCACCGCTCGGCCTATGTCGCGGATCGCCACGGCGGCTTGCAGCCGGTCGAGGTCCCCGGCGAGCTGTGGCTGGGCGGCCTCTTGGCGCGCGGCTATCTCGGCGATCCGGCGCGGACGGCCGAGCGCTTCATTCCCGATCCGTTCGGCCCGCCGGGCGGCCGGCTCTACCGCACCGGCGACCTGGTGCGCCGGGAGCCCGCGGGCGAGATCTCCTTCCTCGGCCGTCTCGATCACCAGGTCAAGGTGCGCGGCTTCCGCGTCGAGCTGGGGGAGATCGAGACGGCGGTCGCCGCCGAGCCCGGGGTGCGCGAGGCGGTCGTCGTGGTGTGGGGCGACGGCGAGGAGCGGCGCCTCGCGGCGTTCTTCGTGGCGGAGCCGGGCCGCGAGGTGCCGCCCGCCCAGATCAGGAGCCGGCTGCGCGAGAAGCTCCCCGGCGCGCTCGTCCCCTCGGCTTTCGTGCCGCTCGCCGTGCTGCCGCTGACGCCGAACGGCAAAGTCGACCGCAAGGCGCTGCCCAATCCGTTCGCGGCGACCGGTGGACGGCAGGACGAGGACCGCCGGCCGCGCACGCCGGTCGAAGAGGTCGTCGCGGCGATCTGGTGCGACGTCCTGGAGCTGCCCGCGGTGAGGCTCGACGAGAGCTTTTTCGATCTGGGTGGCCACTCGCTCCTTGCCACCCGTGTCAGCTCCCGCCTGCGCGCCGCGTTCGGCGTCGAGCTGCCGCTGCGCGATCTCTTCGAGCGGCCGACGATCGAAGGGATCGCCGGCCGGGTGGAAGCAGCACGCCGGCTGGCGGCGGGAGATCGCAGCGTCACGGCGCCGCCCATCATCCGCGCGCCGCACAGCGCTCCGGCGCCGCTCTCGTTCGCGCAACAGCGCCTCTGGTTCCTCGACCGGATGGAGCCCGGCGGCTCGGCCTACAACATCCCCTTCGGCGTGCTGTTGGAAGGGCCGCTCAACATCGGCCTTCTGCTCACGGTCCTCGGCGAGATCGTGCGCCGGCACGAGGCGCTCCGCACCCGTTTCGAAGCGCGTGGCGGCGATCCGGTGCAGGTGATCGATCCACCGCGGCTGCCGGCGTTGCCGATCGTCGACCTCGGTGTTTTGCCCGGAGCGGTCGCCTGGACGGAGGCGCTCCGCCTCGCTGAAACGGTCGGCGCGCTGCCGTTCGATCTGGCGCGCGGACCGCTCCTGCACGCGGTCCTGCTGCGGCTCTCCCCCGCGCGCCACGCTCTCCTCGCCGCGATGCATCACATCGTCAGCGACGAATGGTCGATGCGCGTGCTGCTGCGCGAGGTCGTGGTGCTCTACAAGGCATTCGGCAGCGGTCTGCCGTCGCCGCTCTCCGAGCTACCGGTGCAATATACCGACTACGCGGTGTGGCAACGGCGCTGGCTCAAGGATGCGAACGGTGAGCCGCTCGGCGGACAGCTCGCGTTCTGGCGCCAGCGGTTGGGCGACGAGCCGCCGGTGCTCGAGCTGCCGGCGGACCGGCCGCGTCCGGCGGTCCAGAGCTACCGCGGCGGCACTGTACCGTTGCGCCTGCCGGATGCGCTCGCGCGGTCGCTCCTGGCCCTCTCGCGGCGCGCGAGCACGACGCCGTTCATGACGCTGCTCGCCGCCTTCGCGGTGCTCCTCCGCCGTTCGACGGGGCAGACCGATCTCGCGATCGGCACGCCGGTCAGCGGACGCACCCGCCTGGAGGTCGAGGAGGTGATCGGTTTCTTCCTCAACACCCTGGTGCTGCGTATCGATCTCG
This sequence comes from Thermoanaerobaculia bacterium, assembly GCA_036264355.1. Taxonomy (GTDB): domain Bacteria; phylum Acidobacteriota; class Thermoanaerobaculia; order Multivoradales; family UBA5704; genus UBA5704. The sequence continues at coordinate 37,849 of DATARD010000015.1, forward strand.
CGGGCGATCCCGGTTTTTCGTCGCTGCTCGCCCAGGTCCGCGAGCAGTCGCTCGCCGCCTACGCGCACCAGGATCTGCCGTTCGAGAAGCTGGTCGACGAGCTCCGCCCGCAGCGCAGCCTCGCGCACTCGCCGCTTTTCCAGGCGCTGTTCGTCCTCCTCCATGAGACGCCGCTCGACGAGGAGGTGCTCGGCCTGCATCTGACGGCGCTGACGACGGAGCAGAAGACGGCGAAATTCGATCTGTCGCTCGCGCTGGCCGCCGAGCCGGAAGCGCTCTCGGGAGCGTTCGAATACGCCGCCGATCTTTTCGACCGCACGACGATCGTGCGTTGGATCGGTCATTTCGAAAGGCTGCTCACCGCGCTGAGCGAAGATCCGGAGCGGCCGGTCTCGCACCTGCCGCTCGCGTCGTCCGCCGAGACGCAGCAGGTTCTCCGCGAGTGGAACGACACGGCGAGCGACCTTTCCGCCGAGGTTCTCGTCCATGAGCTGTTCGCCCGTGCGGTGCGGCGCAATCCGGAGGCACAGGCTGTCGTCTGGCCCGGTGGAGCGTGGAGCTATGCCGAATTCGATTCCCGGGCCGAGCGGCTGGCGAGGAGGCTCCGTCAAGAAGGTGTCGGACCGGACGTGCCGGTCGGCGTCCTGGCGCATCGCGGACCGCACCTCGCGGTGGCCTTCCTCGCGGTGCTCAAGGCCGGCGGCGCGCATCTGCCGCTCGATCCGTCGTACCCCGCCGAGCGGCTGCGCTTCATGCTGGAGGATTCCGGCGCGCCGGTGGTGCTCACGGGTCCACAGCTCCGAATCGGAATAGGAAAAGAGATCGATCTGGAGAGCTTTGATTGGACCGGCTCCACGGCTGCGCTTCCCACGGTCCGGATCGACCTCGACAACATCTCCTACGTGATCTATACGTCCGGATCGACCGGCAAGCCGAAGGGGACCGCCTTGCCGCATCGCACGCTCGCAAACCTGATCGCCTGGCAGATCGCGCGGCTCCGGCAAGACGGCGTCGATCCCTGCCTCCGCACTCTCCAGTTCGCCTCGCCGAGCTTCGACGTCTCGGTCCAGGAGCTGCTGGCGACCTGGTGCGCAGGAGCGACGCTGGTGATCGGTCCCGAGGAGGCGCGGCGCGATCCGCGGCTGCTGGTGGAGGTGCTGGAACGCGAACGTATCGAGCGGCTCTCCCTGCCTTATGTGGCGCTGCAACAGCTCGCCGAATATCTGACCGGAGACGAACCGGCGCCTTCCCGTCTCCGCCAGGTGGTGACGGCCGGCGAGAGGTTGCAGATCACGCCGCAGATCGCCGCCATGATCCGCCGGCTGCCGGGGTGCGCGCTGCACAATCAGTACGGCCCGTCGGAGACGCACGTGGTCACGGCGTTCTCGCTCACCGGCGAGCCGTCGCGCTGGCCGCTCCTGCCACCGATCGGCCGGCCGCTCACCGGCGTCACGGCGTACGTGCTCGACCGCGACCGGCAGTCGGTGCCGCTCGGCGTCTCCGGCGAGTTGGCGCTCGGCGGCGTGAGCCTCGCCCGTGGCTACATCGGCCGGCCGGATCTGACGGCCGAGAAATTCGTTCCCGATCCCTTCGCGCGGGTGCCCGGCGGCCGCCTCTACCTCTCGGGCGATCTGGCGCGTTTCCGGCCGGATGGAGAGATCGATTTTCTCGGCCGGATCGACGATCAGGTGAAGATCCGCGGTTTCCGTATCGAGCCGGGGGAGATCGAGGTCGCGCTCGCGGCGCACGAGCAGGTGCGCGAAGCGGTCGTCGTGGCGCGTGGAGACGGCACGGCCGCGGGCCGCCGCCTGATCGCTTACGTCACGCCGGCCGGAGCGCAAGGTGACGTGAAGGTGGCCGACCTGCGCGCCTTCCTGCGCGACCGGTTGCCCGAACACATGGTGCCCGCGGCGTTCGTGGTGCTGGCCGCCCTGCCGCTCACCGGCAGCGGCAAGGTGCAGCGGTCCGCGCTGCCGGAGCCGGAGGGCGGCGCCGCGCCGGCCTACGTGCCTCCCGCAACCGCGCTCGAACGGAGGGTCGCCGAGGTCGTGGCGGCGCAGCTCGGTGCCCATCAGGGGGCGAGGATCGGGCGCGACGACAATTTCTTTGATGCGGGCGCCCACTCACTGCTGCTGGTCCGCGTCGCGGCGGAGCTGACGCGCCAGCTCGGCCGCACGGTGGCGGTGGTCGATCTGTTCCGCTTCTCGACGGTGGCCTCGCTGGCCCGGCATCTAGGCGATGGCACCGCGGACGATGCACCGCCGGACCGCGCGGTGTTCGAAGCACGGGCGGCGGAACGGGTGCGAGGGAGACAAGCACGCGCTCCCCAGGTCAGGAGAGACGAAATGGTTCAAGAAGTCGCGAAGAGCATAGAGCAAATCCCCGAGCCCGAAGCGTTCGAGCAGATCGCCGTCATCGGCATGGCCTGCCGCTATCCCGGCGCCGCGAATCCCGGCGAGCTGTGGCGCAACCTGCGCGACGGCGTCGAATCGATCACCCGCTTCAGCGACGAGGAGCTGGCGGCGGCCGGGGTGCCGGCCGCGACGATCGCCGATCCGGCCTACGTCAAGGCGGCCGGAGTGATCGACGGTCCGGAGATGTTCGACGCCGACTTCTTCGCCTTCACGCCGCGCGAGGCGGAGCTGATGGACCCGCAGCAGCGCATCTTTCTCGAATGCGCCTGGCAGGCCTGCGAGGACGCGGGCTATGTGCCGCAGTCGTTCCCCGGACGGATCGGCGTCTACGGCGGCGCCGCGGCGGGCACCTACTTCATCCACAACGTGCTGACCAATCCGGACGTCGTGGCGGCGGCCGGCGGCATGCAGGTGAAGCTGCTCAACGACAAGGATTTTCTGACTACGCACGTATCCTACAAATTGAACCTGCGCGGACCGTCGCTCGCCATCCAGACCGCCTGCTCGACCTCGCTGGTCGCCGTCCACGTCGCCTGCCAGGCGCTGCTCGACGGCGAGTGCGAGATGGCGCTCGCGGGCGGCACCGGGATCTCGTTTCCACACCGCACCGGCGCCTTCTACCAGGAAGGCGGCATCAATTCGCCCGACGGCCATTGCCGCGCCTTCGACATCAACGCCAAGGGCCTGGTGGACGGCAACGGCACCGGCGTCGTGCTGCTGAAGCGCCTGTCGCGGGCGCTCGCCGACGGCGATGTGATCCATGCGGTGATCCGCGGCTCGGCGATCAACAACGACGGCGCTCTCAAAGCCGGCTACACGGTCCCTTCGGTCGACAGCCAGATGGAGGTGATCGGCGAAGCGCTGGCCGCGGCGCGGGTCGATGCGGACTCGATCGGGCTCGTCGAAGCGCACGGCAGCGGCACGCCGTTGGGCGATCCGATCGAGGTGCGGGCGCTCAGCCGCGCCTTCAGATCCACGACCGACCGGAAAAACTTCTGCGCCCTGGGATCGATCAAGACCAACATCGGCCACACCGACGCCGCGGCCGGTGTCGCGGGTTTGATCAAAGCCGTCCTGGCGCTCGAAAACCGGCAGATCCCGCCGAGCCTCCACTTCGAGACGCCGAATCCCGAGGCAGGTCTGCCGGAGAGCCCGTTCTTCGTTCCCATCCGTGCGCTCGACTGGCCGGCCGGAGAGACGCCGCGCCGCGCCGACGTCAGCTCGCTCGGCATCGGCGGCACCAACGCCCATGTGGTGCTCGAAGAAGCACCCCCCACTCCTGCCGCCGCGCCGTCGCGGCCGTGGCAGCTCCTCACCGTCTCGGCGCGCAGCCGGACGGCGCTCGACCAGGCGGCTGCCCGGCTCGGCGATTATCTGGATCAAAGCTCCTTGTCGCGCTTCGAGGTGGCGGACGTGGCCCATACGCTGCGGGTCGGCCGGAAAGCGTTCCCCCAGCGCCGCGCCCTGCTCTGCCGCGACCGCGCCGGCGCGGTCGCTGGTTTCGCGGACCCGGCGCGCTGGATCGAAGGCACGGCGCCCGCCGCGGGCGAGCGGCCGGTCGCGTTCCTTTTTCCCGGCCTCGGTGAGCACTACACCGGCATGGCCGCCGGGCTCTACCGCGCGGAGCCCGTCTTCCGCGCCGCGATCGACCGCTCGGCGGAGATCCTCGGGCCGCATCTCGGGATCGATCTCCGCGAGCTGCTGGTCTACTGGGAAGGTGGAACGCCGACCTACGAGCGCGCGCCGGGCGGCGGTTCGGGGGCCGGGGCAAAACCCGATCTGCGCCGTCTGTTATCTCAGGAACCCGAGGAAGAAGACGACGAGGCCGGCCGGCAGCTCAACCGCACCGCGTTCGCGCATCCGGCGGTGTTCGCCGTCGAGCACGCGCTCGCCGAGTTGTGGCTCGCCTGGGGCATCCGGCCGCGCGCGATGATCGGCTACAGCCTGGGCGAGTACGTCGCCGCCTGCCTGGCCGGCGTCTTCTCGCTCGACGATGCGCTCGCTCTGGTCGCCGGCCGCGCCCGGCTGATCGACGCGCTGCCCGCCGGCGCCATGCTGGCCGTACCGCTGTCGGTTCCGGAGACTGAAGCGCTGCTCGCCGGCGAATCCGGTCTCTCGCTCGCCGCCGCCAACGGCCCCGGGCTCTCCGTGATCGCCGGTCCCGAAGCCGCGGCGACCGCCTTCGCCCGGCGCCTGGCCGAACGCGGCATCGCCTGCCGCCGCCTGCGCACCAGCCATGCCTTCCACAGTCCGATGATGCGGCCGGCCGCGGCCGAGTTGACCCGTCTCGCCGCGAGCCTCACTCTCAAGGCGCCGCGCATCCCGTTCATCTCCAACGTCACCGGCACCTGGATCACCGACCGTGAAGCGACCGATCCGGCCTATTGGGCCGAGCACCTCTGCCTGCCGGTGCGCTTCGCCTCCGGGCTCGCAACGCTCGCCTCCAACGCCGACCGCGAGGACGACGCGCAACTCCTGCTCGAAGTCGGCCCCGGCCAGACGCTCGGCACGCTGGCGCGGCAACGCCCGAACCGGCCGGCCGGAGAGACGGTGATCGCCTCTCTGCGCGATCGCCACGAGGAGGTCTCCGATCAGGCTTTCCTGCTCGATGCGCTGGCCCGCCTCTGGGTGGCCGGAGCGGCGCCGGACTGGGCCGCGTTCACCCGCGGTGAGCGCCGCCGCCGCATGCCACTGCCGACCTATCCCTTCGAACGCCGCCGCTATTTCCTGGAGCCCGGCACGGCGAGCGCGGGGTTGACGGCTGCCCGCACAGCAGGCCAACGGCTCGCGTTGGAGGATTGGTTCTCCGCGCCGTATTGGGAGAGCGCGCCGCAGAACCCTCACCCCCGACCCCTCTCCCGGGCGGTGGAAGGGGGGT
>DATARD010000036.1:0-3834 GCA_036264355.1 Thermoanaerobaculia bacterium
AGACGTCTACTCTCACCCTGTCGCTCGCCGCGGCGAGCGCGCTCGAGCCCGGCCGCAAGTCGGCAACCGCGCTGCTGATACCATCCCTCTCCAACAACCAGCCGGCGGATCCACGGCAGCTCTATCGTTTCAACGACCTCACCGGCATCTCTGGAAAGCGTGTCGGCGACACCCGCGAGACCGTCATCCCCACCATCTCGACCGACGCGACCATCGCCATCGACTTCGCGCAGCCGCTCGCCAACGATGCCGCGATCGCGACCCCCACCTATGACGGCTCGACCGACGCTGGGGTGCAGAGGGTGCAGGACCTCACAGTCCGCTACGCCCTGCTCTCGATCGCGGTGCGGAGCAGTCCTCTCCTCGGAGCGGGCGCGGGAGTGTGGTCCGACCTCGTCAAAGAGAGCGACACCCGCTTTTCGCTCGCCGGCGGCGCGCCGCAGAATCTCACCTTCGCCTGGGACGTCGACGCGCGTGCCGATGGGAAGCTCGCGCCAAAGCGGCTACTGCTCAACTGTGAATCCCCCTACTCCTTCGTCGGCGCGGCGACGCGCAACGACGAAGAGGCGTTCCGCAACGATCTTGGCTATCCCTGCTGCGACCCGGTGAGCCTGCAGCGGCTCGCTCCACGGCCGCACTCGCTCAGCTTCTCTGAGCGTGCGCTCTGGTCGCGCGCGCCGGCGGACGGCAAGTTCTCCGGCAACGGCGCCCGGTGGCACTGGATGCAGCGCCCGACGCCGTTGATCGCGCCAGGCGAGCCGAGCTTTCCCGGATCGCGCGTTGCACGTTTCTCCCCGCCCGCGGCGGCGCTGGTCGGCCTCGTCGACCTGCCCGAGCCGGCGGTGCGAGCGCAGATAACGGTCGCCTGGGACGCACAGGCAGTAGAACTGTTCTTCGAGGGCTACTCCGGCCTCGAGCTCGCCGCGCATCAGGAGGTCATACTCTTCCCGGCTGGCAAGATCGTTCTCGTCCTCGAGGTGCCGCCGACCTCGCTGGGCTTGACCCGCCTGGTCCTGCGCACCCAGCTCTACACCGCGTTGCCCGCCCCACGGCCGACGGTCCCACAGGCGACCGCCGACCAGCCATCGGGCGACGGTGATCATCTGCCGGCCCCGAGCGTGGCGGTGCTCGACGTCTCCTATGTCGGCCTCGCCGACACGCTCGCCGCCGCAGCAGCCGCCCAGCAGTGCAAGAACGGCGGGGCGCCGGGGCCGCCGACCTCCGATGCCAAGGGCAAGCTCGCCTTCCTGCCGAACCACGATTACGAGGTGGTGGTGACGACCGCCATCGAGCTGAGCACCAAGGCACAGGGACGGCGTTCGCTCGAGCTTTCCCAGGCGTTCTATTTCCGCACCGCCGGGCCTCCCGGCCTCAACGCGGTACCGAACACCGGCGATGACCTGCGCCATCACGTCGAGAGCACCTATCCGCCGACGCCGGCGCTCCTGGTCTACCGGCAGGAACCGGTCGCGCTAGCCTTCACCGAGGGGATGAGCACGGTGCTCCCGATCGACCGGGCGCCGAAGCCGGGCATTGTCCCGGAGCGGGCGCAGATGCTCCGGCTCCAGCTCAACGTCGATCGCATCGCGTCGCTCGACGGCCTCCAGCGGCTTACCGTCCCGAGCGAAGACTGGATCGAGGTCCATCGCCCGCGGACCTCGTCCTCCAAGCCGCATACGTACCTCGCGGAGCTCTTTACAGAGGCGAAGGTCCGCCGCGCTGCCTCACTCGATCCTCTCGTGCTGCGCCACGAAGCGGTGAAGGCCGCCTCGACAGCGTGCGGGGCACTACAGACCGAGCACACGAGCCAGGTGCTGCTCCACGAGCCGCTCGACGCCGACGAAAATCCAGGAAGCTGGGAGGCGCAGACCGGCTATCGCGCGATCGTACGGCAGAAGGACGGGCCCTTCATCGCGCGCTCCACTTTCGATGCTTCCGCTCTTGGCGCGTTCCTCCAGAAGACCTTCCCCGGGGTGGCGCCTCGGCAGTTTTCGGTGGACGGTGCCGGCAACCTGGTGGCGCCCGCGGCGGGCTTGTTGCCGTACTTCGCCGTCTGTGGCGAGGCGGGGTGGGACCACCTACAGGTGCAGACCAGAATCGACCTGCGTGGCGCGAGATTCGCGGGGATCGCCATCGGAGTGGGGGTCGCCGCAGCAGGCGTCGTCCGAGGCATCGTCGCCGCTGTGGTGGCCGATGGCTCTGGTGGCCAACTCATTCTGCGCTCCTTACTTTACCCGAACACGGATGTGGTCATCGGCCGCGCCGCCCTGACAGTGAGCGGACCGGTAACGCTCACCGTTATCGCATTCGATGACAAGGTGCGGGCGACGGTCGGTGACGTCACGGTCGAGGCGCAGCGGCCGGTGCGCGAGGGACAGGTCGCCCTCGTCGCCGCCGGGCCGGCGGCGTTTGCCGGCTTTCGGGTCGATGCCCTCGACATGTTCACGTTCGATTTCAAGACTAGCCGGTATCTGTCGTTCGCTGAACACATCGGCTCGTACGACGGTCACCTTGGAGTGCTGGCGAGCGGCGCTTTCGGGGGCTCGCCGGCGACCATCGCGGGGGTGCTGGCCGCGCACGGTGGCGAGATCGCGCCGCTCATGTCGGCCGCGGCAGACCCACAGGAGCGGCAGAAGCTCTTCGCCAAAATCGTAGGAACGCTCGGCATCGGGCTGCGCAAGGCCCCGATCAGTCTCGCCCTTGCGCGTCTCATCGACGCGAGCGGGACCTATGGGTTCCTTCTGGAATCGTGCGAGCCGATCGCCCTGACGCGCGAGGTCACGGTGCAACTCGTGGAGCATGGATTGCGCTTCGTGCAAGACCGCAGCGGGCCGTTTGGCGGGCTTGGCGGTCACTTTGAGCCCTTCGAGGAGCCGGTCCCGTTGACGCCGCTGACCAATGGCGACGAAACTGCCGCGCTGCTTCTCTCGCGCAATGGAGCTCCGATGGAATCAGGCTTCTATCGGCTGAAATTCGTGCTCGACCGGAGGCGCTGGCGGGCCAGCGACACGACCGACCCGGAGCACGTCTATCACCAAGAGCAATCGATCGAGCTTACCGTCCTTCCCGCCGACCCTCCGAGTCCCTGACAAACGCCTCCGCTCCGTCAGCCTCGGGGGTTCCGGATTGCTTCCCAGAAAAGATGTTCGGAGACTTAAAAGTAAGGCGGTACTCCTTCACGTGGAATTCGCCGCGTCCCCCGCCCGAGGCGATCTCGCCCTGGAACTGGAGCCTCGATCAGCGCATCGCTCATCCGGCCATCTGAAGACCACAGCGTGCCCGCGAGCCTCAGAACGCCGCGTGCTCCCTCGTCCGTGACCCTCCGGCGTCTCCTCCTCGCCTCTTTCGTCCGCGTAATCCAGAGCCGCCCTGCTCGATCGTTCCTCCTTTGTCCGCACGGGACCCCCTCAGTCCACCGGGCGGGCCTTCCTCATCGCTCCTCGTCCCGCATCCGGCATTGCCAGTCCTCGTTGTTGCGACCACCCGTCCGCCGGTGGTGCTGCTCTCGCCAAATCCAGGCCCTCATCAAGGCACATCGCGCTCCTTGATCCAGTCCGGCCCTCCGTCCTGCTTTCGGAACCCTCCCCCAGGTCGAGCCGGAATGATCTTCGCCTCGCTGGCTCCTGCTCCTGCTTTCCCTCCCTAGTCCCGGCCCCGCTCCTGCCTTCTGCTTTCGTACCCGAGGGCGGCCGGGCCGCAAGGCGCAAGCCCCTCCGGGCGCGCTACGCGCGGCCTTGACAGCCCCCGCCTCTTCCCCTCGGGTCCCCGCGTTCCGTCAGGAGCAGCACCGAAACCAGAAAGGAGAGCAACATCATGAACAGCCAGCGCACCCCT
>DATARD010000047.1:0-77808 GCA_036264355.1 Thermoanaerobaculia bacterium
TCTCTGACGTTGAGAGTCCCACTCCTGCCGCAGTGCTTGCGGTCCGATCGTTCCGGTTGGTACATTTCCTGACCAACAAGCGCTCCCAAGAGAGGAACAGGCGAATGGCGAAGGTCCGCAGGTCGATGGGGGAGAGGAGTCAGCGCTGGCACCACGTCACGGGGAGCTCGGAGGACCTCCTGGCCGACATCCCGGCCCTGCGGGAGTCCGTCGAGGAGCTGCGGGAGGTGTCCGGCGAGGTCCACAAGCTGGAAACCCAGCAGATGCAGTATCTCGCGGAGGCTCGGATCCTCACCGCCAAGATCCGAGCCCTGGCCAAGCGCGCCGATCACCTGCGCGGCCTCGTCGGAGCAAGCCTCCGCGGCAAACACGGCTTCGACTCCCCGGTGCTTCGCCGCTATGGCTTCCAGCCGAGGGAGTGGGTGAAGAAGGATCACGCCGACCGCGCGCTGGAGCGGGAACGCGAGGAGAAGAAGGTGGAGGGAGGGGCGCCTTCGGAGGCTCCGGAGGGATAAGCCCGGCCGCGAGTACGCTGAGATCCCGCGGCGCGCACATTGAATGGTATGGGGCGTCGTGGGCTCCCTCCACGGCGACAACGAAAACAGGACAAGAAAGGAGCATGTCATGCGCAGATTCCTTCAACTGGCGATGATTCTTCTGGTGGCGGTGGTCGCGCTCGGGTCGCCGCTCGCCATTCCAGCGGCTGCCGCGCCGCAGGTCGCCGCAGTGTCCAGCCTCGTGAGCACTCCCTCCCTGATCTGCATCCTGCCGCGCTGCAACGGCCCCTACTGCCGGGCGAGCAACGGCTGCTGGGTCTGCTGTACGAACTGACCGCCGAGGCCCACTTCTCTCGCCGCGGAGGGGATAGAAGTGGGCCTTCGTTGTCCGCCCCGCCGAATTCATTGAGCTGACGTTCAAACAGAAGATGGAAGGCGCCGGCGCACCAAAACTCAAGACCGATGTGGAAGTCGTTGCGCTCTCTCCTGGGGAGTCACCACGGCCTACCACACCATCAGCCACCTGTGCTGCTCTTTCTTCACCTGCTAGCAAGCTCGAAAGTTTCCGCTTCGAGCTTCTCCTGAGCCACCCCGGCGCCTTGGCAAGATGGGCCGGGGTGGAGGAGACGCTATCGGTTGGCTAGTTGCCGGTCGTGGGCGGCACGGTGGGGCAGACGCTGTTGTCCGACCAGCCGCCTCCTCCGCCGACCGCTTTGAGGAGATCAGTCCCGTTCATCGGGAACAAGGTTTCTTTGGAAAGGGTGAGCTTTTTCATCTCGTTCTTTCTCATGACGGCCTCCTTGCGCCAACGATTCGTTGACGCGCTCGGTATTCTTTTGTACGGAGCCGGAGGATCGTTGTTGCAGGAGAGATTGCCGCCGCTTTGGGCGATCTGTTCTAAGTTTCAAGAATGAGGAAGACCGATTTTGCGCAGGCGTCTCATGGGCCTGACCCACACCAGCCGCGCCACGGCTTGGCGCGAGCTCGCGCCAATTTGCCGTGGTGGAGCGCGACATTCGGCGCAGTTTCGTTCGCCGGTTTCCTTGACGGAGAGCGAGACGTGGGGATGGCAACTGCATCACTCGCCAAAGATCAAGCCGGCGAGCTCTTCCTTGAGTCGGCTCTGCTCCTCCGGATCGCGGGCATCTGCCAGGCGGTCTGCCAACTCAAAGAAGCGCTTCTTCTCCTGCTCCCGCTCTGCGAGCCCTGGCTCGATCCTGGAGCCTTCGTCTCGTTCGAGGGTACATGCCTCGACGGAGTCTTCGTCGAAAACATGCTCAACGACCGCATACGGTGGACCATGGAGCCAGCTTGGATCGTCGGTCATGGACCGCTGCTCGGTGCGCTTCGACCTGTCGTTCGGGTCAACCGCTACGCTGACAACTTCGTGCGGCTCCAGCGAGATGGCAACCACGACGCGGGAGCCGACATCGGTACAGCGCCAGCGTTTGCCGCCGCACCAAAACTCAAGGCCGATGTGGAAGTCGTTGCGCTTCATTGGTGACGATCCTCACGTAGATCCTCGCGGCTCTCTCGTGACGTTCCGCGCGGGAGCAGAGCAGGGCCGCTGTCTCGGCCGGAGGCCTCACCCCCCCAGGGCCGCCGCCACCCGCTTCACCATCTCGCCGTAGCCAAGGCCGGCGGCGCGGGTGCTCAGGCCGCCCAGGAGCCGGCGGGCGGGCTGAACCCGGCCGTCCGCGAGCTCGACCTCGCCCTCCGCGAGGAGGCTTTCGAGCTCGTAGAGGACCATCCCTGCCTTGGCAGCGGCGGCGGCGGTCGCCTGGAGCGCGGCCAGGGCGGGGTCCACCTCGCCCATGGCGGCGCGGGTGCGGGCCGCCGTGATCGCGGATTCCTGGACCGCCCGGAAGTCGCCCTTCGCCAGCCCCACCGCCTCGACCGCGGCTTTCCGCGCCTCGTCCTTCTTGCCCTTGTCGAGGAGTGAGAGGGCGAGGAGAGAGAGGGCGCGGGAGCGGAAGGTGGGGAGGCCGGCTCCGGCGGCGACGGCCTCCGCCTCCCTGGCCTGCCGTTCGGCCTCGGCGGATTTCCCGGTGCGCAGCTCGAGCTCGGCCAGGGCGAGGAGCGCCTCAGCCAGGGTCTCCGGGCTCCGAGGCGGGTTCCCCCCGGCCGGCTTCACGCCGCGCTGGGCGAGCTCGTAGCGCTGGCGGGCGGCGAAGTAGTTGCCGGTCGCTGCAAGTCCCCGCCCGATGTCGACGTTGACGTAGGCCACCATGTCGGCCGCGCCCTCGGCCTCGTCGACCGTCAGGGCCTCGCGCTCGATCTCCGCCGCGCTTTGAAACCGCCCCTCCATGGCCTCGATCTCGCCCAGGCTGGAGAGGGCAATCCCGTAGTAGGCGCGCTGGTTCAGGCGGCTGAAGACCGCCCGCGCCGTCTCGTACCGCCCGCGGGCGGCGGTGAGCTGGCCTGCCAGGTGGAGCTGCATCCCTTCGTTGTAGGCCGCGAAGCCGGCGCTCTCGGAGAAAGGGGATTTGGCGAGGAGCGCGGCGGCTTCCTCGGAGCGTTTCCGGGCCCCGGCCTCGTCGCCCTTGCGCAGCAGGACGGCGCTCCAGCCGAAGAGGACTTCGACCTTCTGCGTGGAGTATCCCAGGGTCTCGTAGCGCTCGGAGGCCTCCTGGTAGAGCGTCTCGGCGGTCGTGAGGTCGAGGTTGGAGTAGAGGTAGGCGCGGTTCTGGATCGTCTGCGCCACCCCCAGGAGGTCGCCGGTGCGCTCGAAGCCCTTCCGCGCGAGGCCGAGCTGCTCCTCCGCGGCCGGGGTCTCGCCCGTATCCAAGAGGACTTCGCTCAGGATGAAGCGAGCCCGCGCCTCCCCCCAGATCGCGCCGATTGACCGAGCCTTGGACACGGCTCGCTCCAGGCTCGCCCGGGCCCGAGGGTAACTCTGCTGGGTGAAGAGAGCCTGCCCCTCTTCGAGGTCGAGCCCGGGGTGGGCTTCGGCGCCCGGGAGCGAGCGCAACTCGGCGCAGAGCCGCAGTCCGTCCGCGGCGGCTCCGGCGTTGACGAGATCTTCGGCGGCGAGGATCCCATAGCCCAGATCGTCGGGAAAGAACTCGCGGAAGAGCGCCTCCGCGCTCTGGGCCACCCCCGCTCGGTCGGAAGCGATCTTCTTCTCGATCTTTTCGAAGCGGCGCTCGTCCTCAGCCGAGAGAGCGGCGGGCGTGCCCTTTGCCTGCCCGGCGAGGCGGCTGGCGGCGGCCAGGGCGGTTCCGGCCTCGGCCGGGCGGCCGAGGGCGAGGTCGGTCCGCGCGAGGTCCACGAGCACCCAGGTGTGGGGCGCGCGCTTCACGGCTTGGCCCAGGAGCTCCGCCGCGCCCCCCTGGTCCCAGCGCCGTCCCCGCTCAAGCCCCTGGAAATAGAGCTTCGCGGTCTCCGCATCGGCCGGGAAGAGGGTGCGGTAGTGCCTCGCGTCCGCGAGGTTGAGCGGCGCCGCTCCCAACCGCCGCCGGAAAGACGTCTCGGGCGAGGACTCGCCGGCGCGGTCCGCGAGGTCGAGCCAGGCCGCCGCCTCGCCCGTCTCGCTCGCCTGGCCCGCCTTCCGGCCCTGGGCGTCGTAGAGTGCGAGGTCCAGTCGCACTGCCGTGGTGCCGCCGACCGGCGCGTAGGCGCCCGAGACGATCCAGTCGACGCCCAGGAGGCGCCGCAGCCGGGCGAGGTCGGCGGCCGGGACCTCGGACCGGGGTGGGAGGAGCAGGTCGGATTCGCCGGGCACCACTGTCTCGCGGTCGGCAGCACGCACCGCCCCTCCCGCGCCCAGCCTGGCGCTTACCGCCTCGGCGAGGGCGCCCCCCAGCCAGTCCAGGTCCCTGTTGGCAGAGCGGTTGGCGAAGTCGAGCACGGCGACCGAGGGGCGCGGCAGGGGGACCTTGGCCTTCCAGGGGGAGGCGGCGGCCGCGGCCGGGTGGCGCCGCGCGCTCGCCGCCCGAAAGGATCGCCAGCCATAGACGCCGCCGGCGACGACCGCCGCCACGGCGAGCCCCAAGGCGGCGAAGCGGAGGACATGCCGCCAGGGGATGGGCGCGCGCGGCACCACAGGCTTGGGCAGCCCGGCCGGCTCGACCGCCGCGACGCGGATCCCCTCCACCAGGCGGTCCATCGCCTCGCGGGTGATGCCCTTCTTCCGCAGGTCGATCCAGGAGAGGCGCTCGAGGAAGGGTGGGGGCTCGAAGTCGGCGGCCACCCCGGGCAGGATGACGGGGATGATCCGCGTCCTCCGGACGTGGAACGCCTGCCTTTCGGTCTCGTGCCACTCGCCCATCCCCGCCGGCCCGACGAAGAAGGCCGCCGACCGCGCCTGCCGGATCACCGTCTCGATCTCGGTCAGCCAGACGCTGCCGCTCGGCATCTTCCAGTCGGCCCAGACCTTGAGGCCGCTCTTCTCCAAGGCGCGGGCGATCCGCTGGACCGCTGCGCGGTCCCGGCTGTTGTAGCTGAGGAAGACATCGTAACCGGCGTCCTCCTCCCCGGACACCCTGGAGCCGCTCTCGGCCACTCTAGCCTCCTGCGAGAGAGAAGAGGGCCTCAGTATACAGGGACCTGTTTATTTTCGTGCCGAGATAGCGTATACTAAGTAAATCCGCTAAGAGTCCTGCTGACAGGTCAGATCTCCTCGCTCGTCACTCCTCGCACCAGGGCGCCAGACGGACCTTCGACAGGAGGGTTTCCATGAGGCGATCGTGGCTCGCTGTGCTGGTGGCCGGAGGGTTGGCCCTGGGGGCGGTGGGGAGGGCGGAGGCGGGGTGGTCGACGTCCCCGAATGTGCATCTCCTTACGCCCAGGGAGGTGCATACCTCAACGCTCTTGCTTTCCGGCAAGGTTCTTGTGACGGGCGGCATAACGCGTCTCCAGGGTTTGAGGCTCGCGTCGACCTCGGCCGCCGAGGTGTTCGACCCGCTTTCCGGAACTTGGACCTACACTGGGTCTTTGATCGAATCACGTGCCGAACATACCGCCACGCTACTGCGCTCTGGCAAGGTTCTGGTAGTTGGCGGCGCGAACGTAACTCCTGGACAGCAGAACAGCGCTCTGGCCTCGGCTGAGATCTTTGACCCCGCCATGGGGGTCTTCCGCTCCACGGGGAGCCTCTCCACGGCAAGAGCCCAGCATACTGCAACCCTCCTATCGGACGGCAAGGTCCTCGTCGTCGGGGGAAATGACGTTTCAGCGATTACGAACCCGAAGAATGTGACGAGCGCCGAGCTCTATGATCCCATCAGCGAAACCTGGAGCACTGTTCCTCTGCTTCCGAGCATCGGCGGCACGCATACCGCCACGCTGCTCCCCGCTACCCTCGCCGGGGAAGGCAGGGTGTTGGTCGCGAGCTCAGTCGCCAACAACGATCCGAAGATGGAAATGTATACCTACAATCCGAATACAGGCGACTGGAAGCTCACCCGTTTTTCGCTCCAACTCCAACAGGTCGACACTGCCATTCTCCTCCCATCATCCCCTACCTCAGGTCCCAAGGTGCTGCTGGTGGGAGGTACCAAGTCAGAGATATGGGACCCTCAGAGTTACAGGGAAGCAGCCGTAGTCGACCACAGTTATCAGAGCTCGACGGCAACGTTGCTGCCGTCTGGAAAAGTGATCTTCACCGGCTTCTCAGAAGGCCACACCGGTAACGAGCTCTATGATCCATCGTCTTCTGTATGGACAACTCCGCCAGATTACTCAGGAGCTCTGCAAGGCAGAGCTGCCACCCTCCTGCCTGCGGGCGGTGCTTTGGTGACAGGAGGCGATTACGGCGACGGTGTTGCGATTTACGAACAGCCGAACGGGAGCTGGAGCTACCCTGTGGTCAGCAGCCCGACGGCTGATCTCTCGATAACGTTCCCGAGCCTCCTGGCTTCCGGTAAAGCGATCGCCCTCACGGTCGACGGCTCCAGTGCCAAAATCGGAGTCTTGATCTTCGATGAAGCAAGCGAAACCTGGAGCTCGGGCGCCAATGCTCCACAGGGACTTCGCGGACCCAATGTCCGGCAGAGCCTGCTATTGCCATCCGGCAAGTTACTGGTCATAACCAACTCGCATGCGTGGACCTACAGTGGAACTGAGGACGCTTGGACCGATGCATACGACTCCGCAGATTTTGAGAGCTTCACGTTACTCCTATCTGGCAAGGTACTTGAGATTCCCGCCGGTTCATTGAAAAGCAGCCTCCTCGACCCTCTTACAGGCAACACGCAGAGCACCGGCTCAACTCACCTCGCACGAGCCAACCCGGCCGCGACCATCGTGCTCTCTGGCAAGGTGCTCATTACGGGGGGGGCGCTTTTCGCTACCGATGACAGTGTCGAGACCTATGATCCTGAGACCGCAGAGTGGGTGACGACAGGGAGGCTCCAGAACAAGAGGCTCGATCCGACTGTCACCTTGCTTCCCTCCGGCAAGGTGCTGGTACTCGGTGGGGGCGATGGCCAAAGCTTGCCTGCCGAGATTTATGATCCCACTACGGGCACCTCCTCTTCGATCGCTTCACCTTCACCTCCGATACAAGGATCCACGCTGGCCACGGTCCTGCCTTCTGGCAAAGTCTTCGTGACGTATGACGGTGGAATAGGGATGTACAATCCCACAACCGGGGCGTGGGAATCCGTCCCGGCGATGAGCCGATTCACGATCCGCTCTCAGGTTCTCCTGGGCTCTGGAAAGGTGCTAGCCCTCGGCAGCACCGCGGGTGAGATCGCAATCTATGACCCCAACCCCCAGGCTATACCGAGCCGTACCTCTATCACGTCGATCACGACATCAACCACGACTCCACTCCCATCTCAAGCAGCGCCAGTCCTCACGTATCACGATCCCTTAGTCCTCGAGGGAATCGGCTTCCGTGGAGCGTCTGAGGCGACTCATGGAGCGACCAACAGTTCTGCGGTCGACTTCCCACTGGTCCAGTTGCGCAGCGTGGACGGCCGGATAGTCCGCTTTCTAGCCGCCACCCAGTCCGATTTCTCTGACACCAAGGTGACCTTGAACGATCTGCCACCCGGGAGCCTGGACCCGGGTTTTCATCTACTCTCCGTCATTGTCGCCGGCGAAACGAGCGATCCAGTGACGGTCCAGGTCGATTGCCGCGTGGGCGCTGAGGCGCCAGTACAACAAGGCTCAAGAATTACCTTCGGAGACTCGGCAACCTTCACCGCCAACTGTGCCGGAGCGGAACACTATCAGTGGAAGAAGGATGGCTCCGATCTCGTAGGGGCGACGGGACCGTCCTATACCACTCCGCCTATCACCGCCGCGGACTTGGGCTCCAATTATTCGGTCGTCTGCCGGTCGAGCTGCGATGACGTACAGAATACGGCGCCTTCCGCCTCCATACCTCTGGCCGTCACCGACGATACGGCTCCCGCGGCGGCCG
This sequence comes from Thermoanaerobaculia bacterium, assembly GCA_036264355.1. Classification (GTDB taxonomy): domain Bacteria; phylum Acidobacteriota; class Thermoanaerobaculia; order Multivoradales; family UBA5704; genus UBA5704. The sequence goes on from DATARD010000047.1 coordinate 7,870, forward strand.
TCCTCTCCCCCAATGGCGGCGAGATCTGGGTGCTGTCGAGCGCCTCCCAGACCAATACGCAGACCCTCACTTGGTCGATGTCCGACAACGGTCTGATCTGCAAGCTCGTCGTCAATCTTCTCGCCGTGGACGCGAACGGTAAAGTCCAAACGACCATCCTCCTTCATTCGGAGGATAAGGGGACTGCCTGCTCGTTCTCGAACCAGGTGACGACGACCTTCTTGACGTACACCGTTCAGACCACGTTACCCGCTGCGCAGGGCCTTTTCTACAAGATCGAGATCGACGTCACCGACCAGGCCGACCATACGACGGTGGCACAGAGCACGAATCCTTTCTACATGGTCAACCCGGCGACGAGCGATTCGGTGCGGACCCTGATCTTGAGCAACCTGAAGCAGATGCGGCTCGCGGACGCCGACGCGTCGCGCCTCACCGCCAGCCTCTCCGACCTCGCCAACTTCGCCAACGCTCCGGGAGTGTGGTTCGACCTCCGCGGGAGCACCGTGGACAAGCATCTGCTCGACGCCTGGGGGAGCTGCCAGAGCTCCACACCTCCGACGTGTGACGCCGCGACGGCCAACGCTCTCGTCTCCGCGATCCGCGGCTACATCGGCGAGATCCTGCAGGCTTATCCCAAGCTCCGCTACGTGGTCCTCGTGGGCGACGACCGCGCCATTCCCTTCGCGCGCGTCAAGGACGGGACGACCGGGCCTGCCGAGCAGGACTATGTTCCCGCGAACCTCACGGACGGGAGCACCGTCGGCTCGGCCCTGGAGAAGAACTTCTACCTGAGCGACGACGTCGTCGTCTCGCACAGCGGGGAACCCTTCCCAGAGGACGGCGTGGATCCCGTGTCCGGCGCGTTCCTCCCCGACCTCGCGGTCGGCCGCCTGGTCGAGACGCCCGAGGAGATCATCCAGACGATCACCAACTTCATCCAGCAGAACGGGGTGCTCGACCTCACCCAGACCCCGAGCCCCAAGGTCCTCGTCACCGGGTACGACTTCCTGCTCGACTCGGCGCGGGCGATCGCCAACGACTGGGACGCCGTGGACAGCGGTCTCCTCGGGGCCGACTGGACCGCGGAGAAACTGAAAGCGAAGCTGGCCAACGATCACCGGCTCTTTTTTCTGAACGGTCATGCGGCGCACTTCGCGGAAGGGGTACCGGGGACGAGCGACGCCAATATCCCGGGCCTGTCGGCGGCGGACATCGCGAGTCTGCCGGCGCCCGGCTTGAACGGTGGGGTCGTCTTCGCCGTCGGGTGCCATGGAGGGCTCACGGTCCCGGGGTCCACGGACGACAACAGTGCGGACCACTCCTTGGACCTTCCCCAGACCTTCCTCCGCGAGGGGGCCGTCGCCTATGTCGCGAACTCGGGCTTCGGCTGGGGGTTGCAGGACGGGATCGGGTACTCCGAGCGGTTGATCCAGCTCCTGTCCGACCAGATGCGGTCCGGCGGCACGATTGCGGTCGGCGACGCGGTCCGCGCCGCCAAGCTGAGCTACTTCCTCCAGCGCTTGGCGGCGGACAGCGCCTACGACCAGAAGGTGCTCTTCGAATGGACGCTCTTCGGCCTGCCGATGTACGCCGTGAAGACAGGGATCGCCGCGAAGAGCGCCTCCTCCTGGAGCCTCCCGCCCCGCAAGGAGGTTCCGGCGGTCGAGCACCTCGGCCCAGTCACCGTGACGCGGCGCCCCGCCACCCCGACGGCCAACGCGGTCCCGCCCCGCTTCCTGACCCAGCTCGACCTCGCGTTCGACTTCAGCGGAGGGAGCGTGTACAAGAAGCACAATGCCGCGGGGAACGACGTCACGGACTCGGGCTGCCCGCAGGATGCCAACGGCTGCTACTACACCCTGAACGGGCTCAGCACCGGGGCGGCCGGCCTGCCGATCCTTCCCTATTTCGTCTACGACTCGCGCCTCTCCGGGACGAGCCAGCATGGGGTTCTCTGGCTTGGGGGGAGCTACGTCGAGGAGACGGGGTGGAAGCCGGTCGTTGCCCAGCTCATCTCGAACAGCGGCGCTCAGACCTCCGGCGGCTCTCTGCCCTATCCTCTCCAGCCCCATCCGGTGTCCCAGGGCCGTCCGCGGCCCACGGGCGCCAACGCCTGCCCGGCGTCCGACCTCGATCCCCAAAGCCTGGTCGTGGTCACCGGAGAGATCGCGAGCATGGGCACCCGGCACCGGCGTTTCGACCATTTCAACGCCGAGATTCTCTACTACAACAACAACGACAGCCGGGAAAACTGCCAGCAGGAAGGGCCCGGCATCGCGGCCCCGGTCCAGCCGTACCACCAGGTGAACGGGTCCACCGTGACCTGGAGCGTCCCCGTCACCGCGGCGGGGGGCGCCGACGTCTGGCGGGTCCTCGTCCTCTACGACCTTGGCCCCGACTCCCAGGGAAGAGGAGCCTGGGCTCCGCTCGAGCTCGCGCCGGACGGCAGCGGCAACTGGACCGGTAGCCTCACTCTGCCCGCCGGAAGGGGACTCTCCTATCTGATCGAGGCGGTCAGCACGCATGGCAACGTTGGCTGGCTGGCGAGCGGCATCGAGGGCGTCTCCATCCCCACGCCGACGGCGGTGGGCGCGCCGCCCACCCCGACGATCGCCTCCCCTCTGCCCACCGACACCTTCGGCGTCGGCGACACGGTCGTCCTTCAGGGGAGCGCCGTCGACGCGCAGGGCGGGGCGCTTCCGGACAGTGCTCTCTCCTGGACTGTCCTCCTGCACCAGGGGAGCCAGGTGCAGACGGTCTTCGGCCCGGCCTCGGGGGCGAGTGTCTCCTTCACCGCGCCGCCGCCGGCGAGCTTCGCCGCGGCCGTGGACGGCTATTTGGAGATTCAGCTCAAGGCGACCGACGCCATGGGGCAGTCGAACACCGTCAGCCAGCGGCTCGATCCCGCCCGGGTCGCCCTGACCTTCGCCACCCAGCCAGCGGGCCTGACCCTGACGATCAACGGCGCCGCCATGGTGGCGCCGCAGAGCGTCACCTCCTGGCGGGGCTACCCGATCGACCTTGCGGCGTCCACGCAGAGCGGAGCCGGCGGGCAGCGCTACGCCTTCCAATCCTGGTCGGACGGCGGAGGCTGGAGCCACACCCTGGTGACCCCGGCCGCCCCGGCGACCGACACCGCCGTCTTCCTGCTCTCGCAGACGACCGGCCCCCTGTCCTTCTTCACCGTGCTGCCCTGCCGGGTGATCGACACGCGCCTTCCTCTGGGTCCGATGGGCAGCCCGTCCCTGAGCGCCGGCCAGGTTCGGTACTTCACTCTCCCCGGGGTCTGCAAGGTCCCGCAAACGGCGCGCGCGGTGGCGGTCAACGTCACCATCGTCAACCCGACTGGCACCGGCTATCTCACCATCCATCCGGCGGACCAGCCGGCGGCGCTGACCAGCGTCCTCAACTTCACGCCGGGGATGGTGCGGGCGAACAACGCCATCCTCTACCTGGGGGAAACCGGCACCTTCGCGGTGACCTTCGTCGGTTCGCCGGGGACGGTTGATTTCGTCGTGGATCTCGTGGGCTTCTTCGAGTGAGCTGGAATCCAGGTGCCACCCGGGGGCGACCCTGGCCCGCGTGATATATGCTCTCGGCATGAGCATGAGCGGATGGAAGCAGATGCTGCGAAGACTGGTGCGGGAGCCCGGCTTCTCGACCATCACTGTGCTGACCCTGGCCCTCGCCCTGGCGGCGGTGGTCACGTTGTTCACCCTGGTCAACGCCGTGCTGCTGCGCCAGTTGCCGTACCCGGGGTCCGCCCGCCTGGTGGAGGTCAGCCACGCCGTCCCGGGCCTCAAGATCGATAAGCTGGACATGTCGACGCGGCTGTATCTCCATTACCTGGAGCGCAGCAAGACCCTCGCCGGAATCGCCCTCTGGAACAGCGCCGACTTCACCCTCACCGGCGACCAGGAGCCGGTTCGCATGCCCGGGGCGGTGGTCACTCCCTCCACGTTCCGCATCCTGGGGGTCAAGCCGGAGCTCGGCCGGGCCTTCAGCGAAGAAGAAGGACGGCCCGGCGGCACCTCGGTGGTGATCCTCAGCCATGACCTGTGGCAGAGCCGCTATGGGAGCGATGCCGACATCCTCGGCCGGACGCTCCAGGTCAACGGCACGCCGCGCCAGGTGGTGGGAGTGATGCCGGCCGGCTTCGGCTTCCCCAGCCCCACGACCGAGCTGTGGGTGCCGCGGATGCTCGATCCCAGCAAGGCACGGCTGGGCTACTTCCAGGATCACGCCATCGCCCGCATCCGCAGCCAGGTCACGCTCGAGGCGGCACAGACCGAGCTCGTGCAGCTCACCCGCGACCTGGTGGGCGCCTTCCCGGACGAGGAGGCGGCGAAGCCGCTCCAGGACGGGGGCTTTCGTCCGATGCTCAAGACCCTCCTGGAGAACGCCGTCGGCCAGGTGCGGCCGGTGCTGTGGACGCTGCTTGCCGCGGCCGGGCTGATCCTCGCCATCGCCTGCGCCAACGTCGCCAATCTGTTCCTGGTGCGCTTCGAAGAGCGCTCCGGCGAGCTGGCGGTCCGCGGCGCCCTGGGGGCGAGCCGCGGCCGGCTGGTGGGTGGGCTCTTCGCCGAGGGGCTGGCTCTCGCTGTCCTCGCCGGTGGGGTGGCCGTGGTCCTGGCCTGGGGGACCTTGCGCCTGGTGGTCCGGTTCGGCGCGGGCACGGTGCCGCGTCTGCACGAGGTGGGCATCGACGCCGTGGCGGTGCTGTTCACCTTCGGCGCGGCGCTCCTGGCGGCGGTCCTGGCGTGTCTCTTGCCGGCCTTGCGAGCGAGCCGCATCGACCTCGCGGACGTGGGGCGCGACGGCGGCCGCGCCTCCGCCGGCCTCGAACGGCACCGCCTGCGCTATGCCCTGGTGGCGGCCCAGGTCGCCTTGGGGATCGTGCTGCTGGTGGCTTGCGGGCTGGTGGTGCGGAGCCTCCTGGCCTTGCAGAAGGTCGATCCCGGGTTCAGGACGAGCGGCGCGACGACCTTCCAACTGTTCCTGCCGGCCGCGACGTATCCTGATGCGCAAGCCCGGGTGCGCTTCGTGGAGAAGACCCTGGACGGGCTGGCGGCGCTGCCGGGGGTCAGGGCGGTGGGCCTGGCCAGCTACCTGCCGCTGTCCGACGACCCGAGCGGCTCCGCGTTCGTGGTGGAGGAGCTCCCCCTGGGGCCGGGAGAGGTGCCGCCGTTCTTGATGGAGACGAACGTCAGCGCCGGCTACTTCGCCGCCCTGGGCATCCCGCTCCTGGAAGGACGGACCTTCGAGCCCGACGACTACCGCAATCGCCTGGGTCACATCGTGATCAGCCAATCGGTGGCTCGCCGCTACTGGCCGAAGGGCAGCGCGCTGGGCAAGCGGATGAAGTCGTGGTCGCCGAAGGCGGAACAGAAGGGCTGGTACACGGTGGTCGGGGTGGTGGGCGACGTGCGTCTGAAGGGCCTCGACCAGGAGCCGGTGGACCTGGTCTACGAGCCCCTCCTGGGTCTCGCCGACGGCAGCAAGGACCTCCGTTCCAGTCTCTCCTTCGTGGTCGCGAGCAGCCTGCCGGCGGCGTCTCTGACACCGTCCCTGCGCAATATCGTACACGGCGCCGACCCCAACCTGCCGATCACCCAGGTGCGGACGGTGGACAGCCTGGTGCACGACTCCTGGGCCCGCATGGCGTTCACCGTCACGGTGCTGCTGCTGGCGTCGCTGATGGCGCTGGTGATCGCGGCGGTGGGGCTCTATGGGGTGGTGTCGTACCTCGTGACCCGGCGCACCCGGGAGCTCGGCATCCGCATGGCCCTGGGGGCCGACGGCGGCCGCATTCGCCGGCTGGTCCTCGGTCATGGGCTTCTGGTCGCCGGCCTCGGCATCCTCGCCGGCGTGCTTCTGGCTTTGGCTTCCACCCGGCTGCTGGCGTCGCTGCTGTTCCAGGTGGGGAGCCGGGATCCGCTGACGTTTGTTCTCGCGGCCCTGGTGCTTCTCCTGGTCGCTGCCGCGGCCTCTTACTTGCCTGCCGCACGTGCTGCCCGCACGGCTCCTGCCGAGGCTTTGCGCTCGACGTAGGGGGCGGCCCAGGGATCATGAAGCTCGACACCGAATTCATACAGTTGCCCTGGCGCTTCGACGCCGGACGGTTGGCCGCCGAGGTGGCGGCGCTCCCCGAGGAGGCCTGGCGCCCGCACCCCCAGGGGCATCCCGGCAATTCGGCGCTGCCGCTGGTGGCGGCCGGCGGCGACCCGGCCAACGACGCCACCAAGGGGCCGATGCGGCCGACGCCGCACCTCGCGCGCCTCCCCTGCCTGCGCCAGGCGCTCGCCGCCTTCGGCACCGTCCTCGGCCGCACTCGCCTGATGCGGCTCGACGGCGACGCCGAGGCGACGCTCCATACCGACACCAACTATTACTGGTTCGAGCGCGTGCGCATCCACCTGCCGCTGGTCACCGACCCGGCGGTGCGCTTCCTCTGCGGCGCGCGTGAGCTCCACATGGCGGCGGGCGAGGTGTGGATCTTCGACACCTGGCAGACCCACAACGTGGTGAGCCCGAACCCCACCCGCCGCATCCACCTGGTGGCCGACAGCGTCGGCTCTGCCTCGTTCTGGGCCGCGGTGGCCCGCGGCCGGCGGCCGTTCGCGGCGGACGGGCCGGCGGCCTTCGAGCCGCGCTTCGTCCCCTTCGACCCCGCCGCCGAGCCGGAGCTCGCCTTCGAGACGGTCAACCAGCCGGTGGTGATGTCGCCCTGGGAGCAGGGCGAGGTCCTGCGCTTCGTCCGCCGCGAGCTCGCGGCCGGGGACAACCCGCGGCCGCTGGCCGGCGAGCTCACCGTCCTGCTCGCCGAATTCGCGCGGGCCTGGCGGGCCCTGTGGGCGGCACACGGCGCCGCGCCCGACGGCTGGCCGGCCTTCCGCGAGCGCCTCGACCGCCTGGCGGCGGGGCTTGTCCGCTTCGAGGGGCAGTTGCGGCTCGCCAGCGGCTCCGAGGCGGTCGAGATCGTCCGCCAGCTCGCCATCCGCCCGGCCTTGAACCCGGAGCTCGCGCCGCCGGCCGTGGCGCCGGTGGCCGGGCCGGCCGGCCAGGCCGGCGACGATCCTGGCGCCTTCCGCACCGTCTATTCCCCGGGCTTCGCCGGCATCCTGGAAGGGCTCGGCGTCTCGCTCCTGGTGTCGACCTACCAGAGCGGCCGCCTGATTGCCGTCCGCGCGGACGGCCAGGGCGGCTTGAACACCCACCTCCGCGCCTTCCCGAGCCCGATGGGGATCGCGGTGACGCCGGCCGGTTTCATCCTGGGCACCGAGCGCCACGTCTGGGAGCTCGCCAACCAGCCGGAGGTGGGGAAAAAGCTCCAGCCGCACGGCAAGCACGACGCCTGCTACCTGCTGCGCAAGGTGCACGTCACCGGCGACATCCGGGTGCACGAGCTGGCGGTGGGGCAGGACGGCCTCTTGATGATCAACACCCGCTTCTCCTGCCTGGCCGGCCTCGATGCCGACAACAGCTTCGTGCCGCGCTGGCGGCCGCCGTTCGTGACCGCCCTCTCGCCCGACGACCGCTGTCACCTGAACGGCCTCGCGATGATCGACGGCCGGCCCCGCTTCGTCACCGCCCTGGGCGCCACCGACACGCCACTGGGGTGGCGGGAGGGGAGGGCCGACGGCGGCGTGCTGGTCGACGTGCCGAGCGGCGAGATCCTGCTCTCGGGGCTCTCGGTGCCGCACTCGCCGCGCTGGTATGGCGGCCGGCTGTGGGTGCTCGAATCCGGCAAGGGGGAGGTCGGGGTGGCCGACCTCGACCACGGCCGGGTCGAGTGCCTGGCCCGGCTCCCCGGCTTTACCCGCGGCCTGGCCTTCGCCGGCCGCTACGCCTTCGTCGGGCTGTCCCAGGTCCGCGAGTCGAACCTCTTCGTCGGGCTGCCGCTTGCCGAGCGCGCCGACGAGTTGCGCTGCGGCGTCTGGGTGCTCGATCTCGGCAGCGGCACGCTCGCCGCCTTCCTGCGCTTCGAGGGGCTGGTGCAGGAGATCTTCGACCTCCAGATCCTCCCTGCCCGCTATCCCGAGATCGTCGAGCCCGACTCCGACCTGCTGGCCGACGCCTTCACCCTGCCGGCGGCGCCGCTGGCCGAGGTGGCGCCGGGGTAGGAGAACGTCCGGGCCCGAGGCTCCGGTCGGCACCCTTGCCGCCGGCCGGAGCCGCAGGTCATTGCCGGTGATCAGATGCTCAGGTTGGGGACGATTTCATGCAAGGGCTTGACCGCGCCGAGCTGCCGCAGCAGGCCGAGGCTGTCCATCTCCAGCCAGCCGGCAGTGAGGGTGCCCTCCACCGGCCCACTCACGGCGAGGCCGTTGACAGTGCCGGTCGGCACCGGCTCGCCGTGCGGGCCGGTGTAGAGGCCGATGGCGGAGAGGGTGACGTAGTTGCCGGTCGGCTGGATGCCGAGGAACGGGCCGGTGTGCTGGCCGCGCAGGGTCCAGCGGATGGTGACCTCGGCTGCACCGCTCGCGGTCTCGGCGCCGAAGAGGTCGTTGACCTCCAGCTCGAAGCCGGGGAAGCCCTGGTGGAATTCGCGTGAGAACTGCTTGATACCCTCGGGGCCCGGCGCGAAGCCCGGGAAGGGGTACTGGAAGCGGAAGTCCTCGGTCAGGATCTCGTCCGCGAGGTCATAGTTGCCGTCACGGAAAACCTGTGTGAACAACTTCTCGACTGCCTGGGTGCTCGCCTGAACATTGGCCATGTCGCCTGCTCCTTCAGAGAACAGCGTTTCTCGAAAAGGCCCCCCTCACGCTGAGGGACGCCTCGATCCACGGAATTGGCAATGAGAGATTCGTGACCATAAAGGTATCGTTCATGGTAAGCGCGACCCGGGTGCGGGTCAAGACAGCTCGCCGGCGGCCAGATTCCGCAGTGTGCTGAGCGACGGCACGAAGGCGTAGACCGCTCCCGCGGCGTGGACGTGGCGCTGGATGGACAGGGTCTGGCGGCCGTGCAGGGGGCAGCGCAGCGTGACCGGGGCGGCGTCTTCGCCGATCAGGGGGTCGGGCCCGTCGTCGGCTTCGAAGAAGTCGGGGTCGTGGGCCCAGCCGCGCAGCAGGAACTCGAATTGCTGCTCGATGCTCGCCATGAACGAGTTCATCAGGAGGCCGCGCTCGACGTCGGGGCCGAAGCCGGGGCCGGCCTCGGGATCGTAGACCGGGCCGAACGGCACGGCGCGCCGGATCAAACGGTGCCACTCGCGGTCGACCACCAGGTTGGAGCGCGGGTACATCTTGCGGATGTGGGAAAAACGCGGCGTCTTGTGGCCGAGCGGATCGTCTTCGTAGTCGAAGGCGGCACCCGGCGCAGCGCCGTTATCCACCTCGGGAGAGTGTGACAGGGGAGCGCCGCTCGGCCAGCGGCCGATCAGCCGGGCCGCCAACTCGTCGGTCGACATCGGCACCCCGCGGCCGGCCAGCTCGGTGCTCGCCGCGGCCAACTGGGCGCGCCAGCCCGGCACGTCCTGCTGGAGACGCTTGAAGACCTGGAAGGTGCCGTCGTGCATCCACGCCGGACAGGCGATGGGCGGACCCAGGCCGCCGGCGCCGTGGCGCGGGTGGCCGAGGACGAACTCCCCGGCCGGGGTCAGCCGGCGCTCCGGCTCCCCTTCCGCCGGATCGTCGTGGCCGAGCACCGCCGGCTGCGAGATGCCGTCGCGGAAGCCGAAGTGCTCGCGGCCGGCCATGGCTCCGGGGAGCAAGCCGCCACGCTCCATGTGCACGACGTCGACCCCGTCGATCCCGTCGCGGGCGAGCCGCCTCTCTTCTTCGAGGGCTTCCTCGAGACGCTCCAACGAAGTCGAAGCCAGGGTGATGAGGACATCGACGGGCGCCTGGCCCGGACCGCCGAAAGCCCAGCGCTCCGGCGCCCCGGGGCCGCGGTCACGCAGCTTGCCGGCGCGGGCGGCGGGGCCCTGGCGGAATGCCTCGAAGGCTTCCAGGCCGGCGAGCGCCGCGGGCGAAAGCCGGCCCAGCCCGCGATAGGAAAGACCGAGGCTCCGGTAGACGGCAGACTCACCGGCGACCGGAGCCGTGTTCACCTGCGCCGTGGCGGTGATCCCGGAGAGCACCCGCCGCAGCCAGCGGCGGGCACCTCCGGGGTCAGCCAAGGAGAGCATCAGGAAGGCCTGATGCTCTTCGGGAAATGGCGCCAGGACGTTGCCCTGGATCTCCTCCGAGGCGCGTAGGGGCGCCGCCGCGACGCAGGTCATGCCGGCGATCAGTAGCGCAGGTTGGGGACGACTTCCTGCAAGGGCTTGACCGCGCCGAGCTGCTGCAGCAGGCCGAGGCTGTCCATCTCCAGCCAGCCGGCACTGAGGGTGCCCTCCGCCGCCGTCCCAGTGGCGAGTTGGTCAACCGGCGGCTTTTGGCCGGGGCCGGTGTAGATGCCGATGGCGGAGACGGTCACGTAGTTGCCGGTCGGCTGGATGCCGAGGAACGGGCCGGTGTGCTGGCCGCGCAGGGTCCAGCGGATGGTGACCTCGGCTTCACCGCTCGCGGTCTCGGTGCCGAAAAGGTCGTTGACCTCCACCTCGAAGCCGGGGAATCCCTGGTTAAATTCGCGCGAGAACTGCTTGATGCCCTCGGGGCCCGGCGCGAAGCCCGGGAAGGGGTACTGGAAGCGGAAGTCCTCGGTCAGGATCTTGTCCGCGAGGTCGTAGTTGCCGTCACGGAAAACCTGCGTAAACAACGCCTCGACTGCCTGGGTGCTCGCCTGAACATTGGCCATGTCGCCTGCTCCTTCTTTAGATAACTAGGTAACAGCGTTTCCCGAAAAAGACCTTCCTCACGCTGAGGGACGCCCCCAGCGATCAGTAGCGCAGGTTGGGGACGACTTCCTGCAAGGGCTTGACCGCGCCCAACTGCTGCAGCAGGCCGAGGGTGTCCATCTCCAGCCAGCCGGAACTGAGGGAGCCCTCCGCCGCCGTCCCCGTCCCAGGGGTGGTCGGCTAGGTCGGCGGATGGCCCTTGTAGATGCCGATGGCGGAGACGGTGACGTAGTTGCCGGTCGGCTGGATGCCGAGGAACGGGCCGGTGTGCTGGCCGCGCAGAGTCCAGCGGATGGAGACCTCGGCTTCACCGCTCAGGGTCTCGGTGCCGAAGAGGTCGTTGACCTCCACCTCGAAGCCGGGGAAGGCCTGGTGGAATTCGCGGGAAAACTGCTTGATGCCCTCGGGGCCCGGCGCGAAGCCCGGGAAGGGGTACTGGAAGCGGAAGTCCTCGGTCAGGATTTCGTCCGCGAGGTCGTAGTTGCCGTCACGGAAGACCTGCGTGAACAACTTCTCGACTGCCTGGGTGCTCGCCCGAACATTATCCATGTCGCCTGCTCCTTTAGGTAACAGCGTTTCGAAAAGACCCCCCTCACACTGAGGGACGTCTCGATTCACGGGGGCGGCGTAAGAAATTCATGATCGTCAATGTAACGTATGGTAAGCGCGGCCCGGCCGCGGGTCAAGAGAGCGGCGCCACCGGCTCGCGCAGATCCTGGAACTGGTGTTGACAAAGCCGGGCGTAGAGGCCGTCCTGGGCCATGAGCTCCTCGTGGCGGCCGAGCTCGACGATGCGGCCGCGGTCGAGGATGGCGATGCGGTGGGCGATGCGGACCGTGCTCAGCCGGTGGGCGACGACGATCGCGGTGCGGCCGGCCAGCAGCCGCTCGAGGGCCTCCTGCACCAGGTGCTCGCTCTCGCTGTCGAGGGCGGAGGTGGCCTCGTCCAGAAGCAGCATGCGCGGGTCCTTGAGCAGGGCGCGGGCGATCGCCAGGCGCTGGCGCTGGCCGCCGCTCAGCTTGGTGGCCCGCTCGCCGACCACCGTGTCGTAGCCCTCCGGCAGCTCGGTGATGAAGGCGTGGGCGTTGGCCGCCCGGGCCGCCGCGATCATCTCCTCTTCGCTCGCCTCGAGCCGGCCGTAGAGGATGTTCTCGCGCACCGTGCCGCCGAAGAGATGCGTTTCCTGGGGCACGAGGGCGATCTGCCGCCGCAGGCTCGCGAGGCTCACCGTGCGGAGGTCGACGCCGTCGATCAGCACCCGGCCCGCGGTGGGATCGTAGAAGCGCGGCACCAGGTTGACCAGGGTGGTCTTGCCGGCCCCGCTGGGGCCCACCACGGCGAGGATCTCGCCCGGCTCGATCTCCAGGGAGACCTCGGCCAGCACCGGCGCCATCGTGACGCCGGGGGCCGGGGCGGCATAGGCGAAGCTCACCCGCTCGAAGGTCAGGCGGCCGGCCATGAGGGGCAGGTCGGGGGCGCCGGGCAGCTCGACCACGTCGGTCCGGGTATCGAGCAGCTCGAGCAGCCGCAGCGACGAGCCCACTGCCTGCTGCAGCCGGCTCCACAGCCCGCCGAACCAGTTGATGGCGCCGCCCATCATCGAAGTGAGGATGATGAAGGTCACGAGCTGCCCCGGGCTGAGCTTGCCCGCCAGCACCTGCTTGCCGCCGAACCAGATGATCAGCACCGTGCAGGTGAAAAACATCGCCGAGAGGAGCGGCCCGAAGGTCACCTCCAGGTACAGCCGGCGGAGCGCGAGGGTGAAGAGCTGGTGCAGCCGCGCCTTGAAGCGCCCGGCCTCGTACTCCTCGCGGACGAAGGAGCGCACGATGCGGATGCCGCTCAACGACTCCTCCAGCACCGTGGTCACGTCGGCGACCACGTCGGTCAGGTCCTGGGACAGTTTGCGCAGGGACCGGCCGAGGATCACCGAGGTGATCGACACGGTGGGCACCAGCAGCACCATCAGGAGGGTCAGGCGCCATTCGAGATAGAGGATCACCACCAGCGAGCCGAAAAAGGTGAACACCTGCTGCAGCAGCCCGGCGACGTCGGCGGTGAACACGCTGCGGATGTTCGTGACGTCGTTCATCACCCGCGACACCAGCTCGCCGGTGCGGCGCTGGCTGAAGAACGACAGCGACTGGGTCTGCAGGTGCTCGTAGAGCTCCTGGCGCAGGTCGATGGTCAGGCGCACGCCGACGAAGCTCAGGAGGTAGCCCACCAGCAGTGAGGTGCCGCTCTGCAGGAGGTAGATGGCGATGAGGGCGAGGGTCACCCGGGTCAGCAGGCTGGGATCGCCGCCGGGCACGATGGAGTCGACCAGGAAGCTCCAGGCGAGGGGGCCGGCCAGGCTCAGGGCGCCCCCGACGAGCACCCCCAGGAGGGCCAGGAGCAGCCGCCGGCGGTAGGGCCGGACAAAGACGAACAGCCGCCTCAGGGGCGCGAGACTGCTCGCCATGCGCCCCCCGCGCAGGTTGGCGAGGAGGGTCATGAGGCCGCCGATGGTGGGTTGCGCGCTATCCAGGGGTGTGGCCATCGACGTCTTCTGCCCGAACCTTGAACCGATGTAAAACGGTCGGAGTCTACATCAGAGAGTCCCGAGAGGGTAGAGCCGACGGCGGCGGGCTCCGTCAAAGCGGACGGCGCACTTGTTTCTTCTCCCACTCCTGGCGATGCTGGTTGGCCTCCGCCAACGAGCGGAACTTGCGGACGCCGGGCTCGAACCTCCAGGGGTGGAGCGCGAAGCTCAGCTCGGTCAGCTCACACGCGATGCGGAGGTTGTCCGGATCGAGCGGCCGAAGCGGCCGGACTCCGGGCATGTCCGTCACCGAGCGGTACTTGCGGATCGGCATCATTCGTCTCCCAGATCGAAGGCTTCACGAATCCGGGCGGCATCGGCGCGGTCTTGTGGTCGCACCGTGTCTTTCTTCATACGGTAGAGCATCTTTGGATTGGCGACCTGGACGAGCAGATCTCCCAACTCGATCTCGTCGCAATTGGTGGCGAGATCCTGCCACGTAAAGGCCTCTCCGAGCCGGGTGAGGATGTCCATCGAGTAGTGGCCGTGCGGAGGGGTATATTCCACGGCCGGATAGTCTCCGGCCAACTCCCCGGGATCGATCTGATCGACGTTCGGGTCGTTGAACAGGCCGCGGAGCGCCCGCTTGAGGGCCTCCAGATTCTCGATCTTCGGGGAGACGAACAGGTCGAGGTCGTGGGTCGCGCGGGGAAGACCTTGGGCTGCCATTGCCATCGAGCCGATGACCACGAAGTCAACGTGCTCGCGCACGAGCGCGGCGAGAATCGCCTTGGCCTCCTCCAAAGTCACGCTTGCACTCTATCATCCTATCATCCGGGCCGGCTGTAAGCCCCGACGCGCGGAGTGCTAGACTCTCCGTATTCCATGACGAACGGAATCCTCGCCCTCCTCCAGACGGCGCAAGCGACACCGGCGGCGACCCCCTCCGGCATCTGGGCGAGCAATGGGGACAAGATCATCGTCGCCGTTGTCACCACCGTTATCACCACCGTCGTAGTCCTTATCCTGTCCGAGTCCATCAAGGCACTGCTGAAAAAGATCGGGAGCTGGATCGAGACCGCTTTCGCCGGTCTCGGCTGGCGTTTCCGCAAGCGCTACCTGGCGGCGCTGGCCGACGGCCACCGCTGGCTCAAGCTGATCGGCGTCTACAGCTCGACGAATCTCCATGCGCCGCGATTGCAGGAGGTATACGTCTCTCTCCGCCTGGCTGCTGCCAAGGGGGATGACGGACCGCGCTTCGCCTGGAACGACGTCTTGGCGCCGGAGGAGAAGCGGCTGGTGATCCTGGGTAGCCCTGGTGCCGGCAAGTCGACGCTTCTCGATTATCTGGTGCTCGTTTTCACCGGCGCCGTGCGGCATCCGCTGCGCGAGCGGTTGGGCGGCCCGTTCCCCCTGATCGCCCGTCTCCGCGAGTTGGGGAGCGAAGGGGCGGAGTCGCTGACCGCCTTGCTGGCGAAGACCGCGCCTCTCAAGCAGATCCCGGCCGGCTATCCGGAACGGTGGCTGAAGCGCGGCGGCTGCATCGTCCTCCTCGACGGCCTCGACGAGGTGTTGGACGAATCGCGCCACGTCCGGGCCGTCCGGGAGATCGAGAGCCTGGTCGGCGACTATCCGGAGAACGTCTACGTGGTGACCTGCCGGGTGGCCGGCTGGCGCAATCAGCTCCCGGGGTTCCGCACCTGGGAGATCCAACCGTTCACCGGAGACGACATCCGCAAGTTCCTCGGCGTCTGGTACCGCGAGGTGCTGCGCACGCAGGCGGTCAATCTCCTGGGTGTCTCGCCGAAACTGGACCAGATGCAGGAGGCAGAGCGGACCGCGTTTGAAGAAGCCGGCCGGCGTGTGGAGGCTCTGTGGCAGTCGCTCTCCGGCAACGAGGGCCTGCTGCGGATCGCTTCGACGCCGCTCCTCCTGTCGCTGATGGCCTTCGTCCACTATCACAAGGTCGACCTTCCCAAGGGGCGAGCCCGGCTGTACGGGGATTGCGTGGAGATTCTTCTCGATCTCTGGGACCGGAAGGACAAGCGGCTGGAGCTTCCCGAGGTCACGCTCAAAGAGAAGAGGATGGTGCTCGAAGCCATCGCCTTCCACTATCTGAAGGAGGATCTTCTAGAAGCGGACCTGCCGATGCTCGCCGGGCTGGTCCAGCCTGTCCTCCCAAAGATCAAAGTCCAGATCACGGCGGAGAACCTGCTCCAGCAGATCTGGAAGCGCTCCGGCATCCTGCAGGAGCAGCGCCTTGGTTTCTACGGCTTCGCCCACCGCGCGCTGCACGACTACCTGGCCGCCGCTTGCGTGGTGGAGCACGAGCGCGACGCGCTGCTTCTGGAACGGGCCGGCGAGGAGCGCTGGCGGGAGGTGATCCTGATCGCCGCCGGCCTCGCCCCCGCGGGCCGTGCGGCGCGGCTGGTGGAGTCCCTCCTCGCCCGCGGTGGCGAGTCCGGAGCGGAACTGGAGATGGCGGGCCTGACCCTCGCCGAAGACGTTCAGCTCGGCGACGATCTGCGGGCCGAGGTGAAGAAGCGGCTGCTCGACCGGCTCACGAAGGAAGAGGCCGCGGGGCCGTTCCGGCGGTTGGCCAGCGCGCTGGTGACCGCGGATCTGGAGGCGGCGCGACAGTGGATGGAGGATGTGCTGCGCGGGCGCGATCCGGAGCGGCAGAAGCGGGTTCTGGCGCTTTTGCCGGAGCTGGGCGAGACGCAGTCCAAGCCGATGGCGTCTCTGCTTGTGCGGCTGATTGGGGAGGAGACAGGCGAAGCAGGGATCAGAGCTCAAGCGGCACAGGTTTTGGCGGGCATCCGATTTTCGCCCGATGCCGAGACTTGGCGGGTACTGGAGTCGGCGCAGCAGGGGGCACCGGCTCTGAGGAGGGCTGCCGCGTGGGCCTGGTGCGAGCTCGGGCGGGCGGTGGATTTCGGTTTGGTCAAGGTGCCAGCCGGAGAGTTCTTGATGGGCAGTAGGGAAGGAGATGTCCATTCGGAGGAGAAGCCGCAGCACCCCCTCTATCTGCCGGACTTCTATATTGGGAAAGCTCCGGTGACGGTTGAGGCGTTCCGCAATTTTCTCAGGCAGAGCGGGCACCCGCTGGAAGATCAGGCGGACTTCGACCGGTGGAACAAGCACACCGATCACCCTGTCGTCGGAGTGAGCTGGCACGATGCTTTGGCGTTCGCCGGCTGGCAGGGCTACGTCTTGCCGAGCGAGGCGGAGTGGGAAAAGGCGGCGCGGGGAACCGACGGCCGGCAGTACCCTTGGGGCAACGAGTGGAAGGCTGAATGCGCGAATACTTCTGAATACTGGGGTACAGAAGGCGGGAGGCGGCTTCCTTGGGCGGCCCTGTTACCGCGGAAAGGCCATTCGACGACGACGCCTGTTGGAAGATTCTCGCCGCAAGGGGATTCTCCTTACAACTGCGTGGACATGGCGGGGAACGTGTGGGAGTTGACGCGGAGCTGTTTTTCCACCTACCCATACGATTCCTTGGACGGCCGTGAAGATCTGGAAGCATCGGCGCAAGCCGCCCGTGTGATACGCGGCGGCGCGTTCGCCTACACATCGAGGTACGTCCGTTGTGCCTTCCGGTACGTGTCCAGCCAGGACGGCGGGAACGTCTTCGTAGGATTCCGGGTTGTGTTGTACCCATTCCGCTCTGATATCTGAAACCTCGGTCTCTGAATCTGTGGGCCTCTGTTTCTTTTCTTGAAGAAGGGGGAGTCCAGGGGGGGCCCCCTCTGGAGGGTGCTGCGGCCACTCCGGCGCCTTGGGCCTCAAACCCGACGGGCCAGAGAGTCTCTGGGCGGCCGAAAAGACTTGCCGAGCCGTCGAGAGAGTCGCTGGGCGGAGGAAATGCCTTCACGGACCATCGAGAGAGGCTCTGGACTGAGGAAATGCCTTCACGGACCGTCGAGAGACTCTCTCGGCCGAGGAAATGGTTTGACGAGCCGTCGAGAGAGTCTCTGGCCGCGGCAGTGACTCTCCCGACGCGCTCGCCGGGCAACGATCGGGACGAGAAGAGGCTCTGGAGCGGCAAAGTGCGGCTTCGGCCGTTTGGCCGAAGAAGGGCGGCCACGCAGGGTGCCTTCGGCATCCTGCGGACCGCCCCTACGAGGGCAGGGCAAGGCGGGGACCTGCCGAGCCCTGAACCCCATGGTAGACTCATTCCGCGGGAAAGCGGACCCCGGTGGCTGGTTGGCGCCACTTCGTGGTGTCCGGAGGAGAAGGCAGGTATCCTATGGCCGCATTACCGCTCCAGCACGAGATCGACTATCCGGAATCCGACGGGAGGCCCTTGGGAGAGACCGACTGGCACCGCGAGGAGATCCTCGACTTGATCTATGCCCTGCAGGAGCGCTACCGGGATGCTCCTGACGTCTATGTCTCGGGTAACCTCTTTGTCTATTACGTCCAGGGGGACCCTTCGAAGTGCGTCTGCCCGGACGTCTTCCTTGTCCAGGGTGTTGCCAAGGAGAAGAGGCCGGTCTACAAGCTCTGGGAGGAGGGCAAGGGGCCGTCCCTGGTGATCGAGATGGCGTCGAAGACGACTTGGGAAGAGGATCTGGAGGCGAAGAAGACGAAGTATGCCCGCATCGGTGTGCTGGAGTACTTCCTGTTCGATCCTCTGGATCAGTACCTGCATCCGCGCCTGCAGGGATTTCGCATGGTGGGTGGACGCTACCTCTCGATTCCGGCAGCGGCCGACGGTTCGCTGGTCAGCCAGGTGACCGGTCTGAAGCTGTCGCTCGAAGGCATGAGACTGCGCTTGGTGGATCTGGCGAGCGGCGAGCCTCTGTTGTGGACCACCGAGGAAGCGGATGCCCGCAAAGCGGCCGAAGCAGCCCGGGAGGCCGCCGAAGCCAAAGCCCGAGCGGCGGAGGAAGAGATTCTCCGGCTGCGCCGTGCGCTCGGCGAGCGCCGTTCCACGAGTTGACAGCCCCTCTCCCTCCTCCTATACTCGAAGGCCCGAGTTCTCAAAGACTTAAAGCCAGAACTCGAACCCCCCACGCTCGTGGGGCGACCGGGCGCGTGCGCCTGGAATCCATGCCAAGGAGGTAGTTTGTAATGCCGGCGAGTAAAGAACAGGACCTGCCGACGTTGACGGCCGAGTCCGACGACGACGAGCAGCTCAGTGCGGAGGCTTACAAAAAGCTGCTCGATCTGTATGACGACAGCATGCGCAATCTCACCGAGGGTGAGATCGTGCCCGGACGGGTGATCGGCATCACGGCGAACTCCGTCATCGTGGACGTGGGCTACAAGTCGGAGGGGCTGGTCCCCATCGACGAGTTCATGGACCGTGACGGATCACTGCAGGTCAAGGAAGGCGACGAAGTCGATGTCCTCCTCGAGAAGACCGAGGACCTCGAGGGACACGTCCTCCTCTCGTTCACCAAGGCTCAGCGCATGCGCCGCTGGACCGAGGTGGAGAAGGCATACAAGGACGGCCGCATCATCAAGGGGCGCGTCACCGACCGGATCAAGGGCGGCCTGACGGTGGACGTCGGGTTGCGCGCCTTCCTGCCCGGTTCGCTGGTCGACATCAAGCCGGTGAAGAACCTCGAGTCGCTGCGTGGCCAGGAGTTGGAGTTCAAGGTCATCAGCCTCGACCGCCGGCGCAACAACATCGTCCTCTCCCGCAAGGCCGTGCTCGAAACCGAGCTGGTCAAGAAGAAGGCCGAGACGCTGAAGCGGCTGGAGGAGGGGGCCCGGCTCAAGGGCGTGGTCAAGAACATCACCGACTACGGCGTGTTCATCGACCTCGGCGGCATCGACGGCCTGCTGCACATCACCGACATCTCCTGGGGCCGCGTCAATCATCCCTCCGAGCACTTCACGGTGGGCGACGAGGTCGAGGTGGTCGTGCTCAAGTTCGATCCCGAGACCGAGCGTGTCTCCCTGGGCTACAAGCAGAAGAGCGACGATCCCTGGACGCTGGTCGACAAGAAGTACCCCATCGGCTCGCGGGTCAAGGGCCGGGTGGTGTCGCTGGTCGACTACGGCGCGTTCGTCGAGATCGAGGAGGGCGTCGAGGGTCTCATCCACGTCAGCGAGATGTCGTGGACCAAGAAGGTCGTCAACCCCGCCAAGATCCTCGAAGTGGGCGACGAAGTGGAGGCGATCGTCTCCGAGCTGGACATGGACCAGCGCCGCATCTCCCTGTCGCTCCGCCAGACCGAGCGCAACCCGTGGGAAGAGCTGGAGGACACCCATCCCGAGGGGAGCATCATCGAAGGCAAGGTGCGCAACCTCACCGAGTTCGGCGCCTTTGTGGAGATCACGGACGGCATCGACGGCCTCATCCACGTCTCCGACATGAGCTGGACGAAGCGGGTCAAGCATCCCAGCGAGATCCTCAAGAAGGGCGATGTGGTGCGCGCCCGGATCACCAACATCGACGTCGAGAACCAGCGCGTCTCCCTGTCGATCAAGGAGTTCATGCCCAACGAGTGGCAGGACTTCGCCGACCACCACCACGTCGGCGACGCCCTGGAAGGCCGCGTCGTCAACGTGACCGACTTCGGGCTGTTCATCGACATCTACAACGGTCTCGAGGGCCTCGCCCACATCAGCGAGATCGAGCTGGCGGCCGGCAGCAAGCTGGAAGACCACTACAAGGTCGGAGACTGGGTGCGCACCCGCATCCTGCGCATCGAGGAGGAGGAGAAGAAGGTCGGCCTCTCCATGCGTGGCGTCGGCCAGCCTTCCGAGGCGGAGCTCGCCGAGCTCCAGGCAGCCTACGAAGCGCGGATGGGCAGCATCGAGCCGCGGCCCAAGAAGCGCGACGCGCAGGACGAGACCGAAGAGCAGCAGTAGACGAAGACGGACCACAGGCCGTTGTCGACCTAGGGTCGGGCGGGCTCCGGGCGGAGCCCGCCTCTCCCGTTGAGAAAGGGGTGGGAGATGGCGTCGTCCCTGATCAAAGACGGCATGACCAAGGCGGAGCTGGTGGAGGAGGTCGCCCGCACCACGCAGCTCACCAAGAAGCACGCGGAGATCATCGTCAACACGGTGTTCGACAGCATCGTCAGCTCGCTCAAGGACGGTGAGAAGATCGAGCTGCGCGGTTTCGGCAGCTTCCGTATCCGCCACCGCGGTGCGCGCACCGGCCGCAATCCGAAGACCGGCGACAAGGTCAAGGTGCCGCCGAAGCGGATTCCGTACTTCAAGCCGGGCAAGGAGCTGCGGGAGCTCCTCAACGATCAGTGCTGAGCGGCTGGCGCTCTCCGACAGGCCCGGATGGATACACTGTTTACTCCCTGGAGGTACTCGGACATCACCCAGAGCGTGCCGGATTCCGAGTGTTTCTTCTGCGCCGCCGGGAAGGATCCGGATCATCCGGACGGGCTGGTGGTGCATACCGCCCGGCATCACCTGGTGATGCTGAACCTCCATCCCTACTCCAGCGGGCATCTCATGGTGGTCCCCTTCGACCATGTGAGCGATCCGCAGGACAGCCCCGCGGAGGCACAGGCGGAGCTCTGGCCGCTGGTCCTCAAAAGCCAGCGGATTCTCACCCGGGCCTACGCGCCGCAGGGCTTCAACCTGGGGATGAACCTGGGCAAGCCGGCGGGCGCGGGGGTGCCCGGACATTTCCATTTCCACCTGGTGCCGCGATGGGCCGGTGATACCAATTTCATGACCGTGCTGGCGGAGGTCCGTCTGGTTCCCGAGGACCTGCGCCAGTCCCGCGAGCGCCTGCGGGCGCTCTTTTTGCAGGAGGACTGATTGGCGGATACCGCGAGCAACGAGACCAAGCCGGCGCCGGCTCTCCCCCGGGTGGGGAATCCGGTGGTGGCGGTGGTCGCCGCTCTTCTCATCCCGGGCCTCGGGCACGTCTATCTGCGGCGCTGGCGCCGCGGCCTGGCGTTCCTCGTGCTGGTGGCCGTGTCGCTGTGGGTGGGCTGCGCGCTCAAGGGCAATCTCTACCAGCGCGAGCCGAACGATCCGCTGTCCATCCTGGCGACGCTCGGCGCCATGGGGATGGGCATTTCCTACGTCCTGCTCCGTATGATGGGCTATGCGGGAGACATCCTGTCCGCCGGGTACGAATACGGCACCGCGTTCCTGCTCACCGCGGGGCTGATGAACTGGCTGCTGGTGCTGGACGCCTGGGACATCTCCCGCGGCAAGAAAGAGTGACCCTCCAAGGGAAAAAACCAATGCTCAGTCATTTCTTCCTGATGGTGCTCTACGCCTTCCTGGTGAGTGTCTTTTTCACCCTGCTGTGGCGGCGCCGGCGCCGGGAGCAGGTCAAGCTGTTCCTGCAACTGTTCCTCGGCATGGTGGGCGGGGGACTGCTGGTGGCCTGGTTGATGTACCCGTTCCCGCCGGGCCCGCCCGCGCCGATCCCATGAGCCCGCGCTCCCAGGAGCTCCTGGTCGTGGCCGGCGAGGCGTCGGGCGACCTTCACGGCGCCCGCCTGGTTTCGGAGCTGCACCGCCTGATCCCGGGGCTGTCGGTCTTCGGGCTCGGCGGCGACGAGCTGCGCGCGGCCGGTCTCGATCCGGTGGCGCACAGCGCCGAGATCTCGGTGGTGGGGATCACCGAGGTGCTGCGCATCCTCAAGCGGGCGCGCGAGGTGTTCGCTCTGCTCCTCGCCGAGGTGGACCGCCGCCGTCCGGCCGCCGCGGTGCTGATCGATTTTCCGGACTTCAACCTGCGCCTCGCCAAGGAGCTCAAGAAGCGCGGGGTGCCGGTGGTCTACTACATCAGCCCGCAGGTGTGGGCCTGGCGCCGCGGCCGGGTGAAGACGATCGCGCAGGTGGTCGACCGCATGCTGGTGCTCTTCCCGTTCGAGGTCGATTTCTACCGCCGCTTCGGCGTCGACGTCGTGCACGTCGGCCATCCGCTGGTCGACGAGGTGCCGCAGCTCCCGAGCGCCTGGGAGCGCGGCGAGCCGAGCCGTGAGCCCTACCGCATCTCCCTGCTCCCCGGCTCGCGGGTGAGCGAGGTGGAGGCGTTGCTGCCGGTGATGCTGCGGGCGGCGGGGAGGCTGGCCGCCGATCTGCCGGTCGAGATCCTCCTGATCCGCGCGCCCACCGTCCCTCTGGAGATGCTGGAAGAAGAGATCGAGCTCTCCAATCTGCCGGTGCGCATTGTCGGCGATGCTGCCGAGAACCGATTCGCCGCCATCGCCGACTCCCACCTCGCCCTCTGCGCCTCGGGCACCGCGACCCTGGAGGTCGGGCTGCTCGGCACGCCGATGGTGATGCTCTACCGCCTGGGCCGCTGGACCTATCTGGTCGCCAAGCTCCTGGTGCATCTCCCCTATGTCAGCCTGGTGAACCTGGTGCTCGGGCGCAAGGTGGTGCCGGAACTGGTCCAGGGCGCCGCGAGCCCCGAGCGGATCGCGCTCGAAGCCGAGCAGATCCTGCTCGACGAGCGGGAGCGCGACGCCATGCGGGAGGCGCTGGCCGAGGTGCGCGGCCGGCTGGGCAGCGGCGGCGCCAGCCGGCGGGCCGCCTGCGCAGTGGCGGAGCTGCTGCGCGGCGAGGCGGCGGCGTGAGCACGGGCCTGACCACGTTCTTCTGGCGCTATATGCGGAGGTACGCCGGCTGGGCGATCCTGGCGACGGCGGGCATCCTCGTCTATGCCGCCGCCACCGCCGCGACGCTCTACCTGATCAAGCCGATCTTCGGCGAGGTCCTCCTCTCCGATCAGACGCCGAGCATGCTCGGCGGCTTCGGGGTCACCCCCGCAGCGGCGCAGAAAGCGAAGCCGGCGGCTCTCCCGGAGACCGGCGCCCTGGCGGCGGTCAAGCGGCGCCTCGACCTGGCGGGCTCGATCGACCGCGGCTACGAATCGTTGAAACGGCACCTCGGCGTCGATCGCGACAACGTGGTCTACTTCGTGCCGTTCCTCTTCGTGGTGGTGTTCATCCTCCGCTGCCTGGCCGATTTCGTCTCCGGCTATGCCTTCCAGCACATCGGCCTCGGCGTCACCACCGACATCCGCAACGACCTCTACCGCCACATCCTCGACCAGTCCAGCCGTTTCCATGCGCAACACCCATCGGGAGAGCTGGTGGCGCGGGTGATCAACGACGTGGCGTTGATGCAGAACGCCGTGGCGAACCGGCTGCTCGACCTGTTCCAGCAGTCGATCACCCTGCTCGTGCTGCTGCTCCTGCTGCTGTCGACCAACTTCAAGCTGGCGGTCATCTCGCTGGTGCTGGCGCCGGTGCTGGTCTATCCGATCGTCCGCTTTGGCAAGGGGATGCGGCGTACCAGCCACCGCAGCCAGGAGCGGATGGCGGACCTGGCGAGCCTGATGACCGAGGGCATCCGCGGCCACCGGGTGGTCAAGGCGTTCGGCATGGAGGAGTTCGAGCTGACCCGCTTCGGCGACGCCACGCGGCGCCACCTGCGGGTCAACCTGTGGGCGCAGATGCTGGCCAACGCGGCCGGTCCGGTGGTCGAGTCGCTGGCGGTGATCGGCGCCGCGGCGCTGCTCATCTTCGCCGGCAAGTCGATCCGCGCGGGCGACTTGAACGTGCCGGCGCTGATGCAGTTCCTGACCACGCTGCTGACCATGTACGACCCGATCCGCAAGCTGAACAAAGTCAATCTGATCCTGCAGGAGGCCATGGCCGCGGGCCAGCGGGTGTCGCGCCTGATCAACGCGCCGAACGACATCGACGAGCGGCCCGGGGCGGGGACGCTCGACGGGGTGCGGGAGCGCATCTCCTACGAGCGGGTGGGCTTCGGCTACGACGACCGCCAGGTGCTGCGCGAGGTGGAGCTGACCATCCGCGCCGGGGAGATCGTGGCGGTGGTGGGGCCGTCGGGGGCCGGCAAATCGACCCTGGTCAACCTGTTGCCGCGCTTCTTCGATCCCGACTCCGGGCGCATCACGATCGACGGCGTGGACATCCGCGACCTGACGCTCAAGAGCCTGCGCGCGCTGATCGGTATCGTCACCCAGGACACGGTGCTGTTCAACGACACGGTGCGCAACAACATCGCCTACGGCCGCTCGGACCTCCCCTTCGAGCGGGTGCGCGAGGCCGCGGCGGCGGCCTACGCGGACGAGTTCATCATGGAGCTGCCGCACGGCTACGACACGGTGATTGGCGAGTCGGGGCTGCGCCTCTCCGGCGGCCAGCGGCAGCGCCTGGCGATCGCCCGCGCCCTGCTCAAGAACGCGCCCATCCTGATCCTCGACGAGGCGACCTCGCACCTCGACACGCATTCGGAGGCGCTGGTCCAGAAGGCGCTCTACAATCTGATGCAGGGCCGCTCGACACTGGTCATTGCGCACCGTCTGTCGACCATCGTCAAGGCCGACCGCATCCTGGTGATGGACAGCGGCCGCATCGTAGAGGAGGGGTCGCACAAGCAGCTCCTCGCTCTCGGCGGCTCCTACAAGAGGCTCTACGATCTCCAGTTCCGTGCCTGAGCCCGCCGGCCGCACCGCGGTCCTCTCGTTCCTTGCCGCGGGCTTCATCCGCGCCTTGCGCGCCACGGTCCGCCTGCGGCATCACGGCGATGCCGCGGTCCGCGCCATGGAGACGCGCGGCGAGCATTTCATCCTCGCCTTCTGGCACCGGCATCTGTTGCTGATGCCGTACGCCTACCGCGGCCGGCGTATCTCCGTCCTGGTGAGCCAGAGCCGGGACGGCGAGCTGATCGCGCGCACCGTGGCCCGTTTCGGCATCGACGCCAGCCGCGGCTCGAGCAGCCGCGGCGGCGCCCAGGGGATGCGGTCGCTGTTGCGCAAGGCCGCGGAGGGGTACGACCTGGCGTTTACGCCGGACGGCCCGCGCGGCCCGGCGGAGGTCGTGCAGCCGGGGGTGATCCTGGCCGCCGCGGCGACCGGCTGGCCGGTGCAGCCGGTGGCCCTGGCCGCCACGCGCTGCAAGCGCCTGCGGTCGTGGGACCGGTTCGTCGTCCCGTTCCCCCTCTCTACGGTGCACTTCGTGTATGGAGAGCCGCTCACGGTGGCGCGCCGGACCGACCCCGCGGAGGGGGCGGCGGCGCTGGCCGGGCGGCTCGCGGCGGCGGAGACCGAGGCGGAGCGTCTTGCCGGGAATCGTTGAAAGGACAAGCGTATGCGCAGCATGACGGGATATGGAGAGGCCGCGGGCGAAAACGCTCGCTATGCGGTATCGGTGAGCCTCAAGGCGGTGAACCACCGTTTCCTCGACTTGCAGATCCGGCTCAGCGACGAGCTGCGGGCGAGCGAGGGGCCGCTGCGCGACCTCCTCGGCCGCGAGATCGGGCGCGGCCGGGTCGAGGCGCGGGTGGACGTCCGGCCGCTGGTCGACCGGGAGGCGTCGGTGCGCGTGCATCTGGGCATCGTGCGCGCCGCGCATACGGCGGTGCGCCAGCTCGTGGAGGCGGGCCTGGTGGAGAGCGGCCTGGCGGCGGGGGACCTCCTCCGCCTGCCCGAGGCGTTCCGGGTCGAGCTGCCGGCGGATAGCTGGGACGAGGAGGACGCCGACCTGCTCCTGCGCGTCGCCCAGAAAGCGGCGGCACAACTGGTGGCGGGGCGCGAGACCGAAGGAGCGAGCCTGGCGGCGATCCTCGACGAGCGGGTGCGCGGCCTGGAGGAAGTCGTCACGCGTCTCGACGCCCTGCGCGGCGGCGTCCGCGAAGAGCTGGCCGCCTCGCTGCGCCGCCGCCTCGAGGAGCTGCTGGGCAGTCAGGCCATCGACCCCGGCCGCCTCGCCCAGGAGGTGGCCCTCCTGGTGGACCGCAGCGACGTGAGCGAAGAGATCGACCGCCTGCGCTCGCACCTGGAGCACTTCCGCGGCGTCACGCGCGAAACTGTCCCCACCGGCAAGCGCCTCGACTTCCTGGCCAAGGAGATCTTCCGCGAGCTCAACACCCTGGGCTCGAAGTGCCGCAACGCGGAGATGACCCGCGGCGTCCTCGACGGCAAGGTGCTCTGCGAGCAGCTCCGCGAGCAGGTGCAGAACGTGGAGTAGGGGGGCCGTCCGTGGCCTCCGCGCCCCGGGTTGAAACCCTGGGCTACGTGCCTGCGCCCACGGGCGCCTCCCCCGACCCGCCGGGTGGGTGGTGGTGTCGCCAGGAGGGCGAAGGCACATAGCCCAGGGTTTTAACCCTGGGTGGGGTGGAGCGCCTTTGACTTTGACAGCCCGGTGACGCCTTTGTGATACTCTCCGCCGCGGCAGTCCCCCCTGACACTTCCCGGGAGTCCGTGCATGCAACGTGGTGAGCTGTTCATCCTGTCCGCGCCGTCGGGAGCGGGCAAGACCACCCTCATCCAGAGCCTCATCAAGCGGGGCAAAGCCGATCTCGGCGGCTTCGGAGGCCTGGCCTTCTCGGTCAGCCACACCACCCGTTCCCCGCGCCAGGGAGAGACCGACGGCAAGGACTACCACTTCGTCGCCCCCGCGGCGTTCCAGACGATGATCGCCGAAGACCGGTTCCTCGAATGGGCCGAGGTGCATGGCAACTTCTATGGCACGTCCTACGACGAGGTCATGCCCCGCGTGGAGGCCGGCACCGACGTCCTGCTCGACATCGACGTCCAAGGCGCCGAACGGGTGATGGCGCGCTACCCGCAGGCGCACAGCATCTTCATCATGCCGCCCAGCTACGAAGCGCTGGAGGAGCGCCTGCGTGGGCGCGGCCTCGACCGACCCGAGCAGATCGCCCGCCGCCTCGCGGTATCCATCGGCGAGATCAGCCGTTACGAACGGTATCATTATGTTATCATCAATGACGACGCGGACCGGGCGTGCGAGGCGTTGGCGGCGATCATCCTGGAGAAGCGTTACCGGCAGGAGCGCATGCTCGGCCGGGTGCAGGAAATCCTCAGGAATTTTCCGGACCGGGGCGCATTGCCACCCAGTTCTAGAGTCACGTAGAGTCACCCCATTGGGCGTCGCAGGGCTCGCGCCGCCAAGGAGAACGTTCGACCATGGATGAGAAGCGTATCGTCGACAGCAAGTTCCGCTTCGTGCTGGTGGCATCCCACCGGGCGGAGCAGTTGATGCGTGGCGCCCGCCCGAAGGTGGAGGCCGGCAAGCGCAAGCCGACCCGGATCGCCATGGAAGAGGTCAACCACAGCCTGGTGGACTGGGGCTATGGTCCGCCGCCCGAGGAGACGCCGGCGCAAGAAGGCGAAGAGCAGGCGGCCGGCGCCGCCTCCGAAGTCCACTGAATCACAACGCGCGCAACGTTTCACGCTCCTCAAGACAACGCATGAGTCGCAGCCTGCGCGTCCTGCTCGGCGTCACCGGCGGCATCGCCGCGTACAAGTCGGCGGAGATGGTGCGCCGGCTGCGCAGCCGTGGCCATCGGGTCCGTTGCGCGCTGACCCGCGGTGCCACTGCGTTCGTGACGCCGCTGACCCTGGAGGTGCTCTCCGGCCATCCCGTCTGGCAGGAGGAGTACCTCACCGCCTCCGTTGACTCCGCTGGCTCCGACGGTGGCGAGGAGGAGCACATCACCGCCGCCGCGTGGGCGGAGGTGCTCTGCGTGGCGCCGGCGACGGCCCATACCCTGGCGCGTCTCGCCCTCGGGCTCGCCGACGACTTCCTCACCACGACCGCCCTCGCGTTCACCGGTCCCGTGGTCGTCGCTCCGGCCATGCACACCGCCATGTGGGAGAAGGCCGCGATCCAGCAGCACGTCGAGACGCTGCGGGCGCGCGGCGTCTGGCTGGCCGGTCCGGTGGAAGGGCCTCTCGCCTCTGGCGAAACGGGAATGGGACGGATGGCCGATCCGGAAGCGATCGTGGCGGCGGTCGAGGGAGCGGCGGGAGCCGGTCCGCTCGCCGGGCTCTCCGTCCTGGTCACCGCCGGCCCCACGTTCGAGCCGATCGACCCTGTCCGTTTCCTCGGCAACCGCTCCAGCGGCCGGATGGGATTCTCGCTGGCCGCCGCGGCGGCGCGCCGCGGCGGCCGGGTGGTGCTCATCTCCGGGCCGGTCCATCTGCCGACCCCGCCCGGCGTCGAACGGATCGATGTCACCACGGCGCGAGAGATGGAGCAGGCCGTCCAGGCCCGCGCGGGAGAGGCCGATCTGGTGATCATGACCGCCGCCGTCGCCGATTTCCGGCCGCTCCATCCGGCTCCCGCCAAGATCAAGAAAGAGCGCGGCTTGCCGGTCATCGAGCTGGGGCTCAACCCGGACATCCTGGGCGGCCTCCGGGCCGCGGCGCCGCGCGCGGTGACGGTGGGCTTCGCGGCGGAGACCGAAGACCTGGAGCAGAACGCCCGCGCCAAGCTGGAGCGCAAGGGGGTCGACTTCCTGGTCGCCAACGACGTGTCGCGCAAGGACATCGCCTTCGACAGCCTGGCCAACGAGGTGACCGTCTTCCGCCGCGACGGCGAGCCTGTCTTCTTCCCGCGGCGCCCGAAGTCGGAGCTGGCGGGGGCGCTCCTGGACCTGTTCGCGGTTACACTGACTGAGCGTGCGACGTCCCCTGACACCAGCCCTCGCTGAGCTGCTCGCCTATCTCGGCGAGATCGGCTATGGCGATATCTACGTGCGTGCCGCCGCGCACGCGGCGCCGGATCTGGTCGTTCCCGCCGCGCCGTCCCCCGTCCAGCCAGTCCAGCCTGTCCAGCGGGCGTCCGCCAAGACGCCGGACGCCGAGGAACGGGCGGCGCAACTCGCCGCGCTCGCCGCGACGGTGGCGGGCTGCACCCGCTGCCGGCTCTCCGAAGGGCGCAACAAGGTCGTCTTCGGCAGCGGCAATCCGAACGCCGAGCTGATGCTGATCGGCGAAGGGCCCGGGGCCGAAGAGGACCGCCAGGGTCTCCCCTTCGTCGGGCCGGCCGGCGAGCTGCTGACCAAGATCATCCAGGCCATCGACCTGCAGCGCGACGACATCTATATCGCCAACGTGGTCAAGTGCCGCCCCCCGGGCAACCGCGATCCGCAGCCCGACGAGGTCGCGGCCTGCCGTGGTTTCCTCGAAAAGCAGATCGCCCTCGTCCAGCCGCGGGTGATTGTGGCCCTGGGAAAAGTCGCCGCCCAGACCCTGCTCGGCAACGAGAGCCCGATCGGCCAGATGCGTGGCCGCTGGTACCGTATCCACGGGGTGCCGGCCATGGTGACCTATCATCCGGCCGCCCTGTTGCGCAACCAGGCGCTGAAACGCCCCACCTGGGAAGACATGCAGCAGGTGCGCGATCGCTTGCGCAGCGGTTGATGACGCATTGCGGTCCAGCGCGAAGAAGCTGGACAGTCCCGACATTCGGTGCTAACTTTGACTTAGAATCCAATGTTTTTTGGTCGTTGAATGTCTACCCCGGAACAGCCAGAGCCCGCGGTCTCCTTCGACGACTTTCTGAAAAAAGTCGAGCCGAAGCTCAAGCGCATCCTCGTTCTGTACCGGATCCCGGCGGAAGACTCCGAGGACTTGCTGCAACAGACCCTGCTGAATCTCCTCTATCAATGGGAGCGGGTCCGCGATCCCGAGTGGTGGCTTCTTGGCACTCTCAAGCGCCATTGCCTCATGTACTGGCGGACCCATCGGCGACGGATCTACTCCGCGGTGGATTCGACCATCCTGGAATGGCTCTCGGAGCCGGTCGCCCCGTCGCAGGAGCAGACCGATTTCCTCTCCGATCTGGAGAGCATGATCGGCCGCCTGCCCACGCGCTGCCGCTCGCTGTTGCAACTCCGCTTCCGTTACGGCTATGAAACGCCCGAGGTGGCGAAGCGCCTGGGCTACCGCGCTTCCAGCATCGGCAAGATCACCAACAGGTGCCTCGATGCGCTGAGCCGCGAGATGCTGCTCGAGGGCCTGGCCGAGGAAACGCCTGACACCGTCGAGGCCGACGAGGCTGAAGCCGCCCAGTGCGGCAAGGGGAAATGATCGAAACCACCCATCTGTCGAGGCTCCTGCAGCGGATTGAGCATCTGGACACACCCCTGGTGCAGATCTGGGGCTGGCCGGGGAGCGGCAAGGCGGCGCTCCTCGCCGCCTTCCTCGCGGTGCACGAGGGTGAGGCCGTGGGGCTTTCAGCGGACGAGCTGAATGATTCGCTGCACAAGTCAGAGACCTTCTGGCCGAAGGCGGCGCGCTGGCTGGTGGTCCTGGGAGTCCCGGAGGACGACCGGCTGCGCCAGGTGGCCCGGCGCTTGCGGCCCGGACAGCACCTGCTCTTTGCCGGCGAGCGCCGGGCCGCCTGCCTCGACGAGCTTCCGGGGTCCATCATCGCGCCGCAGGAGCTGCTGCCGGAGCCGGGCGAGATCTCCTCCCTCTGGCACCTCCTGACCGGCGAAACGCCGAGCCCGGACGCGGTCGAGAGCCTCCACGCGGCGAGCGACGGCTGGTACCGGCCGCTGCGGCTGGCTCTCGAAGCGACCGGGGGAGGCGGCCTCGACGCGGCGACGCCGGAGCAGCTCCTCGCGATCAAACCGGTCCGTGCCTTT
Organism: Thermoanaerobaculia bacterium; assembly: GCA_036264355.1. GTDB lineage: Bacteria > Acidobacteriota > Thermoanaerobaculia > Multivoradales > UBA5704 > UBA5704. The sequence goes on from DATARD010000047.1 coordinate 38,552, forward strand.
CTCCGTCACGAGGTGCTGGCGACTTTCCCGCCCGCCGCGCTCGACGCGCTCCTCGCCGCGCCCGCCGAGCGCGTGGACGTGGGGCTCGGCCAGGAGGGCTGGCGCCTGCTCGACGAGCGCGGCCTGTGGGTCGAAGGTGAGGAGCGCGATCGCATGCCGCGTCTGCTCACCGCCTCTCTCAGCCACGAGCGGCGGCGGCGCGGCGCGGCGGCCACCCCAGCCGCTTCATCGATCGTGGTCCAGGAGCCAGCCGCCGCACCCGTCTATGCCCTCGGCTTCCTCGGCGCCCCTTTCGCCCGGCGGCGCGACGGCGACGGCGAGCGCGATCTCGACTGCCGGCTCCGGCGCTCCTTCCAGGTGCTGGCCTACCTCGGCTCGACACCCCGTCTGGAAGCGGGCCGCGAAGAGCTCATCGAGGCGGTGTGGCCCACCGAGGGGGACCGCACCATCGAACGCAACTTCCATCCCACCCTGAGCCATCTCCGGCGCGCCCTGGAAGCCGGACGGAAGGACGACGCACAGCCGCTCCTCTTCCGTACCGGCGTCTACCGGCTCAATCCTGAGATGATCTGGGAGATCGACACCGTGGAGCTCGCGGCGCTGGTGGAGAAGGGGAAGAAGCTCGCCGGCCAGGGCGACCTCGAAGCGGCCGCGGCCACCTGGCGCCGCGCCTGGACCCTGTACCGCGGCCCCTTCCTGCCCGGACATTACGAACCGTGGGTCACGGCGCGGCGCGAGTCGTATCAGCGGCAGCAGCTCGAGATGCTGCGCGAGCTGGGCGATCTCTATCTCCGCCTGCAACGCACCGAGGAAGCCATGGACGCCTACCGCTCCATCCTCGTCGAAGACCCGCTCCAGGAGCGCGTCCATGTGGCGCTCATGCAGGTCTATGGCGAGCAGGGCAGGCGTGACATGGTACGCCGGCAGTACGACCGCCTGTGCACCCTTCTCCTCGAAGAGCTGGGCGTCGAGCCGGCTGGCGAGACCACAGACGAATATCATCGCCTCATGAGTTAGATCGAGCTGGACCGAGCCGGAAAGGACGGGATGCGCGAACGACAGGACGTGATTCTCGGCGGTGGCCTCTCGGGGATGACCGCCGCCTACACCTTGCAGCAGGCCGGGGAGCACCACTGGCAGCTCTACGAGAAGGAAGACCGGGTCGGCGGCCTCGCCCGCTCGACCGCCGTCGACGGCTACCTCTTCGACTTCGGTCCGCACATCCTCTTCACCATCGACGCCGAGATGGAGGCGCTGATCCGCGAGCTGCTGGGAGAGAACTTCCATGCCCAGGAGCGGCAGGCGTTCATCTACCATCACGCCTACGACCTCTACACCCGCTTCCCCTTCCAGGCCCACCTCCACGGTCTGCCCGTGCCGCTGGTCCGCGAGTGCCTGGTTGAGCTGGTGCGGGCGGTGCAGCGCTTCGCGCGCGGCGACTTCGCGCCGAAGAACTACGAGGAGTGGATGCGCGGCGTCTTCGGCAACGGCATCGCCGACCGGCTGATGATCCCCTACGCGCGCAAGATCTGGACGGTCGAGCCGCACGAGATGGAATTCAGTTGGGTCGGCCGCAGGGTGCCCGAGCCGGACTTCGAGCGCATCATCGCCGGAGCCCTCTCGGGAGACGTGGACCAGGTCGGCGCGACCTCCTATTTCTGGTATCCGAAAAAGGGCGCCATCGAGCCCCTCCCGCGAGCCCTGGGAGCAAGGCTGGGCAACGTGCATCTCGGGAGGAGGGCGGAGCGCATCGAGCTGCCGCAGAAGCAGATCGTCTTCGCCGGCGGCGAGGTCGTCCCCTTCGACCACCTCCTCTTCTCGCTGCCGCTACCCTCGATCCCGAAGTTCTTCACCGGTGTCCCCCCCGAGGTCGAGCGCGCCTGCCGCCGCCTGCGCTACCAGGGGATCTACTGCATCAACCTCGGCATCGACCGTCCCGACGTCTCGGACAAGCACTGGGTCTACTTCTACGAAGACCCGTTCCCCTTCCACCGCCTCTCCTTCCCGGCGACCTTCAGCCCCGACACCGTGCCGCCTGGGAAAAGCTCCATCGCCACCGAGGTCGCCTTCTCGGACCGCCGGCCGCTCGACCGCGACACCGCGGTGGAGAAGACCATCGAAGGGCTCAAGCTGGCGAAGATCCTGCGGCCGGACGACCGCATCGAGCTGGTGCACACCGAAGAGATCTCGCCCGCCTACATCATCTACGACCTCGACCACGCGCGGAACGTGTCCATCATCCGCGCCTGGCTGCACGAGCACAACATCTGGAACATCGGCCGCTTCGGGGAGTGGCAATACTTCAACATGGACCATTCCATGCGCAGCGGCCGGACCGCGGCCCTGGAGATTCTGCGGAAGAGGCGGGAGGTGGAGCAAGAGTAGCGGGTGATCCGTCAGCCTCGACGGGTCATTCGTCAGCGTTGACGGATCATTCGTCAGCGCCAACCGGTCATCCGCCAGCTCTGACGGATGACCCGTCAGCGTCAACCGCTTATCCGTCAGCCCTGACGGATGACCCGTCAGGGTCAACCAGTGATCCGTCAGCTCTGACGAGCAGCTCGTCAGAGTCGACCTGTGATCCGTCAACCCTGACGGATGATCCGTAACGGGTTCTTCGGGCGGTTCTCAGGTCTCAGGCATCACCGAGAATGGCGGCCACCGCCAGCTCGAGGTCCGGAAAGGCCAGGGAAGACACCCTGTCTCCAGAGCGGAAGGTCCGCATCTCCTGATACCCGGTCGCCGCCGGACCGCGGTGAATCTCGATGCATGCGTCCCGGAGGCGGACGAGCCAGGCTTCGGGAATCCCGGCCTGCGCATAGAGAGGGAGCTTGATGTTACGGTCGTAATCGGCACTCGAGTCAGCGACCTCAATGATGAGAAGGACGTCGGCCGGTGCGGGGAGAAGGCCTCGATAGCGGTCTTCCCGGAAACGCAGGATTGCGAGGTCGGGCTGAGGCTCCTGGCCGTCCGCGACTTGCACAGAGTTCTGCACGGACAGGTTTGCCCGGCGCCGCAGCCCCACTGAAAGCTCCTCCTGCAAGAAAATGACGCATCCGATGTGCCGGCTTCCAATAGGCCCCATCCGCACGATCTCCCCTGTGATCAGCTCTACCCTCTCATCCTCGGCGAGGACGCCGGCCTCGGCCATCGCATGGTACTCGGCGGTCGTGAACCGCCGCCTGGCCGGAACCGCCTGCGGTGTTGCGGCCGGGTCGGACAGAACGAGAGCCTCAGCGACGGAAGGATGCTCGGCAATCATGCTTGGATAATACCAAAGACTTCCTTGCCTGCGAGCCGACAGGTTCAGGCCGCCCGTTCCTCGTTCTGGATGAGAACCGTCGGCCGCTCGGCCTTCGGCGGCACCGGCAGCCCCTGCTCTTGCAGGAGCTCGACATGCTCCTTCATCCCCCATCTGGCCTGATAGAGGCAATCCTCAACGGAATGGCCGATGCCCGTGAATCCGACCAGGTCGGGAGAGTAGAACCCGAAGAAATTTGGGTCCTCGGTGGCTTCGATGACCAGAGAGTAGCCGAGATCGAGCATCGCGACTCCTTTCACTTCCTGCGAATGCCGGCCGCCTTGAGGATGGCCTGGCAGGTGCCAACTGGAACTTCACGCGATCCGTGGAAGTCCACTCGGACCAGGGCGCCGAGACCGGGCTTGCCGTAATAGCGGACCGAGCCTTTGTGTTTGACGAGTCTCAATCCGTCGGCTTCCAGCAGCCGGACCAGCTCGCTGAACTTCATCGCGTCGACCGGCCGGTTGGAGTCGTCACAGCGCGGATCGTAGCACGGCAGAACGACGGAGCCGGATCAGGTGCGCTCGCGAAGCACCTCATCGTCCAGGTTGAGAGCGGTCTGCATCGATCTGCCTCCGATGCGAACCATAGGCGTGCAATCGGCCTGCATTGGCACGTCTTCGGTTCAGAGCCTCCATGACCTACGCCTGAAGTACAATTCGATATGCTCCAACTCCGCATCAAGCAGCAACCCTTGGGGGACGGTCGCCACCGGGTGGACCTCGATCTCACTGGTGACGGTGCTCCGCGCGCGGCGACCTGTACGTTCCCGTTCCATCTCTCGCCGCAGGATGAAGAGGGGATGCGCTGGTATCTGGAGGATTTCCTTCAATATCCCCAGGCACCGGCGCCGATGATCGCGCGGCGGATCGAGGGGCGGATTGCGGAGATGGGGACGGAGCTGTTCAAGGCGGTGTTCCAGGCCAACAACGACGCCCGGAAGATCTGGAGTCGCGTGGAGGAGCGGCTACCGGAAACACGTATCGAGATCATCTCGGGTGTGACCGAGGCGGCCACGATTCCCTGGGAGCTGCTCCGGGAGCCAGAGGCTGACATTGTCTTGGCCCTCACCGCCCATTCGTTCGTGCGCGCACAGCCCAACACAGCCCGCGCGCCTCAGCTACCGGCCAATGAAGAAGGGAAAAAGATCCGTATCCTTCTGGTCATCTGCCGGCCGCGGGGAGCCCAGGATGTACCGTTCCGTTCGGTAGCGAGCCGGCTGATCAGGGGGCTTGGCGCGGCGAATAGAGAAGCCTATGACTTGGACGTCCTGAGGCCGCCTACCTTCGAGCAGCTTGGGCGGGTGCTCCGACAGGCGCAGATCGCGGGCCAGCCGTATCACGTGGTCCACTTCGATGGCCACGGCGCTTACATGGAGGTCAAGGAGCCTGGTGCGCTCGGAGCTCTCTTGGGACATCTCACTTCGATCGTCCTTGCCGCACCGCGCGCCGGCAAGCGCGGTTTTCTCTGGTTCGAGAACCCGCAGCTCCAAGGCAACGGCGAACTGGTGGACGGCACCTCGCTGGGCCAGTTCCTCGCGGCGACGGGGGTGCCCGTTATCATGTGCTCGCAGCAGAGCGATTGCGTCGAGCTCGTCGCCGGGCTGGACGCGCTCGACGGCGAGGCCCTGCGACTGGCCCTCCGCCACAGCATCAAGGAACGAAATCGTCGGAATCGAGCACAGCCGCGGCGACGTGTGCGTATTTGTTCGTCGAGATGTCTGTGGAGTCCGAATGAGCCCTGCCGGAAAGAGCCCGGAGCGCTGCGAGCGGCTTCCGGGTCTTCGGGACGCCTGGATGCTCCGCGACGTCAAGAGCATCCAGCTCAATGATGAGCCGACGGCGCTCATCGGAAGAGAGCGTCCGAGCTGTGTCCAGGATGGCGGTCAGCTTGTCCATGGCTGTCTGATATTCTAGCGCATCGCCGCAATTCGTCCAGACTGCCCCCACCCGATCCCCTGCTACAATCCCCGCCGATGAGCCCACAGCCGACTCCACTCCCGCGCCCCGTCCCGCCGCCCGCCCATGATCCCGCGGCGGAGGTGGACGTGACGGTGCTCGTGCCGGTGCTGGATGAGGCGGGGACGGTGCGCGAGCTGGCGTCGCGGGTGGCGGCGGTGCTCGATGGGATTGGACGGAGCTTCGAGATCGTCTTTGTCGATGACGGCTCGCGGGATGGCACGCCGGACCGGGTGCGTGAGGCTCGCGAGGCCGATCCGCGGGTCAAGCTGGTGCGGTTGCGCCGCAACTTCGGGAAGGCGGCGGCGCTTTCGGCCGGCTTCGACCAGGCGCGCGGGCGCATCGTCATCACCATGGACGGCGACCTTCAGGACGATCCCGAGGAGATCCCGCGGTTTCTTGAGGCGTTGGACGGCCGCGATCTGGATCTCGTGTCCGGCTGGAAGCAGCACCGCCAGGATCCGGCTTCGAAGCGGCTGCCGTCTCTTCTGTTCAACTGGGTGACGCGGCGGGTGGCAGGCGTCGATCTCCACGACTTCAACTGCGGCTTCAAGGCGTACCGCCGCGAGGTGCTGGAGCAGATCTCGATCTATGGCGAGCTGCATCGCTACATTCCGGTGCTGGCCAGCCGCCGCGGCTTCAGCGTCGGCGAGATTCCGGTCAATCATCATCCGCGCCAGTACGGCACCAGCAAGTACGGATGGGACCGCCTCTACAAGGGGCTCCTCGATCTCATCACCGTCCTCTTCATCACCCGCTACACCCGCCGGCCGCTCCACCTGTTCGGCGCCGTCGGGCTCAGCTTTTTGGGGCTCGGCTTCGGCATCAACCTCTATCTGGCGATCCTCTGGATGAGCGGCGAGCATCTGTCGAACCGGCCGCTGCTCCTCTTGGGCGTCCTTCTGATGCTGCTCGGCATCCAGGTGCTGACCACCGGCCTGCTCGGCGAGATGATCACCTTCAAGAACTTCCGGCGGCCCGACAGCTATTCGGTCAAAGAACGGCTGGAGTGAGCTTCTGGCGCTGGAGCTGCTTTTCCTCACCCAGACGTTCCCTCGCTTCGCCGGCGACACCGCCGGGCCGTTCATCCGCGATCTGGCCCTGGGACTGGTCCGCGGCGGCGACCGGGTGACCGTGCTCGCTCCTCACGCTGAAGGGCTGGCCGGAGCCTGGATGGAGGGGGGCGTCGAGGTGGCGACTTTCCGCTATGCGCCGGAACGCTGGGAGGTGCTCGGCTATGGCCGCACTCTCGAAGCGGACGAGCGGGTGAAGGGGCGGGCTGCTCTGGCGACGCCGCTCTACGCTCTCGCGTTGCGCCGCGCGATCCGCCACGCTCTCGCCCGGCGCCGCTACGACCTGGTGCATGCGCATTGGATCGTTCCCAACGGGGTGATCGCGGCTGGGGTGGGAAAAGTTCCTCTCGCCATTGGTCTGCATGGCAGCGATGTTTTTCTGGCCGAGAAGTCGGGAGTGCGACACCTGGCGCGGCGCGCTCTACGGCGGGCGCGCCTTCTCACCGGCTGCTCGCCCGAGCTGGTGGACCGCATGCTGGCGCTCGGGTTTCCGGCCGAGCGGTCGCGGGTCATCCCCTACGGCGTCGACGTAACGGCGTTCTCTCCGACTGCAGGGAGGCGGGCGATCTGGCGGACGAAGCTGGGGATTCCCGAGGAGGCGCCGCTGATCCTCGGCGTCGGCCGGATGGCCACCAAGAAGGGGTTCCACGTGCTGCTGGAGGTGCTGCCGGCGCTTCTGGCCGCGCATCCGGAGGCACACGTGGTGCTGGCCGGCGGCGGCGATCTGCTGGATCGTTTCACCGCCCTGGCCGGATCGGCCGAGCTGGCGGGCCGCCTGCATCTGCCCGGCTCCTTGTTGCGCGACACCTTGCCCGATCTGTATCGGGCCGCCGATCTTTTTGTGCTGCCGGCGGTACACGATGCCAAGGGGAACGTGGACGGCCTGCCCAATGTCATCCTGGAGGCGATGGCAAGCGGCCTGCCGGTGGTCGCTTCGGGGATTTCGGGCATACCGCTTGCTGTGGAAGATGGGCGGACAGGGCTCCTGGTTGCGGAAAAAGAGCCGCAGGCGCTGCTGGCTGCGCTCCGGCGGTTGTTGCAGGCTCCGGGCGAGGCGCGGGAGATGGGGGAGCGGGGGCGGCGGAGGGCGGTTGCGGAGCTGACCTGGGACGCTGTGGCGGCGCGCTATCGCGAAGGCTATGTGATGGCCTTGTCCATGCGGGGTTGATTCCATATACTTCAGGTAACCCTTCAGCCTTTCGTGGCTGCAGACGAGGATCTTCTTCTGAGCACGGCCATGGCGCCCAAGACGAGAGCTTCTCACCCCGGCAAGACCAAGGCGGACCTGGTCGACGTGGTCTACGACCGTCATGGCGGGTTGACCAAGGATGAGGCGGCGGAGATCGTCGACGCCATCCTCCATACCGTCAAGAGCTCCCTCGGCCGCGGGCAGACGGTGCGGATCAAGAACTTCGGAACCTTCGAGATCACCGCCCGGCCGGGCCGGGTCGGGGTCAATCCGGTGAGCGGCGAGAAGATCTTCATCCAGCCGCACAAGGGGTTGAGCTTCCGGCCGTCGCGCAAGCTCAAGGACGAAATCACGGTCGTCAAGAACGTAGGCCGTCCACGCAAGGAGCGCGAGTAAAGCCACATGGTGGGCAAGGTCAAGGTCCAGAAGCGTCTGTATTACAAGATCGGGGAGGCCTGCAAGGCCCTCGGCATCCAGCCCTACGTGCTGCGCTACTGGGAGACCGAGTTCCCGGCCCTGGCGCCGAGCAAGAGCCGGTCCGGCCAGCGCGTCTACAGCCAGAAAGAGCTGGAGATCATCCGGCGGATCAAGGAGCTGCTGTACGACGAGGGCTACACGATCGCCGGCGCGAAGAAGAAGCTTGAGACGGAGCTTGCCAACGGCTCGCTGGGCGAGGGGGACGACGAGTCGGCGGTCGTCCAGGCAGGTCCCGAGGAGGAACCGGAAGCTCCGGAAGCTCCGGCGGCGGTTCCCGCACCGTCGCCTGCCGCACCGCGGCGAACCCGGCCGCAGGCGGTGAAGCCCCCTGCGGCGCCCGCGGTGGTGGCTGCGGCGAGCGTGGAAGCCCCCGAGAGCCCCGCCAGCGACGCCGAGGAGCGCCTCCTGAATCTCCGGTCGGCTGTCGCGAAGGCCCTGAGCGAAGCGCGGGACCTGCTCGCGCTGCTCGACGCCAAGGCTCCCTGAAGAGTTAAACTCGCGCTCATGAGAGCGCTCCTCAGCACACCCCTCACCCTTTGCCTCCTGCTCTCCTGCGCGCCGTCCGGGAACGGCGCCGCGCGGCCGGCGATCTCCCACAGCCGGCTGCCGCTCAATCTGATCCACCTCCCTCCCGGCTTCAAGATCGACGTCTACGCCGACGATCTTCCCAACGCGCGCCAGATGGCCTTGTCGCCGCAAGGCATTCTCTACGTCGGCTCCCTCGGTGCGGGCAAGGTCTATGCCGTGGTGGACAGCGACAAGGACGGCCGGGCGGACAAGATCTACACCGTCGCGAGCGGCCTCAAGCTGCCGAGCGGGCTCGCCTGGCGCGACGGCGCGCTGTACATCGGAGCGGTGTCGAAGATCGTGCGCCTGCCGGGGATCGACGCCAGGCTCGCCAATCCGCCGGCTCCCGAAACGGTGTCCGAGGCGTTCCCGAAGGATGAGCATCACGGCTGGAAGTTCCTCGGCTTCGGACCGGACGGCAAGCTCTACGTGCCGGTGGGCGCACCGTGCAACCTGTGCGACGAGGACAACCCGATCTACGCCTCAATCACCCGCATCGCGATCGACCGCGAGGGCAAGGCGTCGGCGCCCGAGATCTACGCCCGCGGCGTGCGCAACACGGTGGGCTTCGACTGGCATCCGCAGACGCATGAGCTGTGGTTCACCGACAACGGCCGCGACATGCTCGGCGACGACATGCCGCCGGACGAGCTGAACCGTGCGCCGAAGGCGGGCCTCCACTTCGGGTTCCCGTACTGCCACGGCGGCGACATCGCCGATCCCAAGTTTGGCGCCGGCCATCCGTGCAGCAAGTACCAGCCGCCGGTCCAGAAGCTCGGCCCGCACGTGGCGTCGATCGGCATGCGCTTCTACACCGGAACGATGTTCCCGGCCGAGTACCGCAATCAGGTCTTCATTGCCGAGCACGGCTCATGGAACCGCAGCACACCGATCGGCTACCGGGTCACCGTCGTCAAGCTGGACGCGCAGGGCAAGGCGGTCTCCTACCAGCCGTTCGCCGAGGGCTGGCTGCAGCATGGAGATGCCTGGGGACGGCCGGCCGATGTGCTGGTGATGCCCGACGGCGCGCTCCTCGTCTCGGACGATCACGCCGGGGTGGTCTACCGCATCACCTATGCGGCGCCGCACAAGGCCGGGTGAATCTTCGCCCTCCAGCGGGCGAAGAAAAGATCGGGATGGCGGTACACAGTGTGATAGGCTGTCGCGCATCGACAAGACGGGGGTGAAAGAGTGGATCAGGAGCTGAGGGCCTATCTGGAGGAGCGGGAAGCCAGGATGGAAACTCGGATGGACGAGCGGTTCGCCCGAGTGGACGAGCGGTTCACCCGGATGGACGAGCGGTTCGAGAGAGTGGAGACCGAAACCCGCCAGACCAGGGTTCTTGTGGAAGGTCTGCACGACACCGTCCGCCTGCTCGCCGAGGGGGTGATCGGCACCGGTGAGCGGATCGATGCTCTTCGCGAGGAGACCACGGGGAGGCTCGAAGAGATTAAGGGCTCTGTCGACATGATCCACAAGATCCTGGTCCCCCGCGTGAATAGCCTGGAAAACCGCGTGAAGATCCTGGAGGACAGAGCGGAGCGGGAGAACCGGGATGTCCTCGAGGTCATCCGCGAGAAATTCGGCCTCCGCCGTCAGGCCTGATACCCAAGCTTCCGCTTCACTCCCACCGTCGCCTCGTCGTTCCCCTCGATGCTCAACTTCTCCCGGTCGGCGCCGCGCCCGGCCGGGTAGAAGCTCTCTCGATACATCGGGTAGCACTCGCTGCGCAGATGCCCCAGCGTCTGATGGCCACGGCGGGTGGCCCTCTCGTGGCGCAGGGCGCCGACGTCGAGCGGGCCGACGACGATCTTCTCCCCCGGACCGGGATCGGCCTGCGCCAGGATCCGTCCTTCGAAATCGACGATCATGCTGCCGCCCGGCCAGGAGAAGGGGGGATAGTGGGAGAGGCTCGCCGCCTGGTTCGACGCCACCACGTAGGCGATGTTTTCGAGCGCCCGGCAGCGGTTCACCACCGTCCACCAGTCCATCGGCGCGGTCGCCCCCCAGGGGTCCATGTAGGCCGAGACGCGGATCAGCACCTCGGCGCCGTTGGCGGTCAGTTGGCGAAGCGTCTCCGGGAACAGCCAGTCGTAGCAGATCGCCACCCCCAGCTTGCCGATCGGCGTGTCGACGACCGGGAACATCTCCTCGTCGTAGCCGGGGAGGTCGTGCGGGCTGGCGTGGACCTCCCAGGGAATCCAGGGATTGACCTTGCGGTATTTCGAAAGGATGCCGTCCGGCCCGATCAGGCAGGTGGTGTTGAAGACGGCGCCGGGATATTTCTCGTCGCTTTCGAGGAACGTTCCGGTCTGGATCCAGATTCCGAGCTCCTTCGCTTTCGCGATATAGCGTTCGGTGTGCTCGTTGGGGATCGGCACCGCCAGCTTGTCGAGCAGCTCGCGGGCGGTGGGATAGACCGGAGCGGCATGCGCGAACTCGGGAAAGACGACGAGCTTGACGGGCAGGAAAGGTGCATAGCCTCCCACGGCATGATCGATCATGTTGATCATCCGGTCCACGTGCGCTTTGATTCCGGAACGATGGCCCGGGTTTCCGAAATCGACCTGGCAGGCCGCCGCCGCATAACGAAGTTTTTCTTCACCGCTCATGAACAGGGATTCTAACCCCAGGTGATGGTGTAACGGAGCCCTCGGCTCCGGCGCCTGTCAAAAGGGGGCCGAGCTATCCGCCGCCGGTCGGCGGGAGTAGAATCGACGAGGCGATGGAAGGTTCAGCATCAAAGCCGGCACGTTGGATCGTTGTAGGACGGGGCGATCGTGTGGGCCGGCTCCTGCTGGAGCGCCTGGGGGAGCGGGCTCGTTTCATTCCGGACAGCGGCGGGTTTGACGACTTTGCTGCCGAGCTGGAGGCTCCCGGGACGGAGGCGATCGTCTATCGACCCCCGCTTCGCAGCGATCAAGCGGATCGTCCTGACCTGGCGGCTGCGGAGGTGTTCTTGCAGGCGTTCGCTCGGGCTGCGAAAGCTCCGGCCCGTCTCGTTCTCCTGTCGAGCGCCGCCGCGATCGATCCCAGCCATCACAATATTGGCTATCTCACCGAGGAGCACCGGTCGCCGGGGCGCAATCCGATCGCGCGCGCCTGGCTCGATTTCGAGGCTCTCGCCGCGGCTCGCCTGCCGGGAATGGAACAAATTGTGCTGCGCCCGGCGCCGGTGATCTCGCACGACGGAAACAACTTCTTCGCGCGCTTGCTGCGCAGCCGGATTGCCATGGTGCCGGCAGGCTACGATCCTTCCCTCCAACTGCTCAGTGGCGAAGACCTCGCCGGAGCGGTGCTCTGCGCGCTGGAGCGTGGAGCCGGCCGGCCGGGGCTCTATCACGTGGCGCCGGCCGGCGCCATGCCGGTCCGCGGAGCGCTCCGTCTGGCGGGAGTCCGGCGTGTGGCCTTTCCCCGCTGGGGTGCCCAGCTCGACTATCTTCGCCACAACTGGACCGTCTCGGGCGGCAAGATCGCCGACGAGCTCGGTTTCAAGCCGATGAAGACGAGCGCCGAGGCTCTGCTCGACACATTGGACGTCACCGCTGCTCCCTGTCCGAGCTTCGATCCCTACGGACTCGACACCGGCTATATCGCCGCGTATTCGCGCACGCTGTTCCATTTTCTCCACGACATCTACTGGCGGATCGAGCACGAAGGGCTGGAGAACGTGCCACGGCAGGGACCGGCCGTTCTCACCGGCGTGCACCGCGGCTTCATGCCGTGGGACGGCGTCATGGCGCTCCATCTGCTGCGCCGGGAGATCGGCCGCATCCCGCGTTTTCTGATCCATCCCTGTCTGATCAAGTTTCCGTTCCTGGCCAACTACATGACCAAGCTGGGCGGCCTTCTCGCCTGCCAGGAGAACGCCGACTGGGTGCTCGGCCAGGGCGAGATCCTCGGCATGTTTCCGGAGGGGATCCATGGCGCCTTCACGATGTACCGCGACGCCTACCGGTTGGGCCGTTTCGGCCGCGACGAATACGTCAAGATGGCGTTGCGCAACCGGGCGCCGATCGTTCCCTTCGTGACCGTGGGAAGCGCCGAGACCTATCCGATCCTGGCCCGGATCAATTCGCGCCTGGTGCGGCGGGTGGCCGAATGGCCGTACCTGCCGATCACTCCGACGTTTCCACTGCCCGGATTTCCACTCCCGTCGAAGTGGCACACCTGGTTCCTCGAGCCGATCCCTGTGCAGACGATGCATCCGCCGGAGGCCGCGGACGATCCGGCGGTGGTGCGGGCGCTGAGCGCCATGGTCCGCGCACGGATGGAGGCGGCGATCCAGGACATGCTGGCGCGCCGCAAGTCGGTATTCTTCGGCTCGATTTTCAAGGAAGCGACGCTGTGAGGCCGGCCCGTCTGGTGTGTGGCGCCCTGCTCGCCATGATTCTGATCGCTGCCGCTCCGGCGGACCGCTGGTTCGAAGACGTCACCGCGCGCGCCGGTCTGGCGCACAAGCACTCCAATCGCGTCTTCCACAATCCCTACGCCGCGATCATGGCGGGCTACACGGCGCTCGGCGCCGCGGCGGCGGTGGCCGACTACGACGGCGACGGCTATGAGGACCTCTTCGTCACCGACTCCGCGGAGAACGGCAAGAACCACCTCTACCACAATGATTTCGGAAAGACCGGCAAGCTGACCTTTACCGACGTCGCGGCCGAAGCCGGCGTGGCCGACGGCAACGACGCCGAGAACGCCTCGGCCGATGCGCTCTGGTTTGACTACGACAACGACGGCCGGCCCGATCTGCTGCTCGTCCGCTTCGGCCACAACAAGCTCTACCACAACCTGGGCAACGGCAAGTTCCGCGACGTCACCCGCGAGGCCGGCCTCGACCGCTATCTGAACGCGATCACCGCCATCGCCTTCGACTACGACCGCGACGGGCATGTCGATCTCTTCGTCGGCTCCTATTTCCAGCCGATCAACATTTTCCATCCCGACACGCCGCGCTTCTTTCCGGAAAGCTTCGAGACCGCCAACAACGGCGGCGGCGTCACCGTCTTCCACAACAACGGCAACGGCACCTTCACGGATGTCACGGAGAAGGTGGGCATCCACGTCTCGGGCTGGACCCTCGACCTCGGGCACGGCGACGCGGACAACGACGGCGACGACGACCTTTACATCGCCTGCGATTTCGGCACCGACCGGTTCTTCCTCAACAATGGGAACGGTACCTTCACCGACCGTACGAAAGAGGTGATCGGCATCGACACCAAGAAGGGGATGAACGCCGAGTGGGGGGATTACGACAACGACGGCTGGCTCGACGTCTTCGTCACCAATATCACCGATGACTACCTGCGCGAGGGGAATTTTCTCTGGCGCAACAATGGAAATGGGAACGGGGGAAACCTGACGTTCTCCGACGTGGCGGCGGAGACGGGGGTGCGCGATACAGGATGGGGATGGGCCGGTAAATTCTTCGACTATGACAACGACGGCTGGCTCGATCTCTACGTCGTCAACGGCTGGGTGTCGGCCGGACCGCAGAGCTACGTTCCCGACATCTTCGAGATGATCGTCCGCCCCGGAGTGGACTTTACCGACGCGCGCAACTGGCCGCCGATGGGCGGCAAGAGCCTCTCCGGGTACCAGAAGAAAAAACTCTTCCACAACCTTGGCGGCGTGTTCAAGGACGAGGCCGCGCGGCACGGGCTCGACTCGACGCGCGACGGCCGCGGTATTGCCGTGGCCGATTTCGACAACGACGGCCGGCTCGATCTGTTCGTGACCAATGCGAACGCCGAGCCGTTCCTGTACCACAACATCGCTCCTGCCGCGCATTGGGCCGGTTTCGTCCTCGAGGGCCGCGCCTCCAACCGCGACGCGATCGGCGCCCAGTTGCGGCTCACCGCCGGCGGGCGGACCCTGCTGCGGTTCGTCGACGGCGGCAACGGCTTCGCCAGCCAGAGCACCCGGCGGGCCTATTTCGGATTGGGAGCGACTGACCGCGCCGACCGCCTGGAGATCCGCTGGCCGTCGGGACGGCGGCAGGTGATCGAAAAACCACCCGTCGATCGCATCGTGCGGATCGTCGAGGGCGAGGCATCCCTCGACGATCTCGAGCGCGCGCTCGCCGCCGACCCGGACAGCCTGCGCGCCGCCAGCGAATACCGCATGGCGGTGATCAAGACGAACGCTTACGATCGCTCGATCCCGTTCTTTGAGAAGCTGGTGGCGGATCATCCGCAGTCGGCGCATGCCTGGCTCAATTACGGCTACGCCATCGTCGACAAGATTCCGGCCGCGGGCTCGATCACCCAGGTGATTCTGGCCAACAACGCGCTCAAGCAGTTCTCGAAATCGATCGAGCTGGAGCGGAGCTGGCTCGCCCTCTACACGCGCGGTAACAGCTATCTCTATTGGCCCAAGGTGTTCGGCCGCGCGCCGCTGGGCGTCGCGGATCTCGAAGAGGCGGTGGGGCTCGTGCGCAAGGAGGCGCAGGAGGCGAAAAAGCTCAAGCGGGTCTACGCCCGCTCGTTCGTGGCGTTAGGCGACGCCTACTGGAAGACCGAGCAGCCGGAGAGAGCACGGGCGGCCTGGGAGGAAGGATTGAAGCTCTTCCCCGGCGACGCGCAGCTCCAGGCTCGCCTGGCTCACGAAGGGGACGAGCTGACCGCCTATATCGACGATCAGCTCGATCCCAACAAGCGGGTGGACACCGATCTCAAACCGCTGCTGGACGGGGATTGATGGTGCGCCGTTTCGTACTGGCGGCCCTGGCTCTTTTCGCGGCGTCTCTCGCTGTCGCGGCGCCGATCCGTTTCGAGGAGATCGGCGAGAAAGCTGGCGCGCGTTTCGTGCACCACACCCACAAGTTCACCGGCAAGAACGCCGACGTGCTCGGCATGTTCACCTCCGGCGGTGCCGCGGTCGCGGTGGGCGATTTCGACGGCGACGGCGATGACGATCTGTTCATCACCGACTCCGGCACCGGCCGCACCAGCCATCTGCTGCGGAACAACTTCGCCGAGACCGGCAAGCTCACGTTCACCGACGTCACCGCCGAGGCTGGGGTGGGAGGCGGCAACGATCCGCATTCGATCGTCTCCGACGCCATCTGGTTCGACGCCGACAACGACGGCCGGCCGGATCTCCTGGTCGCCCGTTTCGGCACGCCGATCCTCTATCACAACGAGGGGAACGGAAAGTTCCGTGACGTCACGGCGGCCTCCGGGCTCAACAAATTCGCCAACACGATCGCCGTCATCGCCTTCGATTACGACAACGACGGCCGTCTCGATCTGCTGTTCGGCAACTATTTTCCGCCCGTCAACCTGATCGATCTCCCGACGCCGCACGTGCTGCCCAACAATCTCGACGCCGCGGACAACGGCGGTGGCGTCACCCTGTGGCGGAACGTGACGCCGCCCGGCTCCTCGGATCTCCGTTTCGTCGACGTGACCGAGCAGGCCGGTCTGGCGAAAGACACCCAGTGGACCCTCGACGTCGGCCACGCCGACTTGAACAACGACGGCTGGCAGGACCTCTATCTGGCCGACGACTACGGCACCGATCATCTATTCATCAATCAGGGGGGCACCTTCCGCGACGTCACGAAGACGGCGGTGGGCTTCGACACCAAGAAGGGGATGAACGTCGATTTCGCCGACTACGATCACGACGGCTGGCTGGACATCTATGTCACCAACATCACCGATGAATACATGAAAGAGTGCAACATGCTCTGGCACAACAACCGGGACGGCACGTTCACCGATCTGGCCCGGGAGAGCGGCACCTGCAATACTCTCTGGGGCTGGGCCGCCAAGTTCGGCGATTTTGATGACGACGGCTGGGAGGATCTGTTCGTGGTGAACGGCCTGCGCTCGGCGGGGCCGAAGAATTATATCCCGGTGCTGCTCGACATGATCGTCACGCCGGGGATCGATTTCACTGATGTGAACAACTGGCCGCCGATCCATGACATGAGCTGGAGCGGCCATCAAAAGAAGAAGCTCTTCCGGAATCTGGGAGATCAGACCTTCAAGGAGGTGGCCGCCGAGGCCGGCGTCGCCAACGATCTCGACGGCCGGGGGATCGGCGTGGCGGACTTCGACAACGACGGCCTGCTCGATCTCTACGAGACCAATGTCGATCAGCCCTCCCTGCTCTATCATGGCGTCTCGGCGCCGCATGGACACTGGATCGAGCTGACTCTGGTGGGCACGAAGTCGAACCGCGATGCGATCGGCGCCCGTGTGACGGTGCGAGCGGGCGCCAACACCTGGATTCGAGAGGTGAACGGCGGCAACGGCTACGCGAGCCAGAGCTCGAAGCGGGTGCATGTCGGACTGGGTACCGCCACCAGGATCGATTCGCTGGTGGTGCGCTGGCCGAGCGGCCGGGTGGAAAGCTTCACGGTGCCGGTCGATAAGATTTCGACGCTCAAGGAAGGGGAGGGAACCGCAAAGTGATCTGGCGCCTCGGGCTCATCCTTCTTCTCCTGCCGGCCGTGCTCCTCGGAGGCGCGGAGGAGGAGCTCCTCTGGCACCATCGCAATCTCGGCAAAGCGTTCTACGAAAACCCGACAACGCAATATGAAGCGGTTGCGGAATTCAAGCAGGCTTTGGAGCTTGCGCCGGACTCTCCCCGCGAGCGCCTCAATTACGGCCTCGCCCTGCTCAAGGCGGGCAAGGTGGAGGAGGGGATCGCCGAGCTTCAGAAGGTGCAGAAGCAGGCGCCGGAGCTGCCGCACACCTGGTTCAACCTGGGGATCGCGTTCAAAAAGGATTCGAAGTACGACAAGGCGATCGTCCAGCTCGAAGGGATGGCTGCCCGCGTGCCCGACGAGCCGGTCACCCACTACAACCTCGGCACGCTCTACAAGCTGACCGGCAAACCCGAGGCGTCGCTGCGGGAGTTCGAGACGGCGGCCCGCCTCGGTCCCGATCTTGCCGGTCCTCGGTTTCAGCTTTACAACGCGTATCGCCAGGCCGGCCGCGCCGAGGAGGCGGCGCAAGAGCTGGAGCGTTTCAAGGCCAACAAAGCGCGCCAGGAAGGCGCCGCCGTCCCCGAGGACCTGGAGTGGAGCTGGTACGCGGAAGTGCTGGATGACATCACGCCATGGACGGAAAAGTCCGCCGCCGGCAGGAAACCCGCGCCGAAGCTGAAGCTCACGCCCACAGAGCTGGCCCGCGGCCTCGACTCCGTCACCGCCGGCCTGGCGGTCCTCGACGCGGACGGCGACGGCGTGCCGGACCTGCTCGCCTGGTCGAAGCAGGGAATTCTCCTTTTCCGGAGCGGAACGGTGAGAATCGAGGCGACCGGTCTCGAAGAGCTGCGCAATGTCATCGCTGTCGTTCCCGGCGATTTCGACAACGACGGCCTGCCCGATCTCTGCGTGCTCAATCCGTCACCGTCGCTCTGGAAGAATACCGGCGGCGGACATTTCGCACGAGTCGCAGCCACTCTTCCGACAGGACCGTTCGCGGCGGCGATCTGGCTGGACGTGGATCATGATTACGATCTCGATCTCATTCTGCTCGGCGAGCGCTCGGCCCTGCTGCGCAACCAGGGGGCGGCCGGTTGGAGCGACGAAACCGCCCGTTTCCCGTTCGCGCGCCGCAAGGCGATCGCCGGCGTCGTGCTCGACGCTGTCTCCGACACCCAGGGGCGGGACCTCGTGGTCTCCTACGCCGACCGTCCCGGCGTCCTCTACCACGATCGCCTCGGCGGCTTCTATGTGGCGGAGGAGCTGCCCGGTCTGCCCGCGGGAGCGCGTTGGCTGACCGCCTGGGACACCGACCAGGACGGCTGGACCGATCTCGCGGCCGCCGTGCCCGCGAGGGTCCTCATGCTGCACAACCGGCGGAGCCAATGGGGCAAGCTCGAGGCGGAGGCCAGTCCCACCGCGTCCGGTCCCTTCGTCTTCGCCGACCTGACCAACCAGGGCGTAAGCGATCTGATGACTCTTCCTGGCATCGTTGCAATCACTGCCGCGGATTTCGACGCCGACGGCCGCACCGACCTCGCCACCGTCGGAACCGACGGCATCCTGCGCCGGCTGCATAACGAAACCGTGACCGACAACCGCTGGATCTCCGTGACGCTCGAAGGAGTGAAAAATCTGAAGCTCGCTCCCGGCGCCTCCGTGGAGGTCAAGGCAGGCGCGAGCTTCCAGAAGCAGGCCTGGGCCGGGGTCCCGCTCGTTTTCGGCCTGGGGGAGAGACAGAGCGTCGACACGGTCCGCATCACCTGGCCCAATGGCCTCATTCAGAACGAAACGAAGCAGGCCGCCGGTGCGCACAAATTCAAAGAAGCGCCGCGCCTCTCCGGCTCGTGCCCGATGATCTTCACCTGGGATGGTGCCGGGTTCCGTTTCATCACCGACGTGCTCGGCGTCGCGCCGCTCGGCGCCAGCTCGGGTGACGGCAATTACTTTCCGGTGGATCATGACGAATACGTGCAGATCCCCGGCGAAGCGCTCGCCGTCAAGGACGGCAGGTACGAGGTGCGGATCACCGAAGAGCTGCGCGAGGTGTCCTATCTCGACGCGGTCCATCTGCTGGCGCTCGATCATCCGACGGACACAGAAATCTTTACCAATGACAAGTTCAAGAGCCCGCCGTTTCCCGAGTACAGGCTGTTCGGCGTGCAGCGGCGCATCTATCCCTCGGCCGCCCGCGACGGGAACGGGAAAGATGTGCTGCCGCGACTTCTGGCGCGCGACAACACCTATCCGGACGGCTTCCGGCACAACGCCGCCGGAGTCGCCGAGCTGCATACGCTGGATCTCGATTTCAAAGGTGCGGCGCCGGACGGCCGCGCTGTGTTGATCCTTTCGGGCTGGGTCGATTGGGCCGACGGCAGCACCTTCCTCGGCGCCGCGCAGGAATCCAAAGACGGCCTCGTCTTCCCCTATCTTCAGGTCAAGGACGCGGCCGGGCAGTGGCGCACGGTGATCGAGGACATGGGGATGCCTTCGGGCAAGCCGAAGACGATCGCTGTCGATCTGACCGGCAAGTTCCTCTCTGCCTCGCGGGAGGTGCGCATCGTCACCGGTCTCTGCGTCTATTGGGACGAGATTTTCCTCGCCGAGCAGAGCGGGCCGCCGGAGGTGATGCAGACCGAGCTCGTTCCACGGACGGCTGATTTACGCTTCCGCGGCTTCTCGCGGCCGGTGATCGATCCAGAGCGCCGCCAGCCCGAACAATTCGACTATCAGAGCTGGATGCCGGCCGGCGTGGCGGGAATGACGACCTGGAACCCCACGCCCGGCCTCTACACCCGCTACGGCGACGTCCGCCCGCTCCTTGCCGGCGTGGACGATCTGCTGGTGATCCTGGGCTCCGGTGACGAGGTCCGCCTGACCTTCGACGCAGCGGCCCTGCCGCCGCTCCAAGCGGGTTGGCGCCGCGACTTCCTGCTCCTGGTCGACGGCTGGGCCAAGGACGCCGACGCCAACACCGCCTTCTCGCAGACCGTGGAGCCGCTCCCGTTCCACGGCATGTCCAGGTATCCCTATCCGCCGGAGGAGCATTTTCCAAACGACTCGATCCATACCCTCTACCGGGAGATGTACAACACCCGTCCCGCGCTGCGCCTGGTCCACCCGTTGCGCGGTCAGGAGGAGCCATGAAGCTGACTCGATGGATCACGATTCTGTTTCTCGTGCTGCTGGTGAACACCGCCTACCTGGCGGCTTTCGCCGCGCCGACGGTGTTCTACATGGCCAACGTGCTGCTGCACCTCGTTCTCGGGGTGGCGCTGGCGATCGCCGGAGCGATCCTGCTCTGGCGGCGCCCTGAGCTGCGCACCGGTCTCACCGCAGCTATCGTCCTTTTCGGCGTCGCCCTCGCCGCCGGTCTCTGGCTGACGATCGAGGGCAATCTCCTGCAATACCGCTGGGTGCTGTGGACCCATATCGCGTCCGCCGGGCTGGGAGTCGCCGCTCTCGCCGTCTGGTCGGTGCGGCGAGCCTCTCCATCTTTCCGGCGAGCGCTCACCGCGGCCATCGCCCTGCTCGTGCTGCTGCCGGCCGGGGCAGCTCTCTGGCGGCGCAGCCATCCGAATCCGGACGACCGCATCCACAATCCGCTGATCGTTCCCGCCTCGATGCAGGAAGAGGGCGGCGGACCGAAGTCGCCGTTCTTCCCCTCGTCGGCGAAGACCAACGTCGGCGGCATCATTCCGTCGAATTTCTTCATGGACTCGGCCACCTGCGGCGAGTGTCACAAGGACATCTATGCGCAGTGGAACAGCTCGGCGCACCACTTCGCGTCGTTCAACAATCAGTTCTACCGCAAGTCGATCGAATACATGCAGGACACGGTCGGCCCGCAGCCGAGCAAATGGTGCGCCGGCTGCCACGATCACGCGGTGTTCTTCAACGGCCGTTTCGAGCGCCCGATCAAGCAGCAGCTCGACACTCCCGAAGCGCACGCCGGTCTCGCCTGCACCTCCTGCCATGCCATCACCCACGTGGACAGCTCGATGGGCAATGGCGGCTTCACGATCGAATATCCGCCGCTCCATGAGCTGGCCAACAGCAAGAACCCGGTGATCAAGGCGGCGGATCACTTCCTCACCTATCTCGATCCGGAGCCGCACCGGCGGACGTTCATGAAGCCGTTCATGAGGATGGACTCGGCCGAGTTCTGCGCCTCCTGCCACAAGGTCCATCTCGACGTGCCGGTCAACTCGTACCGCTGGTTCCGCGGCTTCAACGACTATGACAACTGGCAGGCGAGCGGCGTGTCGGGGCAGGGCGCGCGTTCCTTCTATTATCCGAAGGCGACCAAGACCTGCGCCGACTGCCACATGCCGCTGGTCGATTCGCAGGACCCCGGCAACCGCGGTGGCCAGGTGCACTCGCACCGCTTCCCGGCGGCCAACACGGCGCTCGCCTTCGTCAACCACGACACCAAACAGATGGAGACGGAGGAGAAGTTTCTGCAATCGGGTTTTATCACAGTGGATCTGTTCGCCGCGTCGCCGGTGGAGGAGGGGAAGGGGGAGACGCCGATGCTGCGGCGGGCGGCCGCGGACGCCTCCGGTCCCAAGCTGATGACCACGTTTGCCGTCGGCGAGGAGGCGGAGCAGAGCGGGCCGGTGGTGATCCGGGACGTGGGGAAAGTCGCCGCGCCGCTTGACGTGGCCGGTCCCACCCTCAAGCCGGGCTCGACGGTGCGGGTCGACGCGGTGGTGCGCACGCGGACGATCGGTCACTTTTTCCCCGGCGGCACGGTGGACGCGTTCGACGTCTGGCTGGAGCTGCAGGCGAAGGACGCGACCGGGAAAGTGATCTTCTGGAGCGGCCAGGCCGAGGACGACGGAAAGGGGCCGGTCGAGCCGGGCGCGCACTTCTACCGTTCCTACGCACTCGACGGCGAAGGAAACCCGATCAACAAGCGCAACGCCTGGCAGGCGCGCAGCGTGCTCTACACGCGGCTGATCCCGCCCGGCGCCGCCGACGTCGTGCACTACCGCATGCAGATCCCGGCCGACGCCCAGGGTCCGGTTACCCTGACCGCCAAGCTCAACTATCGCAAATTCGCCTGGTATTACACCCGGTTCGCCTATGCCGGCCAGCCGAAGCCCGGGCAGTCGCCGGAGCTGATCTCGGCCCACTTCAACAATCTCGAATACTCCTTCGACAAAGCGAACATTCCGGCCAACGTCTCGGGACAGATCAAAGGGGAGATCCCGGATCTGCCGATCCTCGTGCTGGCCAAGGCGGAGACGACGCTGGAGCTGGGAGACGGCAAAGCCGATTGGAAGCCGGCAGTGCGCAAGGAGGATCGCGAACGGTGGAACGACTGGGGGATCGGATTGCTCCTCCAGGGCGATTTGAAGGGCGCCGAATACGCGTTCCAACGGGTGACCGAAGCCGAGCCGGGTTACGCCGACGGCTGGCTCAACGTCGCCCGCGCGCTGATCCGCGAAGGCGAGGTGGAGGCGGCCAAGCCCTACGTGCAAAAGGCCCTCGCCATCGATCCGAGCCTGGGGCGCATCTACTTCTTCAAGGCGATGATCGAAAAAGCGGACGGGGACTACGACGCCGCGCTCGCCTCCCTGCGCACGGTGGAGTCGAAATATCCGCGCGACCGGGTGGTGCTCGATCAGATTGCGCGTATCCTATTCCTCAAGCGGCAGTACCGCGAGGCGGTGGCGGTGTTGGAGCGGGTCTGTATGATCGATCCTGAAGATTTGCAGATGCACTATACGGCGATGCTCTGCTGGCGCGCCCTGGGTGACAGCGCGAAGGCGGCGCGCGAGGAGGCGCTGTTCCGCCGTTTCAAGGCCGAGGAGTCGTCGCAGGCGATCACCGCGAAACAGCGGATGATCAGCCCGGAGGATAACAACGAGCGGCAGCAGATCCACGACCACGAGAGCGTGCCGCTGCGGGAGAATCGATCATGAAGCCTGCTCTGCCCGCTTTTTTCCTCGCCGCCTGTGGCCTGGCCGCGCTCGTGGCCCGCGGCGCGGCGCCCGCCGCCGAGAGCACTGTCCACTTTACGGACATCACAGCGTCAGCGGGTATCCGGTTCATCCACAACAGCGGCCGGGCGGGCAAGAAATATCTGCCCGAGACGCTGGGCTCCGGCGCCGCTTTTTTCGACGCCGACGGCGACGGCTGGCTCGACATCCTGCTGATCAACGGCCGCGACTGGCAGCCCAAAGGCCGCAAATCTCTGCCGGCGCTCTATCACAACAACCACGACGGCACGTTCACCGACGTCACCCGGGGGAGCGGCCTCGACGTCGAGCTCTACGGTCTCGGCGTCGCCATCGCGGACTACGACAACGACGGCCGGGAGGACGTCTACATCACCGCGCTCGAAGGCGACCGTCTCTATCACAACGAGGGACATGGCAAGTTCAAGGACGTGACCGCGTCCGCGGGGATCCGGAACGCGTCGTTCGGTACCAGCGCCGCATGGCTCGACTACGACCGCGACGGCAAGGCCGACCTGTTCGTGGCGAACTACGTGCAATGGAGCGCGGAGAAGGACCTCTGGTGCTCGCTCGACGGCGCGAGCAAGTCCTACTGCACGCCGGAGTCGTACAAGGGGAGCTCGTCGAAGCTCTACCACAATCTCGGCAACGGCAAGTTCGAGGACGTCAGCCAGAAGGCCGGGGTGGGCGATCCGACCAGCAAGTCGCTCGGCGTCGCGGTGCTCGACGTCAACGGCGACGGCTGGCCGGACCTCTTCGTGGCCAACGACACGCAGCCCAACAAGCTCTATATCAACCAGAAGAACGGCACGTTCTCTGAGCAGGGCTTGCAGGCCGGTGTCGCTTATGGCGAGGACGGCGTCGCGCGCGGCGCGATGGGGGTGGACGCGGCGGACTACGACCGCTCGGGCCGCCAGCACCTGCTGGTGGGCAACTTCTCGAACGAGATGCTGGCGCTCTACCACAACGAGGGGAACGGCGTCTTCGTCGACGAGGCGCCGGCCTCGGCGGTGGGGCGGGAGAGCCTGCTGACCCTCACCTTCGGCGTGTTCTTCTTCGACTACGACCTCGACGGCCGGCCGGACATCTTCGCCGCGAACGGCCACATCGAGGAGGAGATCGGCCGCGTGCAGCCGCGGGTGCACTACCGGCAGGCGCCGCTGGTGTTCCGCAATCTGGGGGGCGGCAAGTTCGCGCCGGTGACCGCGCAGCTCGGGCCGGATCTCGCCAAGCCCATGGTGGCCCGCGGCGCGGTCTACGGCGACATCGATCACGACGGCGATCTCGACGTGCTGGTGACCACCAACGGCGGCCCGCCGCACCTCTACCGCAACGACGGCGGCAACCGCAACCACTGGCTCTCCGTGCGCACCGTGGGGACGAAGTCGACGCGTGACGGCCTGGGAGCGGTGGTGCGGGTGACGAGCGCCCTGGGCAAGCAGTGGGGGATGGTGCGCAGCGGCTCCTCCTACTGCTCGCAGAGTGATCTCGCCCTCACTTTCGGGCTTGGCCGCGACAGCCGGGTGGCGGCGGTGGAGGTGGAGTGGCCGAGCGGCGTCCGGCAGCGCTTCGCCGATCTGCCGGTGGACCGCCTGCTCCTCATCGACGAAACGAAGGGGATCGTCGCCGGGGGGAGGTGATGTGTGTAACGGATGGAGACTGGCATACGCCAGAGTCAGTGAACCGGGTTGACATGAAGTCTTTGAGACCAGGAGGACGGTGAAATGAACGATCAAGAAGTTTCCGCCAAGATCAAGCAGATCATCTCGAACATCGCGGGTCTCGACCCGCAGAAGATTCCCGACGGATCTTCGCTGCGCGACGATCTGAAGCTCGATTCCCTGTCGCTGCTGGAGATCGGCGTCGACGTGGACCTGGCCTTCCAGCTCAACCTTCCCGACGAGCGCTACAAGGAGATCGCGACGCTGCCGCAGATGGTGCATCTGGTGCAGGAGCGCCGGAGTGAGATCGCGGCCGGTCAGGTCGAGGTCGTCCACCGATGAGCCCATCCGGTGTGCGTGTCGCGGTGACGGGCCTCGGGCTCGTCACCCCGGTGGGCATTGGTCGCGACGAGGTGTGGCAGGGGTTGCTCGATGGGCGTAGCGGATTTGCGCCCATCGAGTCGTTCGATTCGAGCCGCTTTCCGGTCCACCTCGGCGCCGAGGTGCGGGGCTTCCACCCCGAGCTCTGGCTGCGCATCCTCGATCCCAGCCAGCTCGGCCGCGCCTCGCAGCTCGCCGCCGCCGCGGCCCGCATGGCGCTCGACGATTCCGGTATCGCCGGCATCGCCGGGATTGCCGGGATCGACGCCGCGCGGGCCGGCGTTGTCATGGGCACCACCTCCGGCGAGCCGCGCGAGGTGGAGCGCTTCGACGACCGCTACCTGGCCGGCGGGCTCGACGGGCTGGGGCCGGAATTCATCGGCCTCTATCCCTGCCACATGATCGCCGTCCACGTGGCCCGCGAGGTCGGCTTCGCGGGCCCGGTCACCATGATCCCCACCGCCTGCGCGGCCGGCAACTA
Organism: Thermoanaerobaculia bacterium; assembly: GCA_036264355.1. Lineage (GTDB taxonomy): Bacteria > Acidobacteriota > Thermoanaerobaculia > Multivoradales > UBA5704 > UBA5704. The sequence continues at coordinate 64,052 of DATARD010000047.1, forward strand.
CGCCATCGCCCACGCCTTCGACCTGCTCCGCGCCGGGCGCGCCGACGTCATGCTGGCCGGCGGCGCCGACGCCTTTTCGCGCATCACCTACGCCGGCTTCTCCCGCCTCGGTGCCATCGCTCCGGAAAGGTGCCAGCCGTTCGACCGCAATCGGAGGGGGATGATCCCCGGCGAGGGCGCCGGCGTGCTGGTCCTGGAGCCGCTCCCGCGTGCGCTCGCCCGCGGCGCTCGCGTCTACGCCGAGGTGGCCGGCTACGGCCTTTCCTGCGACGCGCATCACATGACCGCCGCGCATCCGGAAGGGGACGGCGCGGCGCGCGCCATGCAGCGCGCGCTCGCCGACGCCGGCATCGGCCCGGAGGACGTTTCCTACATCAGCGCGCACGGCACCGGCACGCCCACCAACGACCGCCTGGAGATCCTGGCGGTGCAGCGCGTCTTCGGCGCCGCGGCGGCGAAGACGCCGATGAGCTCCATCAAGTCGATGATCGGCCACACCATGGGCGCCGCCTCGGCCATCGAGGCGGCGGTCTGCTCGCTGGCGGTTTCGACCGGCCGCATTCCGCCCACCATGAACCTGGAGGAGCCGGACGGCGACCTCGACTACGTGCCCAACCACGCCCGCGAGCACGACGTGCGGGTGGCGATGAACAACGCCTACGCCTTCGGAGGCAACAACGCCTCGGTGATCTTTCAGCGAGCCGGAGCCTGAGATGCGGCGGGTCGTCATCACCGGTGCCGGTGCCCTCTCTCCCATCGCCGACTCCCCGGCGGCTCTCCACACCGCGCTGTGCGCCCAGACGAGCGCGCTCAAGGAGGTCGAGCTGTTCCCACTCGACACGGCCGGCAACGTCGCCGACCTCGGTCCCCGCCACGCCGGCGAGATCCGGCCGTTCGAGCCCAAGGACTATCTGGGCGAACGCAACCTTCGGCCGGTGGACCGCACCGCCCGCTTGCTTCTGGTGGCCGCGCAGCAGGCGCTCGAGTCCTCCGGCTGGACCGCCGAAAAGCGTGCCGAGCGCGAGGTCGGCCTGGTTCTCGGCACCACCTTCTGCAGCGTGCGCACGATCGCCGAGTTCGACCGCCGCGCGCTGCAGCTCGGCCCCTCCTACGCGAGCCCCATGGACTTCGCCAACAGCGTGATCAACGCCGCGGCAGGGCAGGCGGCTATCTGGCACGACCTGCGCGGCGTCAACTCGACGGTGGCGGCCGGCGAGGCCTCGGGTCTCCTCGCCTTGGCCTACGCGGCCGACCTGATCCGCGGCGGCCGTGCCGACGCGGTCCTCGCCGGCGGCGCCGAGGAGCTCTGCTTCGAATCGTTCGTCGGCCACCAGCGCGCCGGCCGCCTCGGCAGCGTCTGCACCGTGCCGTTCGACGCCCGGCGCGACGGTTTCGCGCTCGCCGAGGGAGCGGCGATGCTCTTCCTCGAAGAGGCCGAATCCGCCGCGGCCCGCGGTGCCCACGTGCTGGCCGAGATCTGCGGCTACGCCGAGTCCTTTGCCGGAGACGGGGAGGAGGCAAGCACCGCCGACTTCGCCGACGCCGTCGCCCGCGCCGTCCGCTTGGCGGTCGCCGACGCCGGCATCGTGCCGGCGGATCTGGGTGTCCTCAGTCTGTCGGCCAACGGCGGCGTGCGGTCCGACCGCGCCGAGGCGCTCGGAATCGCCGCCGCGGGCCTCGCGGACGTGCCGGCCACCGCCATCAAAGCCATGCTCGGCGAAGCCCTCGGCGCTTCCGGAGCGTTCCAGGCCGTCGATCTCCTGGGCCTCTTCGCCGACGGTGTGCTGCCGGGCGTCCTGGGATTCCAGGCGGGCGACGACGGTTTCCCCCTCTCCGGCATCGCCGCCCAGACCCGCACCCTGGATCATCAACCGCGCTTCGGTCTGCTGCACTCGGTCGCCTGGGACGGCCAGTGCTGCGCGGTGATCCTGGAGGCAAAGTGAAGCCTCACCCCCCTGACCCCCCTCTCCCATCGCCCCCCCATCCGCCGGGAGAGGGGGGAAAAGACTCGCATGCTCACGCTTGTCTCCCCTCTCCCGGGGAAAGGGCGGGGGGAGCCGGGAGAGGGGCCGGGGGTGAGGGCGCCTTTCTCGTCCCCCGCCTGGAGCAGCAGGGGTACGGCGAAGACGACGTCGCCGCCCGCCGCCGCTGGATCGAGGAGCAGACCGGCGCCGCGTTGACCCACGTCGGCGCCTGCACGCTCCCCGGCGAGCAGATGCAGGGAAACATCGAGAATCCGGTCGGCGCCGCGCAGGTCCCGCTCGGCGTCGCCGGGCCGCTCCTCGTTCACGGCGAGCACGCCGAGGGAACCTATTACGTGCCGCTCGCCACCACCGAAGGCGCCCTGGTGCGCTCCTACGAGCGGGGGATGGTGGCGATCACCCGCTCCGGCGGCGCCACCGTCCGCATCCACGTCGACGAGAACCGGGTGAGCCCCGTCTTCGTCTGCGCCGACGTCGCCGCCGCGGCCGACCTCGCCCGCGCGCTTCCGGGATGGATCGACGAGATCCGTGCCGCCGCCGAGTCGACCACCCGCCACGGCAAGCTGCTGCGGCTGGAGGCCCGCCCGCTCGGCCGCGAGGTCATGGTCAGCTTCTGTTTTTCGACCGGCGACGCGCACGGCATGAACATGATCGTCAAGGCCACGGACGAAGCCTGCCGCCGGCTCCTGGAGCACCAGGCTCGCGGCATGGCAACCCGCTACTACATCTTCAGCGGCCTCGAATCCGAAAAACGGGCGAGCGGCTCGCTCTTCGCGGGAGGCAAAGGAAAGAAAGTGATTGCCGGCGCCCGCCTGCCGGCCCGCGCCGTGCGCGCCTACCTGCATGCGACGCCGCAGGAGATGGCCGACGTCTGGCGCCACACCGTCCTCGGCCACCTCCAGGCCGGCTCGCTGGGCTACAACGGCCACTACGCCAACGGTCTCGCCGCTCTCTTCATCGCCTGCGGCCAGGATGTCGCGAACCTCGCCAACTCCGCCGTCGGCATCACCTGTTTCGAGGTGACGGATGAAGGCGATCTCTACGCCAGCGTCACCCTGCCTGCTCTCACCGTGGCGACCGTCGGCGGCGGCACCGGCCTGGGCACCGGCCGTGAGTGTCTTGAGATGCTCGGCTGCGCGGGAGCTGGCCACGCGCCGAAGCTCGCCGAGATCGTCGCCGCCACCCTCCTCGCTGGCGAGCTCTCCATGGCGGGAGCCATCGCCAGCGGTGAATTCGTCGCCGCCCATGAGGAGTACGGCCGCAACCGGCCCCCGAACCGCGAGGAAGGAGCGTCGTGAAACGCCTCTTCCGCGGCCTCGGCCGGGCTCCCGATGCAACCTATGACGCGGTGGTGATCGGCGCAGGCATCGGCGGTCTGGTCACCGCCAACCTGCTCGCCCGCGACGGTCTCAAGGTGCTCCTGGTGGAGCAGCACTACATGGTCGGCGGCTATTGCAGCACCTTCCGCCGTGCCGGCTACACGTTCGACGCGGCAACCCACTTCTATCCGCTGCTGGGCAGCCCTGAAACGCTGACCGGCCGTCTCCTCGCCGATCTCGGAGTGAAGACGGGCTGGGTGAAGATGGATCCGGTGGACACCTTCCATTTTCCGGACGATACGCGTTTCACGGTCCCCGCCGATTTCGACTCCTATCTGGCGAAGCTCAAGGCCGCCTTCCCGGCCGAAGCGGCGGCCCTCGACGCGTTCTTCGCCACTGTGCGCGAGGTCTATCTCCTGGGATTGCTCCATTATTTCCGGGGCCGTCCCCTGTCGCAGCTCGACCGCCTCGTCCCCTATCTCGCGCTCACCGTCCACGAGGCCCTCGACCGCTGGTTTCGCGATCCCAAGCTCAAGCTGCTGCTCACCGCCGACTGTCCGCACTGGGGCTCGCCGCCGAGCCGCACATCGTTCGTCTTCGATTGCATGCTCCGCCTCTCCTACTTCCTGGGCAACTACTATCCGCGCGGCGGCTCGCAAGCTTTCGCCGACGATCTCGCGCGCTGTTTCGAGGAACGCGGCGGCCACGTGCTGACCAGCACCGCGGCGCGGCACATTCTGGTCGAAGATGGAATCGAAGGCGGCACCGCCCGCGGCGTCGAGCTTGAAGTCCTGCGTGGCAGCGCCCCCCGGTGCGGCTCCGTCTTCACAGTGCGGAGCGGAGTCGTGGTCTCCAACTCCGATCTCCTCTTCACCTTGGAAAACCTTTTGGGGCCCGCGCATGTCGCGCCGGCGGAGATCGCGGCGGTGCGTTCGCTGCGGCCGTCCTTCCCTTGCTTCCTGATCCACATCGGCACCATCGGCATCCCGGATTCGGTGTTGCAGGAAGCGCAGGGCTATTACTGGGATTCCTGGACGATGGACCGCGTCGGCCTCGACGCGCTGCGGTTCAAAATATTTTCTTCCACCCTCTACGATCCGTCCCTGGCGCCGCCGGGAGGGCAGATCGTGATCGTGCAGAAAGTCCTGGAGATGGATTATGCCGCGACGGCCGACTGGCCCGCGCACAAGCGCCGGATCGAAGACTTCGCCCTCGCCCATCTCGAACGGCTGATCCCCGGCTTCAGCGAGCGGATCGTGGTGAAAACCAGCGCCTCGGCGCGCACCGCCTGGCGGTTCACGCGCAATCATCAGGGAGCGATGCTGGGCTGGGAGATGTCCCCCGAGCAGCTCGGCAACAGCCGGCCTGATGTCATGAGCAAGATCAGAAACCTTTATTGCGTCGGCCACTGGACCCGGCCCGGCGGCGGTGTCACCCCGGTGATCGTCTCCGCCCAGCAGGTCGCGGCGGCTGTCGTCCGGGGAGACCTCGCCCATCCGGCGGGGAAGACGGAGGAGATATGCAGTCCAACGATTGTGATGTCCTGATTCTCGGCGCCGGCCTGGCCGGCCTCACGCTGGCCCGCCAGATCCTGCTCTCGCATCCCGCCAAGCGGATCATCATGGTGGACCGCCGGGAGGAGCTGCCGCCCAAAGAGCAAAAGTACGGCGAGGCTACCGTGCAGGCGAGCGGCTACTACTACGGCAAGGTCCTCGACCTTCAGGAATATCTGCTCCAGGAGCACTACCTCAAGTACAACCTGCGTTTCTACTGGCCGTCGGGCCGCGGCGCCGATCGCTACGAAGACTTGAGCCAGTCGTTCATCCGCGGCCTCTCCAACATCCCGACCTATCAGCTCGACCGCAACAAGTTCGAAGGTGAGGTGCTGCGGCGCAACCTGGCCGATCCGCGCTATACGTTCTACCGCTCGGTGCGCGACATCCAGGTGGATCTCCGCGAGACCCCCGAGGAGCCGGGACCGCACACGTTCCACTTTCAGACGCCGGACGGCGAGGTCACCGGCAGCGCGACCTGGGTGGTCGACGCCACCGGCCGCAGACGTCTGCTCGCCAAGCAGCGGAAGCTGACCCGCCCCAGCCCGATCCGCCACAATTCCACCTTCTTCTGGGTCGACGGTCTGGTCGACATCGAGCGGCTCACCGAGCTGTCGTGGAAGGAGATCCGCCTCCATCCCACCCGCGCGCCGCTCGGCCACTTTCCGGCGTTCCTCGCCACCAATCACTTTTGCGGCGAGGGCTACTGGTTCTGGGTCATCCCCCTTCACAACCGCACCAGCTTCGGCCTGGTCTACGATCCGCTGCGTGTGCCGCGCGAGGAGGTGTCGACCGCGGCGAAATGCATCCAATGGATCTGCAAGCATTTTCCGATGTTCGCCCGCGACCTGCCGCATCGCGAGATCGCCTACGAGACGGGGCTCATCAGCTACTCCCACGACAGCGGGCAGATCCTTTCCACCTCGCGCTGGGCGATGTGCGGCGAGGCCGGCCGCTTCACAGATCCGCTCTACAGTCCGGGCGGCGACCTGATCTCGATCTACAACACCCTGATCACCGACGCCATCCTCACCGACGATCAGCGCGAGCTGGCGAGCAAGGTGCGGCTCTACGAAGGCCTGTCGCGCGCCGTTTATGAGGCCTACGTGCCGAGCTTCGCCATCGCCCAGGATCTGCTGGGCGATCAGGAGTGCTTCTCGCTCCGCTACGTCTGGGAGCTGACGATCTATTTCGCCTATTACGTCTTCCCCTTCATCAACGACCTGTTCACCACCCGCGCCTTCGTGCCCGGCTTCCTCCAGCGCTTCAGCCGTCTCGGTCCGCTCAACCGCGGCATGCAGGAGTTCCTGATGGGGTATTACGGCTGGAAGAAAGATCACCTGCCGCCTCCCACGGGCGGACCGCTGTATTTCGACTTCTACGAGATCTGGGCGCTCAAGTCGGCTGAGACCTGCTTCTATAAAGTGGGAGTGACGCCGGAGCAGGCGCGAGGCGTCCTCGACGACCAGCTCGCGCACCTGGAAGAGCTGGCGCGCTGGGTCTACGCCTACGTCGCCGCCACCGTGCTGGGCGACGAACGAGCGCTCACCGATCCTGGTTTCGTCGGCGCCATCGATCCCGAGAAGCTGGTCTTCGATCCGGAGCAGATGGCGGAACGTCTCGCCGCCTGCCCGCCGGCCGGCTCCTCGACGGAGCGCTGGGCCTGGAGCTTCGAGCCGCCGTCGCTCCAGCGCTTCCGCAACGAAGAGCCGCAGAAGGAGATGATGGAAATGGAGGAGACGGCGGTGGGGGGCGCTCGGTGAACGACCTCGCGCCCGGGCTCGAAGGAGCCTTCTCCTTCGTCCCGGCCGAACGCTCCGGTCCGGTGCGCGTCGAAGGCACCTTGCCCGCCTTCCTGCGCGGCACCTACTACGTGAACGGTCCGGCCCGCTTCGAGCGCGGCGCCGTGCGCTATCGCCACTGGCTGGACGGCGACGGCATGGTGAGCGCGCTCCGCTTCACCGCGGACGGTCCGCATCTCACCGCCCGCTTCGTGCGCAGCGCCAAATGGACCGCCGAAGAAGAAGCCGGCCGCGCACTCTTCCGCACCTTCGGCACCGCCTTCCCGGGGGACCGCCTGGTGCGTGGCGTGGCCCTGGAGTCGCCGGTCAACGTCAGCGTCATCCCCTGGCACGACACCTTGCTCGTCCTCGGCGAGCAGGGACTCCCGTATGAGCTGGACCCGCACACCCTGGAGACGCGAGGCACCTACACATTCGGCGGTGCCCTGAACCCGGTCAGTCCGTTCGCCGCCCACGCCAAGCTCGATCCGCTCACCGGCGAGCTGGTGAATTTCGGCATCTCCTTCGCGAGCGCCCAGCCGGTCCTCAACCTCTACCGCTTCGGCCCCGACGGCGCTCTCCGCTCCCGCAAGCGTCTGCCGTTGCCCTGGGCCTGCTCGCTGCACGACTTCGCGCTGAGCCCGCGGCACGTCAGCTTCTATCTCGCCCCCTACGTCCTCGACATGGAAAAGATGATGGCCGGCGAAACGATCATGGGCTCCCTCGTCTGGCGCCCCGAGCTGGGCACCCGCCTCCTCGTCGCCGATCGCGAGACCGGCGAGGCCGTGGCAACCGTGCCGGTGGGGGAGAGCTACTGCCTGCACACCATCAACGCCTTCGAAGACGAATCCGGCCGCCTCGCCGTCGATGTCGTCGAGCTCGACCGTCCGGTCTACGATCAATACGAGCCCCTGCCGAACCTCTTCCCCGATGTCGGCCCCGGCCGTCCCGTCCGCCTCGTCGTCGACCTCAAAAAAGGGGAGCTGATCGAGCGCCGAGAGCTGGGAGCCACGAAAGCGCCTGACTTCCCGGCCGTCGATCCCCGCCGCTTCGGGCTGCCTACCGAGGACCTCTGGATCCTCGACATCGGCACCGCCGGCCACCCCGGCCGCAAGTTCTTCGACCAGGTCGTCCACATCTCCGTCAACGGCAAGGGCGGCGTCTGGCAGGCTCCGCCCGGTTGGTACCTCGGAGGCGAGCCCGCCTTCGCGCCCGATCCCGCCGGACGCGGGGGAGCCGTCCTCTGCGAGCGCTTCGACGCAACGCGGGGCGAAAGCGCCTTCCTCGTCTTCGACGCCTTCGACATCGCGGCCGGTCCCCGTGCGGTGCTGCCGCTGGAGAGCCCGCTTCATCTGGGGTTCCACGCGGTGTTTGCCAGCGACCTGGACTGAGAGGCTGAGTGCCCGACTCCGCCATATAGCTCCTCCTCCGCGAGATCCGAAGGACTCGGCTCTCCGCGGAGGAGTGGAAGGAAAACCATGCGGAGAGGTGGCCCGAGCCCCTCCGTATGACTGTTCGATTGTCAATGAACCCACCTGCCTCGCCACACCTGAATCCGGCAATACGTCTGCCATAACCGTCAATCTCTTCGGAGAGCTGCCGGTCCTGGTCGCCCTGACCAGAGATTCTGGATTGGCCTAGAGTGCCATCCAGACGACGCTTTGTCAAGATCGATTCTTGATTTTTGTTCCAACCTATGGTCATATCCATCGCAATGATTGCTCGTTCAGCTCGATTCTTCGTTGCAAGAAGCGGATGACGCTTTGAATAGATCAATTACAGTTCATCATGAATGGATTCTGCGTTGAACGGCGCCATTCCAGTTCATCAGGAGGTCATTCTGTTTGGAGCAGCGGCATTCCGGGCCGTCAGAAGCTTCTGACGGCTTGAGCAGGGCGATTCTGGGGCATCAGAGGTTTCCGGCGGCTTGGTGGGCGCCATTGCGCCGTGACCCGGGCGAGGTCAGCTCGGAAGACGCGGATCTGAAGCAGCGCAGGACTTCTGCAACGCGGCAGAGTGGAGGCCAGCGCGGAATGGGCCTGGGCAAGATGCCCGTCGCCCCTTCCAAGCCGGCCGAAGCCTGGGCGAGGCAGAATGGTGTTCATTGACAACTGAATCCTGTGAGATGGGCAGACCGCCGGCCGTTGGCGCCGGTCCGGGGTCTGTCCGGGGAAGAGACGCGCCATCATGGCGCGCCCTCACCCCCGGCATCTCTTCTTCCGGCGATTGCAAGGAAGAGGTGCGGGGCGTGAGGGTGCGTGGGGTTGGGTGGCGAGACCAGGGGCTGCGGATCGCCCCTAAGAAAACTTCCCGCAAGCGATCTGATGGAGAAGCAGAAGGCGCCACGCCGTCATCCTGAGGACGAGCCCGCGAGTTGGAAGGATCCTGGGCCTGCTGTCGCCGTCCCGCAGGGACAAGGGCCGCCAGCCCAGGGTTTTAACCCTGGGTCTCGGGCGCGGTCGACTCGGAGTATGATGCGCCTATGGGAGTCGCTACCGGAGCCGTCGTCATCGGTAAGGTGGTTGCCGAAGGGCTCGACCTTCCCGAGGGTTCAAGGGGCACCTCTGGGACCGGAAGGCGGGAGAGCTCTTCGTCCGACTTGACCGATACAAGGAGCCCTTCGAGATGAACAAGACCAGCTTTACGGCGATCCTGGAAAAGGAGGGGGAACTATACGTTGCCCTTTGCCCCGAGCTCGACGTAGCCAGCCAAGGGATGACCGTCGAGGAGGCGACCGCGAATCTGAAGGAGGCGGTGGAGTTGTTCCTCGAGTGCGCCGATCCCGCCGAGATCGCGGCGCGCCGGCATGGAGAAGTGTTCGTCACCCGCTTCGAAGCGGTCTATGGGTAAGCTGCGGCCGCTCTCCGGCCGTCAGATCTGCCGGATTCTTCAGCAGCATGGTTTTGTGGAGGTCCGTAAAAGGGGCAGCCACATCGTGATGCAACTCCAAACCAAGTCTTCGACGACGACTGTTCCCGTTCCCGACCACTCCTCTGTCGCTATCGGAACTCTCCAGTCCATCATTCGCCAGAGCGGCCTTGGACGGGGCCCCTTCGAGACCTGAAGTCCTTGACGCTGCCTATTATACCTCCACCCGCCATCCCCGCCCGCCCTCTTCCTCCACAACCTCAATCCGGACATCCAAAAACTCCGGAATCAGCTCGATCTGCGTCTTCGCGTGCAGGCTCAACGGGAGCGTCCGATACGACCCCGATCCCGCGAGAGCCAGCGGCAGCAGGAGCTGATCGGCCAGGTGCTCGCCGACGGGGACGTCGGCGACGAGATAGGTCCGCATCTCCTTCACCACTCGTTCGGACACCGCTTCGGCGCTGACGCCGATCTCTCCGATGGAGGTGAAGATCTCGGTCACGGCTTCGCTTTCGAGCTCCAGGAGGACGGCGTTGCCCGGTCCGGCGGAGGCGACGCGGCGGATCTCGAAGTTGGCGGGGTCCCAATTCGTCAGACGGCCGAGAGTCTGGACCTCTCGGTCGGCGATGTGGCTGGCGAGGTTCGCGAGGAGCACGGTGCCTCGCCGGTTGCGGATCTCTCCGCGTTCCAGCAGATCGAAACCCTGGAGCTTGGCGGCCGGGGTCACGGTCACCGACAGGCGGCCTCCTCCCGCGGGGTAGAAGCCGGCCCTGTCCAGCTTTACATCGACGGACGGTCCCATCCTTCGCAGGAGGGGGAGGAAGGCGCGGTCGAGGAACTCGAAGGGGGGCGCCATGGGATTGTGCGTTCCGCCTTCGAGGATCAGGTGGGACGGTCCCGAGGCCAGGATCAGGGCCGGCAGGACGGTCTGGAGAATCAATGTCGTGCTGCCGGCGGTGCCGATGGCGAAATGGTGGTCCCCCGGAGTGACCGCCGCGGGCTTGAAGGTGATCTCTTTCGAGCCGACGGCGTCGCCTTCCACGTGTGCGTTGCTGAGGCGGGCCGCGGCTTGCAAGGCGGTGAGGTGCTGGCGCATCAGGCCCGGCTTGGCGCGGCGGGCGCGGATGTTGTCGATCCGCACCGGCGTGCCAGTGATCATGGAAAGGGCGAGGGAGGTGCGGAGGACCTGCCCTCCGCCCTCCCCGCGCGAGCCGTCGATGTGGAGCGTCTTCATAAAGCTCAGTCGTCCTCTCAGTCGTCCGCCGCCGAGGCGTCTTTGATCACGAAGCGGGCCGCGAGATGGGCGACCTCGGAGGCGAGGCCCGCTTTCTTGACCGAGTCGAGCACGGCGTCGAAATCCTTGTAGGCTGCCGGGGCCTCGTCACGGGGATAGGCCCGGCAGTTGGTCAGGATGTCCATCTCCGCGAACGAACGGTCGACCGTTTCCTGATCGAGCGCCCGCATCGCCGCTTTGCGTCCCATGGCCCGGCCGGCTCCATGGTTGACGCTATAGCACGCTTTTTCGGCGCCCGGATCGGCCACCATCACCACCGAGCCCGCCTGCGGGTTGCCCGGCAGGAGGATCGGATGGCCGGTCGCGGCGAACGGCGTTCCGGTCAGGGCGTGATGGCCGGCCGGAAAAGCCCGGGTCGCGCCTTTGCGATGCACCCACATCGGCTGATTGTCGACGATCTCCCGCCGCGCGATGTTATGGCTGATAAAGTACACCAGCCAACCCGAGACGCCCGGCAGAACCTCCTGGAACGCTTCAAGCACCAGGGCGTTGATCAGCAGATGGTTCAGGGTGGCAAAGTTCGCACCCAGCGCCATGTCGTCCAGATAGGCGTCCGCTTCCGGCGTGCCAAGCGGCGCGTAGACGAGTTGCGGATCATCTCCCGGCATGGGGATATCCCACGTCTCGAATTTGCTGCGCAGAGACCGGAACTGCCCCGACGCGAGATCGTGCCCGAAGCCGCGCGAGCCGCAATGCGAGAGGAAGGCCACACGGCCGTCCAGCATGCCGAACGTTTCGGCGGCTTGCCGCGCGCGGTCGTTTTCGGCGACGCGCACCACCTCGCACTCGCCGAAGTGGTTCCCTCCGCCGTATGAGCCGAGCTGGCGGATCTTGTCGGCGAATTTTGCCAGCCGGCCCGCGGCTCCCAGCACGTCGAGCCGGCCGGCGAGAGCATCCGTCGTTCCGTCGTGCCCGGTGTGGTGGGAGTCCTCGCAGTGCGCGGCCCACTCCGGCGGGATGCCGAGCGCTTCGCAAACCTCCGCCGACGCGCCTTCGATCACGGCGCGCCGACCGAGATCCGCATCCACCCGGCGCGATTTACGCACGCTCTGCTGCCCCTTGCCGGCGCCGGTCGGGATGCGCGCGGTGATCGCATCGATCAACGCGCGCCGCGTCGCCGGCTCCTCGATCGCCGCGGCCGGGAGATCGAGCTGGAGGAGGCTCATCGAGCACTTGATATCGACGCCCACCGGCCCCGGATAGATGTGGGTGGGCGAAGCGAGCACGCAGCCCACCGGAGCGCCGTAGCCACAGTGAGCATCCGGATTGAGCACCAGCTCGGCCACGCCCGGCGCGGTGCGGGAATTGATCGCCTGCTCGAGGCAGAGCTGATCGAACGTGCCGCGGATCGCTTCCGTTCCGATCACGGTGATCGGTTTGAAACGGCCTCCATGGACGGGCAGGATCGCCGTCGCTTCGCCCGTGGGGATGATGCTCGCCTGCAGGTCGGTGGTGGTCATGGTCAGGCTCCTGGTTCTATCAAAAAAATCGTGATGACAAGGTTGGGTGAAACTCGGTCTCGATCCGTTGAGCCCGGCGGGGTTCGAACCCGCAAAACCATGTAGTTCCACCTGCATTCGTCACGAACCCAAACTCTTTACAGCGTGATGCTCGCGATCTCCCGCACCCAGTGCCCGGCCGTCGAACGCCCGGCCGCCACGTCGGCGATCACCTGGAAGACCTGATCGGAGAAGCCGCCGACGTTCACGATGTCATCCCGCTCCTTCGCCTGCACGGTGCCGTAGGGCTGGACGTCGATGGCGACCATCCGCGCCGACGGGTTCCGCTGCTTGAACGCTTCCCACTGCCGCATCGTCTCGGTGGCGCTGCCGCCGAAGCGGCCGTACCAGGGCGAGTCGACCCACGACTCGTTGTCCGAAACGTAGACGACCAGATCCCCTTTCTCGCGGCGCTCGTTCAGATGCTTGAGCGGCGCCGAGCAGTTGGTGCCGCCCGCCGGCAGCGACGCAAGCTTCTGCGCGTTGGTCATCACCGAATCGCGCGGGTTCAAAGTCACCTTCACCACGTTCGACTCGAAGGGCACGACCTGCGCGTCCCGGTTTTTCCGCAACAGGGCCGCCGCGACCAGCGCTGCCACGTCGATGCAACGCACCGCCGAGGTCGCGCCCTTGCGGACACCGGTCACCGGCGAATGCATGGAGCCCGAGACGTCCGGGAACACCCACACCTTGCCCTCGACCCGCGGCACGTTCCGGAGCGCCACCTCCATGGCGTCCTGGAGAGCGTCGCGGACGATGGCCGGCAAGCCGGCCGAGCCCGCCGCGAATGCCACCAGGAGCTGGTACGGCAGCACCCGCGCCTTGGCGATCAGCTCCGGATGGCGCAGCCGCAGTTGCGCAGCATCTTCGGGCTGTCGATCACCCGCGGGAACACCTGCCGCAGGAGGTCCGCGCTGCGCACCGAGAGCGCCGCCGTCAAAAGCGCCGGCAGATCCTTCATCACCGCCCGCTCGCGGGCATAGACGGCGGTCTTCGCCAGCCACTCCGGCTCGACCTTCGTGCACAAGCCGAGGATCGTATCGAGCTGCGTTTCGGCCGAGGCGTAGAAGGTGGCCGACAGGCAGCCCGTCGCGGCGTAGCAGGCGAGCGCGTGCCGGGGCTCCAACGCGTAGGCCGCGCCACCCGCCTCATTCACCGCATTCGACCGCGGCGCCAGCTTGCCAGGGCTCGTCCGGAACAACGTCTTGCTCGCCATCGTCTCACCTCCTGGGTCAACGTTCGCAGGGGGAATAGTCCAAGGAGCGTGCCAGGGGATGGGGGTGACCTGGGGGAGGAGCGCAAGCCATTGAAAGAGAATGGCTTACTGTGCGCAGCCGTGGTTTCCGCGGATTTATGCCTCGCCGGATTCATATAGTCTGGGATAGCGATGTAGAATCCTGGATAGCAACCGGTCTAGCCCCGGAGGGGCGACAGCACCTAGCCCAGGGATTTATCCCTGGG